>CAILLX010000035.1 GCA_903835185.1 uncultured bacterium | reverse complement strand
GGGAAAGTCTTGAACTCAAACGAGTATCCTACCGGAGCTTTTGCTAGAATTGGCTCACAGCCTGACTCCGACTGTGCCGTATATCCATTTCAGACCGTTTCAATATCTTTTAGTTACCCACCCGTTTTTCAACAGAAGCAGTAATAAACAGTGCTTCGCCATTCAATCAAACACAGGCGGTGGTAGGGTTTGTAGGTTTCAAAATTGACAGTTTTAGCTTCGCTAGCAATAACGGACAGTCCGGACAAGTATTGGAGATAAGTGGGACTGTCCAGCAGACCACAGCGCGAGGTACAGATATGCCATCGTCCTCACAGCAGCTTGCTGGTATGAGCAGCTTCTCAGTCGGACCTGCGCAGCTCATCAGATAGAAGTAAGAAGTTTTCCCAACCCCAGACCCCCCGAACACAATTGATCTCCCGTGAGCAACTCAACGAGTAGAGCGTTGGCAGCAAACGGGAGGTCAATTTTTTCAACTGGATGGTTCTACACAGCCGTGTCCATTGCTGACAAGTACTTGCCCAGTTGTCTGCCGGTGTGCCTGAGGAGAAGTGTAGTAGCGTTTAAGCTGGAGACCGTTGGCGCGGACTAAGGGGTTTAATCAATACGCACATCTGATGCTCGCAATCTCCGTCCACATCGAGGTTGTCTGTGCTCAGCTCGCTTAAAATCAGGCTGGCACGCAGACGCGTGCGGTTGGCTTCTTGCTTATTGCCAAGATTGTCATAAGCTTGAGCCAGCCGTTGCAAGCAGTGAACTATATCTTTCGTGTGCTCAGCCTGAGCGGCTTCTCGGGCTGATAGTTCATGAAGATAAATTCTGGCAGCATCCGAGAAACGTCCGCCACTTTCGTAAGCAGCTGCCAGTCTATGGAAGACGGCAGCCAAACCATGCCTTGGCGCGGTCCAGTCGCTCTCAGGTTCAGTTGATTCTGTATGTATCTGTATCATTATATGCCTGCTTTAACAGTCACAAAGACATGAAAGGCACATTTGCATCATCGCTCGAGGGACGTGAATTCCGCATGAAACATTAGAGACGACTTAAATGAGAAGTTGTTCACAATGTCTATTATGAAGCGACAGTGCTCTTTCGAAAGCAGATTAAACTGGCTCTTTGGACTTGTGGTAGCCACGTAGTGGTGATATAGTTACTAATAGGTAACCATGGTGTTATCCGCGGGAACTAATTACTAATTTGAGCTAATTCACCGGGGGGTTTAATGGCAGTACAGAAGGCGAACCATTCGTTTGTTTATGCAAACTTGGCGAGGTCCCACTGATGGTGTTGACAGTTGATGCTGTCGGTATAGCTGTACCGAACAAGCAAAGTTCATTCTGTGACATGACTGTTAATAAGGAAATTTACTGAATGGCTAAATTACTGATTGTGGACAGTGACAAGTGCCGTGCAGAGGCGCTGCGCAAATGGCTTACTCGTGAAATGCACGTAGTCGACGTCGTGGACAATGGAGCGGCTGGGCTTGAGCAGCTCTGTTTTCACCACTTTGATGCCTGCATACTCAACTGGAACGCACAGTTACTCAGCGCCCTGGAGGTAATCACTCAATATAGATCAGCCGCCGGCGGTGCCAGGATTTTGTTGCTGATGGATTGGAGCGCTGAGCAGGCGAGGATTCAAGCGTTGGATGCTGGGGCAGATGATTGTGTGGCTGATACTTGCAGTTTAAGAGAGCTCTCTGCCCGGATGAGAGCGTTGCTCCGCAGACCAAACGTCATGAACTGTAAGGTTATCAGGTTCAGCGATTGTGTCTTCAATCTTGTGGGCAAGTGTCTCACCAAGAGCGGTGTGGAGATCAAATTGCAACCCAAAGAGTATCAATTACTTGAGTTTATGCTGCATCATCCCAACTATTTCTTCAAAGCCGAGTCGCTTTTGCGCAGAGTGTGGGTGTCTTCAAATCAAGTGTCAGAGGAGACTGTAAGAACGCACATTAAGACGCTCAGGCGTAAGCTGGATACTCCTGGCATGCCTTCGATTATCTCGACTGCGCCGGGGCTGGGATACAAGCTCAATGTGGCACAGCTGGTGGAGCCAACTGAGCTGTTTGAAGTTGCTTGCTAAACTGGTTACTCAGACGCGTGTAGCTATATCATCCAGGACGAGCTGGGCGACACCAATCATGCCGCCGTCTTTGCCCAGCACAGATTCTCGTATCTCCAGCTTTTCGGCAATGCGTGGCAAGCAGCGATCTGACATCAACTCTCGCAGTAGTGGATAGTCGACAAACTGAGCCATGCCACCAGTGAGAACAAAGCAGTCAGGATCTAATGTGTGAGCAATTGAAACCATGCCGGCACACAAATGCTCATGCCATAAATTCATAGAACGCTGAGCGATAATATCACCACGTTTGGCTGCTGCAATGATCGCTCGGGTAGACAGATCTTGCCCATGATCCGATAGCTCGGATTGCCCCGGTTTGACAGTGGACAACAGTTCGTTGGCAGTAGCCAGCAAACCACGTCCCGAGCCGTAAGCTTCCCAACAGTCGAAGAGCCCGCAGGTACAAAGGCGGTGGTTATCCATAGCTACTTTAAGATGCCCGCACTCTCCGGCAACCCAGTTCGGACCGTGGTAAAGTTTACCGTCCAATACTATCCCCACGCCTATTCCAGTACCAAGAGTCACTACTACCAGGCACTTTTTGTCCCTCAAATTGCCGGCGCTGAACTCACCATAAGCAGAGGAATTGGCATCGTTCTCCACATATGCGGGCAACATAGTCTGGTGTTCTATAAGTGTTCTAATTGGTGTCCCTTCCCAACCAGGGATGTTTCCTGTAGAACCGATCACTTCGCCTGTATCAACTTTGACAATGCCTGCTGTAGCAATACCGACGCCTGCAATAAGATGTTCTTGACGAAAGTCGGATAGAACCTTGAATATTGCTTTGACAATACTGTCAGACCCAAGTGGAGTAGGCACTTGTATCGGCTGTGTGAGAAGGCGTCCATCGCAGACAATCGCTGCGCTCAGCTTGGTGCCTCCCAGGTCGATGCCCAGAGCTGGCATCTTTGTTTTTAGTGATGACTCAATGTCAGTTTTGTGAAAATCTTCTCCAAGCACTGTTAAATACCACCCAGTTTTCCGCAATCAGGACTACCCTTCAACACAAGTCGATCGTAACTTACCGGAGCTCCGTAGAGGACGTTAAAGCCAAGACGGTTGTATCCGCTAAGTGTGTCGTGAGAAACAAGTAGCTTAAAGTCATCCGGTCCGATAGCTACTTTAATAGTCTTTTGGTACAAGGCTTTAGCGTCTAAGTTATAGCCTAGTTGACCACCTACAGTAAGATATTTGCAAAGGCGGATATCGCCATTAAGGTTGGCAGACCGTGAACCTTGAATAAACTGGTCAAATACAAATGGTGACTTGCCTGATATTCCAGTTTGAGTATAACCGGTTTGCAAACGCAGACGGCTCAATTTTAAGTCCAGGACGGGACCAGCTTGAATGAGCCCCATCGAATCGCCGGTTGAGTAACCTTTCAATCCGGCGCCGCCATAAATGTACGCCTTGGCTCCATACACATTATCGCCAATAGCAAAAAGCGGTTGAGTAGTGGTAGTTATCTGCTCTTGCAGACGCAAGGCAAAAAGTTTGCCCTGATTGCCCTGGGTGTTATACAACTTTTGCAGATCCGGAGTTTGATTGAGGAGCGCAGGATTGTCCTGGGCAAATCCGCCAGCAGTGCGGAAGTTGATTCCAGTTAAGAATGGGATGTTAGTAACCGACTTAATGTATACCGCTTCACCCAGCAGTCGAGCGCGCCGATAACCGAATACTCCGTCTTCAATGTAGCGATTGATGCCGCTCTGCCACAGCAGTCCTTTGCTAAACCTGTATTTGTATTCGGCAACAAGCATGTTTGAGACAGAACCATATGCCACGTGTGCGGTTACTTGGTCACTGACATAGCCCAAGCGCACCCCTGCTCCCAATTTTTTGTAGTTGGGATTATCTTTAGACAGCTGACTGCCACCAAGCTGGACCAAGGGCGCACATGAGAAAACGCCGTTCTTGCCAACTTTAAAATTGAATTGTGGTCCAATACTGGTACCACCCATCTGCATATTATTTGAGATGACTGGTGTAATCGGCATCACAGCCCGCTGCTCTGCTGAACTGGCGGTAAGAACCATTTTGGGAAGTGGAATGCCAAAGTTGCCGAACATTACCTGTCCGCCGTATATGGTGAGGTTATTGTTTTCCTTGTATTTCTCGTAAATTATCTTACGTGCTTTGAAGCGGAAACTTGGATGGGCAGGGCGATAGGCATCCGGGTGCTGATATTGCTGCATGAAAGACTCGGCTGAGCCCAGCGGTCCATAAAAGATGTTATTAACAATGTGAAACGGCTGTGGCAGCATGACAGTCCCAGTCTTAAAGGCCATGCTGTTTTTGGTGCCTACAGCCTTGCGAGCAATGACTGTAGTACCTTGTACTTCAGTGTCCGGCTTAGTGATGAGATATTCGTCCGAGGTCACCTTGAATTTAAAAGCACTGCCGGTGGTCAATCGACCATCACGGAGGATGCGCACATTACCGCGGGCATCTATGATCTCGTTATTCTGATCGTAAAGTATAGTGTCAGCCTCGAGCTTAGCATCCTGTCCACCTATGTATACGATTGCATTACCTGTGCCCAGGAAGGTATTTTTCTGCTGGTCGTATTCAGTGTCGTCGGCGACCATCTGAATAGTGCCTTTGAGCGTTGTACCCTCGGTCATTTCTGAGCCATCGGCGCTTTCAGCCTCAACTGAGCCAAGTTCAGGGGAGCTTTTTTCAGGTTGCGGATGCAGGTCGTCGGCGCTAGCAGTCTCGCAAGAGGCAGTTTCTGGTTGTGCAGGATGCGTCGGATCGTTTGACTTCTCGGTCCCGTTGCTGGTCTGGCTGGCAGAGGGGGCGGCAGTGTCAATCTTGGGGGTAAGAGGAATAAGCATTGTGCCGCGGGCGGGCTGAGTGTCAGCCTGGCTGTCGGTCTGGGAGGACTTTACTGCCAGTGCTGCGGTCGGTAGCGAGCCCGCGGCAAAGGTGATTGCTAACAGCAAAGAGGTCGCGCGTGCTGCTGTGTATCTGGCACCGAGCGCCCATGTGGCTGAAAGTCTCGACGCTTCAGTAGATTTCATGCTCCACTCCTTGCCAGTACCCCAGAGATGTTCACGCTGACGATCATCGCCAGGAATATGTTGCTGCTGACGCCTTATTCGCTGCTCATCTGGCTGCTGTAGATGTCAACACTTAATGGAAGATACTATAGATCCTCGCCTGAGAATTCAAGATAAATTGAATGAATTATTCGGAAGCGTGGACAGCAAGTCAGTTTTCAGACTGTACTTGTTCTAATGTATGAATAATTTGTCATCTCATCTTTATTTGTTTAAGCCTCGATTTATTCGGCGACCTGACAACAGTCTCTTCACAAGAAGGCTAATTATGTTGCTGTTTACGTTTCCACACCCACCAAGATTACTTTTGGCGAAGCACTGGCTGAGTCACCAGTTGATATTGTCAAGGAGGCGGGTGGTAAAAAAACCTTCATCGTCACTGACTCCAACCTTTTTTAAAAGGATTGTTAAGTCGCATTCTGGAGACACTCGAAAGAGCCGACTACCCGGATCCAGTTGTTTTTGATGCTGTTCTACCTGATTCGGATGTCGAGGCTGTTACAGCGCGCCGCTAAATCTTAAATCAATGATGCAGCTGGCAAGATATATGTATAAAGGCATACTTAAGGAGTTAGCACCTTGCTAGCTTCCTGCAAGTATTCAACAATAGCAAACATGTTGATAATCTGGCTGTCATGTATATGCTCCTTAAGACCGTAAAACTCTACACAGAGCCCGCAAGCAAGTACAGGGCAACCCCTCTCCTGAAACTCTTTGAGCACGTGTCTGGACGGCGACTCTGGTGCCAGCAGCTTGACGCCTGTATTGGCAATCAGGATAGCTGTCGGTGCGTGACCTGCCTCTAACATGCTCTGCAAGAATAAATCAAGCAAAGTGCGGCTGAATTGAGGATCGCCCTGTCCAAATGTATCCTTTGACAGGAAGACTACTGTCCCTGAGCCAGTGGCAGCTTTGTCTGCAGGGAATGCTGATGTGTGCGATTCGTTGTCGATGCTTGTAGCTGTGTCGCCAGTGACGTCTCCGCCAGTTGCAGCGGAGAGCGAGCGATCTATAACAACAAGAAAACTGCCGTTTTGCTCCTGGCAGGTAGCAGTTGCCTTAAGTGATCGTGCCAGGCGTTTGAGATTATTGACACAGACAAGATCGTCAACAAGAGCATCCAGGCGCTCGACAGTTTGGTCATCAAGAAGCCGTTTGGCCTTGAGCACTGGTTCTGGACAGGCAAGCCCGCGCAGGTCAACCTTTTTGATCATGCCACTTCCCTGCACTGGAGTGCAATCTCAACTAAACCAGCCTTCCCTGATTTGAACTGTCCAATTAAGGCAGCATTAAGACCAATATCCTTGAGCTGCCGCACAAGAGCTTGGGCTGCAGCCGGCTCCAGGGCGAAAAGAAGCCCTCCAGCTGTTTGCGGGTCGAAAAGCAGGTCGCAGAGAGGATCATCTTCAGCATTCTTGTCAATGTAATGGATGTGTTCTGCATAGGCGTGGCGGTTTGCATATGCTCCAGCAGGAACTAATCCTAGCTCAGCTAGCTCGGCAGTCTGTCCGAGCAAAGGTACACAGTCGGCCCATAATGTTGCTGTCAATCTGCTGGCGTGCGCCATCTCATGCAGGTGCCCGATTAATCCAAAACCGGTAACATCAGTTGCTGCATGCACGGTGTAGTTGAGAGCTGCCTCCAGACTTCTATTGTTGAGCGTGGTGAGGTTGTCCAGCAGCTGCTTTTGCGAGCTTGCGGTAAGCTGTTGTCCTTTCAAACCGAGCAGGGCGATCCCTGTTCCAATCGGTTTAGAGATGACTATGGCATCACCTTCACATGCACCACTGTTGGTGAGCACTCTGTCAGGATGGACTATGCCTGTGACAGACAATCCGTAAATCGGTACGCTTGCCTGGATTGAGTGTCCACCAGCCATCGACGCGCCTGCTTCTACTACAGCATCGGCTCCACCGCGCAAGATCTCTCTTACAACTTCGGTTGGATAATCGCAAGTAGGAAAACATAAAACATTTAGGGCTATTATCGGTTTGCCCCCCATTGCATATACATCAGAGAGGGCATTGACAGCCGCTATCCTTCCAAACAGGTATGGATCATCTACTACAGGTGGGAAGAAGTCGATTGTTTGAATAATGGCAACATCATCTGTAATCCTGTACACGGCTGCATCTTCAAAATTATCCATCCCGTAAAGCAGGCGAGGCGAGTGAAGAGTCGGAAGCGCGCGCAATATCTCTTCTAACTCGGCTGAGCTTATCTTTGCCGCACAGCCTCCGGCTTTTGTGCTGTCGGTCAACTTGACATAACCGGAATGTGAACTATCGGACATGAATAACAAACTTGTGGACAGGAATGATATCCGCATGCTACGCGGTATTCAGTAGATCGTCAATCTGGAAGTCAAACTGCTGCTGTAGGAGCAGGTCTTTACTATCTTCTGAAAACCGGCATGCGCTGCGAATCTTAATGTGCGTGGCTTCCAGCCATTCGGAAAAACCTTTTATCTAAGTTTCTACAACTTAGCGAAGTTGTGAGCCTTTCGCCCCTTTAAAAAGACGTGCGACAAGTGTAGATTGTAATCCCGTCAATGAACTTAGTGCGGATGCAACTTCTCGTTAGCATCTTTTGCTTTGTATTTTAGTAGTTCGCTCTGTATCCCACCTCCTCACCCGCTAAAAAGGGTCTCTCAATGCCTAAGAAAGTCCTTGTGGCCTTACCCGCCGGTTTGCTCGAACAGATTGATTTTGTCGCTCAGGTTGAGCACCGCACCCGCTCCGATCTGATTCGTGAAGCTTTGCGTCGTTATATCGATGTTTTTAGACGGTCACAGACTCCACGCATGTCCGTAAGCACGCTCGGCAATCAAAAGGTTGCTTTGCTGACGGATACTGAGTAATTCTCCCCCGCCAACTCTTGACTCTTAGCCTGGTCGCTCTTACTCTTATCAGGTAAGAGTGTAGAGGCTTGTAACAAGATTATGCAGTGGGGCAACATAATGATGGTCGAGTTCCTCTTCATCTTTGTTGTGGTTGTGGCTCTCGGCTATCTTAAATTGCCAGCATTACTCAGACGGAGACGTTTGGCGCGTGGCTTCCCATGGGGCTACTACACCGACAATATTCCCAAGCAAGATCCAGGCTTCTTCGACCCGCACGACCGCGACTTTATGCATGACATCGGTACCAGCTTTGGCGGTATGGAAGGCTTTGGCGATTTCGGCGAATTTAGCGGCTTTGGTGAAATGGGTGAATTCGGAGCCTACTTTGGTTCTGGTGGAGATTTAGGTGGCGATTAAGAGAGCGTCCTGGAGCCTACCAGCAGCGCCTTGAAGTTTAAGGTTGTTCGTGTGCTGCTCCTGGGAGCTGGCGTCCTGCCGGCTCTGCGCCACCAGTAGATTGAAACGCCGGCAGGATGCCGGCGTTTCCAGGTTCCTGACCTGGGTTGTCCAATACCTACCTTATACTTAACCGGGAATGATTGTTGGAGGTTATGAAGACTCAAGTGATTGCTCCTGTAGTTTACTGGCTGACTGCTTTTCTTCTGCTTGCTCTTCCTTGCCTCTGGGCGTCTGACACCCTGTGGAGGCAGCGCTGCAAGCAGGCAATGCTGATTCTGGTAAGCGCCTTTGTCGTCTGGGCGCTTGTATTTTCAATTGGCATTCAAGGAAGGATGAGCCGAACGTCCGCAGTGAGCGATGCTGACAGGGCCGAAATCATGCTCAAGTTAGGAGAGTCTTTTGCTCAGATGGAGAATAGGTGGTTGCCTTCAGCGAGCAAAAGCAAAGGCGCCATCTTTGGCAAAAAATTGGAGCGCCAGGCGGCAGCCCAGGATAGCTTCTTCTCCGAGGCTAAGAAAATTCTCGCCACCAGTGTGAATGAACGCCCGGACTCCTCAGAGCTAAAGGCTAAACTGGCTGTGCTTCTCATCTGTGAGAACCACGATTCTAAGGAGCGCAAAGAAGCTCTGGCGCTTATGCACGAACTGGCAGGAGCTCACCAACCCCAGGGAGGGGCGCTTGGCAAAGCTTTGCTGGCAGTGTACGGTCAAGCCAAACCACCTTCCAGCGAAGAGACTGCTCTCAAGAAGACGTTTGAGAATAGTTTTAAAGGAAGCTGGTATGGTGATCAGGTTTTATTGCGTCTCTATAAGGTTACTGGAGACAAAACACACCTGGCATCTCTGAGCGAGCAGCTTGAGCAACGTTGTGCCGGATCGCTTCTCAACCTGCTCTACCTTTGTATGGGAGCCTTCCTCGTCGCTGGTATCGGACTGATAACTATTATTGTCCAGTTTTTTCTCTGGCCCGGGCGGCAGGCAGCAGCAGAAAGCAACTCTTATTGGCGCGAATCAACCAGTTGGAACCTGAAGATAATTTATGTTGTCTTTGTAAGCTGGCTTGCCACTGAGATCGCTGGTGGTTCTCTTGTGCAATGGCTTTTCAAACAGATTGCCGTGGTCGGACAAGGACCGCTGGCTACTGCCATCAGCACAGCCAGCACTTATGCTGTAAGCAATGCTCCTGCTTTGTTCTATATTTACTGGTTTGCCTGTCGTCCTTCATTGTCAGACCTGCGTGAGACGATTAAACTGAGATTCCGCACTGAAAAGAGCGGACTGTTTGGGCTTGTTGGCGCTGGAATAGTTAGCTGGTGTGCTGCTTTGCCTATAGTGGCTTGCGCTTGCTACATTGGTTCCAAGTTTCTCGGGTCTCAAGGTTCGTCCAACCCTATTATCAACCTGGTTCTCGATGCTGCTCATTCTGCAAACGGACCGGCTATTCTCCTTTTTTACATCACTCTTGGTGTTCTGGCGCCGCTGTGCGAAGAGTCGCTCTTTCGCGGTTTCTTGTATAGCAACCTGCGCAAACGTTTTGGCGTCGGCATATCACTTCTTGTCAGTGCCTCACTTTTTGCAGCCGCGCACCTTGATCCAGGAGCGCTCATACCACTCTTCTCGCTGGGACTGGTATTTGGCTATGTTTTTGAGCGTACCAGAAGCCTGGTTCCTTCAATGATTGCTCATGGACTCTGGAATGCAGGCTCTTTTACAGTCATGCTTCTGCTATTCGGCTCTTAGCCTGGCAGCGAGCTTACCAGTGCTGGCTGCTTTGTGTAAGTAAGCCTTCCGGGTCTGTAAGGTCGGACTCACCGTTTGCCTGGGCTGCCATGTCAGTAGCTTGTGCCTCGTTTTTGGCTTGCCGGCTAGTTTTGGCCATGCGGCTCCACTCTTTGATAGCCTGATCATTAGCCTCAACTGCCCTGCTGTAGGCGCTCAGCCTTTTCTTTAGCTCTGCCTGCTCGCGAGTTGCTTTTGTTTTGGCTCGCTCACTTTCTTTAAGCTGCTTGCCGTGCCAGTCTAGAGCTTGATCAAAGAAGGCGTAAGAAAGGATGCCTGCAGATGCTAAAGCAAGCAGAGCTGCTGCCATGACAACCTTGTTGTGACTGCCTAATTGTCCCAATAGTCCTGCCCTGTCAGGCAAAGAGCACTCTAGAAGAGCCTGCCGCATCTCGTCGACACTCTGGTAGCGAGCTGAGGGATCTTGAGAAGTGGCTCTCTGTACAACCAGGTCTGTACGCTCCGAAATGGAAGTAACTGCCGATCGGGGCGCCGATGGATGAAGTGCAACAGGTTCTTGCCCTGTTAAGAGAAAGAACATCGTAGTACCGAGAGCATATATATCAGAGCGCCCATCTGCAGCACCCCAGTACTGCTCGGGTGGCGAAAATCCGGCTGATACAACATGTGTGTTGTCTTGACCCTCTTCAACCGGTCTGGCAATGCCAAAATCTACCAACTTAACCCGATCCTTAACATCCAGCATGATATTGCTTGGCTTGAGATCACGATAAATAACAGGCGGATCATGATCATGCATATAGCCCAGAACATCGCAGATCTGCAGAGACCAGCTGAGCACTTTAGACTCAGCAAAAGGTTGTCCACGCTCCAGCAAGATGGCGTGAAGATCTTTTCCCTCCACATAATCCATGACCAGGAAGTAATCATAGTTTTCTTCAAAGTAATCAAGGATATGAACAATGCTTGGGTGCTGCAGCTTGCTCAGGACGCCTGCTTCACGCTCAAAAAAGGCGACAGCCTTCTGCTTGTCTTCCTCGCGGTAAAAATCGTCACGGAGCTTCTTAACTACGCAGGGGCGGCTGTGCAGGTGCAAGTCTCTGGCCATATAGACAGTGCCCATCCCGCCTTGCCCAAGCAGATCTAGCAGCTCATAACGTCCTTGCAAAATGACATTGCCGTGCTGCCGGACCTGAGCGCCTCTCGGACATGGACTGTCATGTGGTGCTCCACAGTTTGGACATGATTCCATTTTTATTGCTCCGTCTGTCAATGCGACTGTCCAGGCTGCAAGCAGCTCAGATGATCGAGCCGGAGGCAGCCGCCGGCAACGTTTTCAGTATATAGTACCCCAAGAGAGAGCCTGTGACCTGCCTTTTAGCTACAATTATCTTGCTATTCCCAGCCTGTGCCCTGCCCGCTATATTATTTCAGACTTGACGGAGTGAAAGAATGAGCACAACCATAGCCATAGGAGCAGATCACGGCGGATTCCCGCTCAAGCCAATTATCTGCCAGTTTGTTGAGAATCAGGGGTTTGCTGTGCTTGATTGCGGCACCGACAGCGCCGAGCCGGTCGATTACCCTGATTTTGCTGCGGCAGTAGGCGAGGCTGTCTCTAGCGGTGCCGCCTGGCGTGGAATCATCATATGCGGTAGTGGGGTGGGAGCATCAGTGGCTGCCAACAAGATTCGAGGAGTGCGAGCAGGGTTGTGTCACGATACATTCTCTGCTCATCAAGGCGTAGAAGATGACGATATGAACGTGTTGTGCCTGGGGGCAAGAATAATCGGCCCCAATCTGGCGCTTGAGATTGTGCACACCTGGCTGAAGGCTAATTTTTCTGGTGCGGAGCGGCATGTTAGGCGCTTGAACAAGATCAAAGCTCTTGAGGAGCGCTTTGCCAGGAATGAAAAGTAGAAAGGTGCTGCCCAGCCTGAAGGAGTTACTGCCTTAATGGAGACGCTTAAATTGGCGCAAAAGACAATCAACATCTGCCAGGATTCCTCGGAGCTGGCTGTGTCGGTAGCTGAGCAGTTCATCGCTA
The DNA here is from genome assembly GCA_903835185.1 of uncultured bacterium. Classification (GTDB taxonomy): domain Bacteria; phylum Cyanobacteriota; class Vampirovibrionia; order Obscuribacterales; family Obscuribacteraceae; genus CAILLX01. The sequence continues at coordinate 5,096 of CAILLX010000035.1, read as the reverse complement.
TCGGCAAGGAAGCAATAGAAAGGAGCGGCAGGTTTATGGTCGCTCTTTCCGGCGGCTCGACTCCGAAACTTCTTTATTCAGTTCTGGCAGCCCCTGAGTACAGCAGCCGCATTGTATGGAGCAAGACACATCTATTCTGGGGGGACGAGCGTTGTGTCAGTCATGACAGTCCGGAGAGCAACTATAAGATGGTGAGTGAATCGCTGCTTTCCTGCCTGAGCATTCCGGGAAGTAATGTGCACCCAATATCAGGACAAGACAAAGATCCCCTCCAGGCAGCTAGAAATTATGCACAGACGCTGCTTGAGACTTTCAGTGCCGACAATGGCGTGCCTCGTTTTGACCTTATTCTTCTTGGACTGGGCACAGATGGGCACACTGCCTCTCTTTTCCCAGAAACAGAAGTTTTGAGTGAAGACAAAGAGCTTGTTGCGGCAAGCTATGTCGCCAAACTAGGAGCTTACCGCATCACTTTAACACCGCGCACTATCAATGCAGCTGCAAACATAATCTTTATGGTTGCAGGCAAGGAGAAGATGGCAATTATTCCTCAGGTGCTGCAAACTTCTGCTGAAGCTTACCCAGCTCAGCTGATCCAGCCTGGCAACGGACAGATTGAGTGGTATATCGACCAGGCAGCAGCACAGCAGCTCAACCTGAGATTGCTGTGCTTTGAGCAGTTAGACAAACTGTTCAAAGCAATCAAACAGTTCCCAGTTTGACTGGGTTCGACTACATTCACACAGCTAAAATTACCCGATGCTGAAACGCTTAGCCTTCTAGGCTAAGCGTTTCCCCTGGTGACAGCTTCGCTAGCCCCGCGCCTTGTGAATAAACTTCTTGAGAGGAGCTGTAAAAGCGTGTTATAGTGGTCCGCCGAGGAAGCGTAGTTACTTTTTCTCGTGCGAGCTCTTGCTTCTATGGTGCTCTGCTTTGGAATGCTTCTCTGCCTTGGAATGTTTCTCCTCTGCCGCCGATTGCTTTTCCTCTGCCTTGGATTGCTTCTCCTCTGCCGCTTCCGAGGATTTCTTCATCCCGGAAGAGAGCTCCTTCTGTTCTTCTGGATTGGATGCGTATTCATGTTCGGGCAAGCCTCCGCCCGGTTTCGGGAAACCGTTCTCCTTGCCTGGCCACCAGTTCTTGTGGTAGCGACCGTCATCCTTGGCTACTTCGTGGTTATAAAATCGGTGTTGCTCATTCCACTCATGCGAATGGTGCTCATCAATGTTATTGATGTACACCCGCGCCCCATGCTGATCCATGTAGTAAGGTGGTTGTCCATTTGCGGAGGGATAAGTAGGTGTACCGTAAGGAGGTATCCCGCCACCGTTGCCTCCAGGCATCACGCCACCACCCGAATTCCCGCCGCCGATACCACCGTTCATCAAACCGCCTGCCAGGGATCCTGCCAGAGATCCTACGGCAGCGCCAATCCCGCTTGCTACCGCACTTCCAGATCCCGACGAGCCGGAAGACGAACCGGACGATTGTTGATTTGGAGATTGATTTGCTTGATAAGGCGTCTGCGACGGAACTTCATAACGACCCCGTCCAGATCGTGGCGGGCGAGGCGGTTCCAGATCAACTTGCTGTCCACTTCTGTCAACATACCACATCTCGCCACCATAACCGGTGTATACGGCCACTGAATTGTTGTCGGTGTTGCCGGCACCTGGAAGGGGCACAGCCTGTCCATACCGACTCAGGTAATACTGCTGCCCGTTGCCAGCAGTAAGCACCTGGTACATTGTCATAGCGACACCTGGATTGCTGGCACCTGAATAGCTCGGATTCTGGTCCGCCGCCTGAGCAAACACCGGGGAAGACAGTAGCAACGTCAGTGCCAGACACTCAACCCGAAGAAGCCTTATTGTATTTCGGATCATAGAACCTATCCTCTTGAAGGGAACCAAGATTATACCGGAACATCCTTACTGGCAACCAACCAGTAAGCGAGGCAGTCCGGCGACGGCATGGCTTCCGGAACGTGTCAATGATTTTGAGACAACATTAAACGGCAATTAAAGAATTCTTGGTTCGAGTTGGCTGTGGTATTGGAGGCTACTGGAGAAGGATGCTTCGGTGCTGATAGCACCGTTTCGGTCTGTCAGTGGAAGATCCCTCAGACAGCAGAAGGTTCCTGCGCCAAAATCAATCAGCAGATCCTTCTGAAGCTAGTAGAAGAGCCATTTCCTTCACACTAATAGCTTCAACGTTTTCCGTCAATGGATAACGATCATCACCAGAATATACAATAAATGATTTTGCTGGCTTCAAATCATCACAGGCATGAAAGAAACCCTTTCCCGGCTTTGCTGACAATCCTCGCTTAACTTCGATCGCCCATAATGTCCCATTCGGCATCTCAAGAATTAGATCGATCTCGGCACCAACTGTAGTGCGATAAAAGAATGGCTGAACTCGCCAGGGAAGAACTGATAGCAAGTTTTCAATTACAAAACCTTCCCAGCTAGCACCTATTACCGGGTGACCACTCAGGCGTTGAAGAGTCTCAATCGACAGCAGCGCATGCAAAAGACCGCTATCTCTCACATACACTTTTGGCGACTTCACTAGACGCTTGCCAACGTTAGCATAGTATGGACGCAGCCTGCGAACCAGCAGGAGATCGACCAACAGATCTATATACCTAGTTACACTCTGAGTGCTGATAGAAAGACTACGTCCTAGATTGGAGGCATTCAGTAAAGAACCCTGTCCATGCGCCAGCATAGTCCAGAGCCTCTCCATTGTTTCAGCCGGAATGCGCGGACCGAACATAGGGACGTCTCGCTCCAGATAAGTACGAATGAAGTCCTTCCGCAGCTCCAGGCTGTCCTCATCGGTTGTAGCTAATAAACTGTTCGGGAAACCTCCCCGTAACCAGAGTCTATCTTGCATCAAACGTTGGGAGTCAAACTCAAGAACTGTGATAGGCGTTAGATCAACATAACTAATGCGTCCGGACAAACTCTCGCCAGATTGTCGCAAGAGTTCGATGGAAGCCGAGCCCAGAATAAGAAACCGCCCTGTGCCAAATCCTTGCTGTCGCCCTTGGTCAATAAGCCCACGTAGTGTTTGGAACAACTCTGGCACGCGGTGTATTTCATCTAGGATAACCAGCTTGTCCTTCACGCTGGAAAGAAAAAGAGCGGGGCTCGTTAATTTATCCCTGTCTTCTTTATTCTCAAGATCCAGATAGATTGTATTGGTGCTTCTTGCAATTTCCAACGCCAATGTTGTTTTACCAACCTGGCGCGGTCCAAGCAATGCTACAGCTGCCTGACGTTGTAGTGCCTTCTGAACTTGAAATATGGCTCTTCTCGGAATCATCCTTGTATTTTATCCAAATCGTGGAAGAATTACAAGGTTTCAATATCACAAACTTTGGAAATCGGCGAATATATATATTCGCCAAAATGAACCTGCATAATGCTTGAACGTGCTTTGAGGAGTGGAATGTCCGAGCATCTTCGCCACCCATGTTGATGAGCTTGCCGCTCATCTTGAGCAGATAAACTTCTACACTCGCAACCCAGACCCGTCCCTGTTTATCAAGCTGAAGATCGCTTTCTGGCGCAAGGCTCTTAGCGACAACCTCAATCCTATGCTTCTCCCGACACGTATCTCCAGGCATCTGATAGTAAACTACCCTGCACTTGTTTATTGCTGTCAGAAGCATGCTTGCAGAATCTGCAAACGCCTATCATTGAGAGCTTCGGCGCTCCATGGAGAGTCATGAAGGAAATGATGTAGGCTATGGTAGTTGCCGTTCACGGTCGTTTATCTTTCATGACCCTACCGGCGGTGCAAGACGTAATACCCGCACAGTATGATCTTTATTAGTCCGTTTTGGACTTTAGTAGGTGCTAATGTACTATTGGAACAATTATTGTCCTCCAATTACAGAATATGAGCCTCTTGTGCGATCAGTTGTCATAGAAAGGACAGCAGCCATTTTCACTATGTTGGAGAATAAGTGTTGGTCAGCTCGGTTAGAGCACTTGTGCAAGTTGGACAGCAGTGGGATGCGTTGCAGGGCGTCCATGATGGAAAAATCGTTGACAACGAGTTGAGTGTTGGGGTTAACATCTAGAATTTGCATTCTTCTACGCGCCAATTTTTCTCTGCATGTTAAGTTGACAGCTTTTGTTTTGCTGGGGGTTGCCACAATGCTGGCTGCGCCACCAGGAGCCAAGTTGTATGAGCGTTTGTGAGCGATGACAATCACGTCACCATTGTTGTGATCGACCAGGTTGAGCACCTGAGTTATGGCTCTATCGGTTGATACGAGGATGGCGGAACCCGGCTGGCAGATTATGGTGCCGTAGGCGGTATCAATTGTGGTTTGCTTGTTTGCAAGAGCCAGCAGAGTGCCTGTAGCAAGTTTGTAATGGTCTGAGCCAATGTTTACAAGCTCGGTGCCAGCTTCGACACGCATATCGGATGGTACAGCGCTTGAAGCATAAGAGGCAGGAGTGAATGCATTGCTGGTTGAAGAGTCGCTGCATAAGATAAGGTCGCTGTAGTTTAGGCTAAATGGTTGATTCGAGTTGGATTGTTTGTGGACGGTAGGAGGAGCTGGCTGTGATTCATTTTCATTTTCGTACAGTTGATGTAATCGTTTCGAGACCCAGCTTGAGCGGCAGACAATATTTGGAGAAGTTGAAGGAAGGATGAAGCAGCATGTAAGTAGTGTTTCTTTTTGCAGTAGTTTGGCTACTGGCACAGAAGATTTTTGTACTTTTAATCCAAATCTAGTCATAGGTGCGCCAATCTGCTCACGTACCAGTCCGTCAGCTGAGATAAGCTCTTCGGTTGAGCCAGCGTCAACTATGACAGCTTCTTGACCAGTACCCAATACGACAACAGGCTCAGAGCCAACATTGAAAGAGGCAGCTTCAGGACTGTCGCTGGACAAAACAGTTACTCTGGTGCCAGCCTCGGATTGGGCATTGTTAGCAGGGATGTAAACCCGCAGTTATCCGGCGGAATGCGCGGTGGTTAGCCGCCGTCGCCGCGAGTATATCTTCTGGATTATCAAACGGTGCAGATGATGTTCTAACTGAGCATCCGATCGCTGGACTTGGCAAAAG
>CAILLX010000034.1 GCA_903835185.1 uncultured bacterium | reverse complement strand
TCTGGCAGTACGACACCCTACCCAAGCAACATCGCCATACCAAAAAGATGTAGTTATTTCAAGTGCCTTCACACCGAAATCTATCCGGCACCGGCCGAACTTCCTTGTTCAACACCGGCCGTATTCCCTTGCTCATAACAAAATGGCTTGGCCGGTTCGCTGTCCGTTGCCTTGACTAACTCGGCAAGTTTGATCTGGTGCTCGGCAGTGACTCGGGACAGTGTCTCTTGAAGGGCTTGACGATCCTCTAAAGTCGCTTTTATTTTCTGGGTTGCCTGGTTTGCCGCTACCGGGTGCGGCGATTGATCGGGAGTCTTGGCAGCCGTTGCGGGAACAAGCGGCATCTCAGGGAGGTTTGTTAGCCACACAAGCAGTAGAAGGACTCCTAATACATGTGGTTGCACAGAAAGGCACACTGACGCAGCAGGAATCTAACCGACAATAGAACCATTGCATCATCTATTATCAAATTCCCTGCAAGTGCACAGGGAGAAACTTCAAGGAGCTTGAGTTTGCACTGTTGTCAATTTATATTGCCTTATCCCAGTTAGGCTGCCGTGATTTCTATGACAGAGCGCTGCTCCCATCTGCTAAATACCCAACAGATAACTACCAGGTAGCCAATCTGTGCGGAGTTACACACAGCGATATTCTCCTTGTAAGCGAGGATGGCAAAATCACTTGCGATTGCAGCACTCAGGACACGCTGTCTTCTCTGTTGGTGAGAAAGCGTTAACTGATCAGACTGTTCGTGTCTTTATGAATAGCCTATCCTGACTGGACTCTATATTCTCGCGCTTGCTATTGTTAACGCTGCACTCTGGCAATGACAGCAAGAGAATGAAAGAATAGCGGCTTAACCTTACTGCAGCCAGTTGGCAGCAGCAAGGATAAAGATTGAATTGATAGTAAGCAGAAGCGACAGGGATCACAACATGTTCAAAAACTCCTTAACCTCGGCAGCTCTAGCCCTCCTGTTTGTATTAACAGCCACCACGCAGACAATTGTGCAAGCAGCAGAAGAGACTGCAGGCAGACCGAAAGTGGCGCTTGCACTCGGTGGCGGTGGCACAAGGGGAGCAGCTCATGTGGGCGTGTTGCGGGTATTGAAACAAGAAGGTATCCCAATCGACATGATTGCCGGAACAAGCATGGGTTCGATTGTGGGTGGTTTGTATTGTGCTGGTGTGTCTGTCGACACGCTTGAATCAGAGTTCAAGATCTCAGCCATCATGAAGAACTATATGACTGTACCAATCTATGTCAGGATGCTGGCAATCCCTATCTTTGCCGTTCCTCATCTTTTTGGCTGGCACCCTTATGACGGTTTCTATTTTGGCAATAAGCTGCGCAACTATTTAGACAGAAGCCTGCCTGAAAATCAGAAAGAGATAGAAAAGCTGAACATACGCTACTGCGCAGTTGCCACTAATCTTGTCGACGGCAAAGAGTTTGTCATAAGCAAAGGACCTCTTGCATGGGCAATGCAGGCCAGTTCAGCCATCCCGGTCTTAAGACGTCCAGTCCCGCTGGAGGATGGACTGCTTGTCGATGGCGCAATCGTGGCCAATGTCCCGGCCAAAGCAGCCCGCGCTATGGGTGCTAACATAGTCATTGCAGTCGACGTGGATGAGAAACTGCATCAAATACCACGAGATCATTTTCGCAAGATAGGATCGGTAGCACCACGTATAGAACAGATAACTCTTGCCCATGGAGACGACCCACAGCTTCAGTCCGCTGATATAGTCATCCATCCGAACGTAGACGGAATAGGAGTTCTCTCCTTAAGTCCAAGCGATGCCATGGCTGCCATTAGAGCAGGTGAAGAAGCTGCCCGTGCCGCTCTCCCTGAAATAAGAGCCAAGCTGCACATGGGAGAACCTGCTGCCTCCAGCAAGTAGGCAATTCATTCGACGGGACAGTCTGCCTGCTCAGCAGAAGCAGCAGCCTCTGTGACTGTTGCAGTTACCCCCAGCAACGCGGCTAAGCTGCTTGAGGCGCAGGTGGCAGGGAGACTTTGCTTGACGCTCAGGAGCGAAAAGGACCGTACGCCGCTGCCGGTATCAGATCTCGTCAAGGTCGAGCCACCAGCGGTGAGAATTCCGGCACCTCCGGTAGCTGCGGCAATCCCACTGCCGGCGCAACATTTAGTACCGATAGAACATGCAACTCCTCAAATCGACGTCTGGAGCGGTAGCCGAAAAGATGTGGTTTCATTCAAGAAAGAAGGAGAATTGGGTAATCAGGCATTGTGAGTCTTGGATCAAGCCGCTGCCGAGCAGTCAAGAATAATTGAATACCAAGGAGTTTCTGAAGCAAATGCGATCTTGGTTCCTGGGTGTGAAACAACCCAGCAGAAAGCGTGACAACACCTGCAGGCACTATCACGCTTTGCCGGTATAGGAGCTGCAGGACAGCAAAGATTTAGCTAAATAAAGTGAGACACAACGCCACTTTTTCAGGCACCTTTATTCGCTTACCGGAATCATGCAACGGAGTAAGTCTTGTCAGGTCAAGGAGTTTATTAACTTTCAGTGTATGGGATCAAGGCAAACTTGATTCAATCATTAGTTGGTGGCGCACTGACAATTTATCAAGGTTCAAGGCTGGTACTGTCAGGTTCTTGCTTCAAACTGTGTTCACACTGGGAACTATTTCTCTATTCACATACTGATCCAGTTG
>CAILLX010000033.1 GCA_903835185.1 uncultured bacterium | reverse complement strand
GGCGCGTGCAGTCCGCCTCTACAGTAATTATTGAAGAGCTTTGGAATCTCACATTTAGTAGATGTAAAGTATCTCGCGGAATTTGGGCAGAGTCCACATCGAGTCGTCGACTATGCCTTCGAGATCATCTGCTGCTGCTCTGACTGCATTCATGGCTGGCAGCACTTTAAGCTGAAAGAACTTTGCATGCTCAAGCAGATCATCAGTACCATGTTCAGCCTCCTTGCTTACCACATCCAGCTGATCGATTGAGACCTTAAGCCTGGCAGTCTTATCGCAAAGATCTTGCAGCAACTTCTCGTAGACCTTGCCTGACGCACCAATGTCCTGTCCAAGAGCTTTGTGCGTATTAGACATTGTCTTGGCCACAGCGTTCTGGTACTCCAGAGCAGCAGGAAGAATCATGGTATTGGCAATGCTCAAAGTCAGAAGCACTTCAATGTTGATCGTCTTGATATACGCTTCAACTTGAACGTTGTAACGGCTTACCAGTTCCTCTTCATTGAGCACTTCGTAATCGGAGAAAAGTTTACGCGCCTCAGGTGTAATCAGCACAGGCAGTGATTCTGTCGTACTGCAATCATTAGGCAGACCACGGCGCTCGGCTTCTTTGTGCCATTCTTCTGAGTAATTATCTCCATTAAAAATGACTCGTTTGTTTTCAGCCAGCGTTTCCTTTACTACTGCCTGAACTGCCTGATTGAGCGGTTTGCCAGCTTTGACTGCCTGTTCAATCCGCCCGGTGATATAGTCAAGCGACTCAGCGACAATTGTGTTGAGAACAGTGTTAGGCCAGGCTATTGACTGGCTGGAGCCAACTGCACGAAATTCGAACTTGTTTCCGGTAAATGCAAAAGGAGAGGTTCTATTGCGGTCGGATGCGTCGCGCGGCAAGGTCGGCAGCGTGGAGACCCCCAGTTCCATGACTTTGCAAACTCTGCTCCCTTCAGGCACGCCACCAGTAATAATACTGTCAACAACTTCGCCCAGCGTATCACCGAGATAAATGCTCATAATAGCTGGCGGAGCCTCATTGGCACCGAGCCTGTGGTCATTGCCAGCAAATGCCACTGTAGCTCTGAGCAACCGTGCCCATTTGTTGACTGCTCTAATAACAGCTGTCAGGATGACCAGGAACTGCTTATCTTCATGGGGCGTATGTCCAGGCTCCAGCAAGTTGTTGCCTTTGTCGTCCATCATCGACCAGTTGTTATGCTTGCCACTGCCATTGATACCAGTGAACGGCTTTTCGTGGAAAAGACAACGCAAATTATGTTTCTGTGCTGTCCGCCGGAAAACCTCCATAAGCAGCATGTTGTGATCTGTTGCCACATTACTCTGCTCAAACACTGGTGCCACTTCAAACTGAGCAGGCGCAACCTCGTTATGCCGCGTCTTCACTGGTACGCCAAGCCTGTAGAGCTCGTTTTCGGCATCCATCATGAATGCCAGAACCCGGTCTTTGATAGATCCCCAGTAATGATCTTCCATCTCCTGCCCTTTGGGCGGCTTGGCACCAAATAAGCAGCGTCCAGCATTGACAAGGTCAGGTCGCAAATTATAGAAAGCTTCATCGATTAAGAAATACTCTTGCTCCGCACCCACAGTGCAAGTAATCCTTTGCGCCTCAGTATTGCCCAGCAGGCGCAATAGTCTCAGGGACTGCTTGTTGACAGCTTCTACTGAGCGTAACAGGGGCGTTTTTTTGTCGAGAGCGTGCCCGGAAAATGCACAAAATACGGTGGGGATGCAAAGCGTTTTCCCATTGGTGCTATCAATGAGAAAAGCTGGACTGGTCGGATCCCAGCCAGTATATCCACGTGCCTCAAAAGTAGAACGAATGCCACCAGAAGGGAAGCTTGAAGCGTCCGGCTCACCTTGAATCAAAAGCTTACCCGGGAACTCCAGAAGCCATTCACCATCGGAGCCTGGTTGCAGGAATGAATCATGCTTTTCTGCCGTAGCACCGGTCATCGGCTGGAACCAGTGTGTAAAGTGAGTGGCACCGCGGCTAATTGCCCAATCTTTCATGGCGTTAGCTACAGTCTCAGCCAGGCTTGCATCGAGCCGTTCACCATGGTCAAGACACTGAATGAGTGAGCGGTAGGCATTCTTTGGTAAGAGAGTGCGCATAACGCTGCGGTTAAAGACATTTGCTCCAAATTGCTCTCCTAGCGAGCTATCCACATAGTCTACTGTCGAGGCGACCGGCTCTCTATCTTGAATAGTCTTGATGGCTTCTCGGCGTGCATTTGCTGTCTTCATTACTGCTTCCTTCTCATTTAGTAAACTGGGCCCACACCTGTGCAATCCAGGCAGCCAAAAGAATTGTGCTAAGCCTAGCACTTCAGGTTGTCACTCTGCCATGGTCACAAGATTTCATGCGGGTTGGCAGGATCACAGTCCTTCATAAAGTTGTTATAAAGTCGACTGCTAAAATCATTAACATCAGGGAAAGTACTCTTGCCTGCTATGGTGCACAATGACATCCGCGGCATTGTAGGCATGCCACCAGCTAGGGGACTTCATCGCCCTCAAATGCCGAGAGCTTTTAAAATAACCCGTTTCTTGCGTTGCCCGTCAAACTCTGCATAAAAGATCTGTTCCCACGGTCCGAGGTCTAACTTGCCGCTGGTAATGGGAACAGTCACCTGATGGTTGATAAGGATTCTCTTCAAGTGAGCATCGCCATTATCTTCACCAGTCCTGTGGTGCCTGTATGCTGGATTGACAGGCGCCAGCTTCTCCAGCCAATCATCAATATCTTGTATCAACCCATTTTCCCAGTCATTAACATAAATGCCTGCTGTAATATGCATTGCAGAGACCAGCACAAATCCGTCAGTGATTCCTGAGCTCTGCACAAAGGACTCAACTTCATCTGTAATACGTATATATTCACGTCTGTTTTTTGTGTTGAACCAAAGATATTTTGTGTCGGCTTTCAATGAATGTCTCCTTTTTGCGCTGCTCCAAGTTGTTGGAGCCTGGACAAGCTTTTACGTGCCTCATCCTGCCCCGGGTCGATAGTCAGTGCCTCACTGTATGCATTTATTGCTTCTGCCCGCAGCCCCTGCCGCTCAAGAATCCTGCCTAAATGCAACCAGAGACCGCCATGTTTCGGGCTGAGAGCAACTGCTGCGTTGAACTCGCGCGCGGCAGTTGGCAGATCGCCATTGGCTTCAGCCATCCAGCCAAGATCTACATGCAGCGCTGCTGCAGAAGGCTCCAGAGCAACTGCTTCAGCAAGCTGTTGAGTAGCACGCTTCTTGCGTCCAGCTCCAGAAAGCATGAAAGCAAAGTCAGCATGCGAGAAAGCATCGCGTGGACAAAGCTGAAAAGTCGTCTGGTAGAACTCTTCTGCTTTATCAAAATTGCCTGTATTGCCAAATGCAAATGCCAGCGAGCGATAGATATTAGCGTCAGTAGGTTTGTAACTTAATGCCCACTGAAACTCGAGAGCAGCCTCATCCCAGTTGCGCTCGTATCCATATTTGAGCGCCTGTTGATAGTGCAACTGGGTAGCTTTCTTATTGAGTGCATCCTGCTCAGATTTGCTCAATGGAATCGGCTCTCCCAATCCCACTACCATCATCAGCTCTGCTACAGCGCGCCCCAGGTGCCCTCTGCACAGGTTAACCAGGCAAAGATCTCTATGAGCTGCCAGCAGTCCTGGCCAGTACATAATTGCTTCTTCAAGCTCGACGGCAGACAGATCTAAATTCCAGCGCCTGAAGTAACCATTGGCAAGCCAGTAATGAGAGATACTCCGGCTTTTAGCAAATTCAGATACTGTCGCACCGCTGGAGCTTGTGCTAGTTGCATCGCTGTCACTGCCGGCAGTGTTCGCTCTGGTGGAAGCAGACTTCTCAGAGTCCATTGACGGAACCTTCCCTGCTGCCTGGCTGGGCGCAGGATCTGCTGCCAGGCTCGAAAGGGGCTTCAGCACAGATAAATTCGCGAAGGCGACCAGACTAGCCAGTGCAGTGAAAACACATCTTCGTCTTAATAAGTGATGCCAATGTCGATACATGTAAGGTTCCTGCCTGTGGTATGCCTGCCATTATATTCATTACTGGAGCAGAAAGCCTTATTTAAATGGCAGACCAGCTCTGGTTTCAGTCAAGGACTAAACAGCAGCTATGACTATATTGTGCTCGTCGGCAAACTGGATCATCTCCTCACGTTCAATCACAAGAGTCTCTCCTGCTTCAATAGCCAAAGCACCACCAGGCTGCTTAGCAAGCATACTCTGCAAGGTGCTCATGCCGACAGTAGGAACATCAAAGCGCTGATCTTGATTAGGTTTCGAAACCTTAACAACAACTACCGGACCACGGGCAAGCTCAACTGCGCGGCGAATAGCCTGATCTGTGCCTTCAATTGCCTCAATAGCAAGCACCATCTGGTCTTTCACTGCCACTGTCTGTCCGATATCCAGCCGAGCAATCTCTTTAGCCACCCGTAAGCCCAGATCAATGTCTGCATACTCAGCAGCTGATGGTTGACGTTTTGTGAGCACGCCCACTCCAGGGAAGAGATCATGCAAAAACTCCCTTTGAGTCAAAACGCTCATGCCAAGCGCCTCTATAAAACCTCCCATGGCAAACTGTATGGTGTCGTCATTAAAATCAGGAAGCTTGCTCAGCTCTCTAATGGCTGTCCAGTCCAGTTTATGCAAATTGCGCAGCAAGTTTAGCTTAGGAATTTTGCCGATGAAGACCACTTTCCTGGCACCTTCATTCTGAATAATCTTCAGATTGCGCCCGAGCTGTCCCGGCGCAATAAGATGCACTTTGTCCGAATGCGGCTCAATGCGGGCAAGCGCCTCAGGGCTCAAAGCCAGTGATATGACTTTGTACCCCTTCTCTCTGGCTGCTTTAGCCAGAAGAGCAGGCAGTTTGCCTTCGCCGGCTATTACAGCCACAAGCTTCTCAGAGTCGTTTTCCAGCTGCTTGCTCACTTCAATTTGCACTCCTGTAGCACCGATGCAGAGGTCCTAGTCTTGTCTGATTATCCACTAAACAGTTTGTTCGTTATTGCAATAGCACTAAGCACCGGCTGAGGTAAAATGCAATATCCTAGACTACTAGCTCAAGAACAGTATTTCCTTGCTTGACATCAACAAATTGGCAGGATTAAACTGAACTCAGAACCTGTTATGGGAAGGGACTAACCGGGGATAGCATGATGCTAAGACGATTTCTTTGTTTAATTCTTGCCGGGGGATGTACTGCCATTCCGATGTCAGCATGGGCACAAGGAGGTTTCCATAAAACAGATCCCAATATGCGGAACTTCTACATGGCAAGGCAAGAGTGGCAATATGTAGACCAGAGCCCGGTGATTACAGGCACGCCGCCAAATCCAGCCGCGCAAGGGCAGGGGCAAGGCGCTCTGCCAGCCGCACCGGCAACTCTGCCCAAAGCTGGCTGGACCCCATATTCATCAAGCATTCCAAGCGTCCAGAACGCTTTGCCCAAGGTCAACAACGGAGTTCCCAAGCCGATGCCGGCCACGCCAGCGGGCGGACCATCTGGAACAAAAGGCAAGGCTGGCAGTTTGAAAGTACAAACAGCTGCCAAGCCAACAGGACCGGTAGGTCTAAAAGCCTACACGCCATACAAAGGCTACGGGGTGGGAGCCACAGCACCTGGTACCTCGACCGGTGCTGGAGTATCAACTTCGACTAATGTGAAAGGCAACGTACTGCAGTGGGCTCGGCCAAAAGTTCGCAATTATTAGGAACTCCACAAGCAGCAGGAAATCCGCAGGTAGCAACCAGCCGTTCAAAACAGCTGTTCTATTGCACCGCGGTCACTGCCCAACAGGCTTGGATCCTGACCGATCCTCAGTTTTATCAGGAGACTTCTCCAGGGCAGTCCTGGCAAGCAGGTATTCGTAGAACTCTTTGTTGCCATGCTGGGCAACCCATTCAAAATAACGACGAGCCTCCTTCCTGTTTCCCGACTGAGCTAAAGTCAATCCTATATATGTCTTGGCTTCAGTCTTCTTGTCATTATCCACAGCGGACGCCTCCAGCTTTTCGGCTGAGAGCTGCCCACGGAGATACTCAATGAGGCGCGCAGACCAGAGCGACCGGTTCACATGGGAGAGCCCTTCATCAAGAACGCTTTCAGCCGCCTTTTCTTCTCCAGCTGCTCTCAGAGAAAGAGCCGAGACAATGACAGCATAAGGAGCAGATTCATCCCTCCAGCCGGCAGTAGCCAAAAACTTCCGAGCAGCAGCGACAGCTCCGTCAATGTCGCCTATAGCAAATCGCGCATAAGCCACGCTCAAGTAAACAAACTTCAGCTCTGGGCGCATGTGCACAGCAGTCAGATAGTCCGAAATGGCCAGACGATACTGTCCTAACGCCAGGTAATCCCAGCCGCGCACTGCATAAGCACCGGCTGCCTTCGGCTGCAAGGCCAGAGCTTTCTTGCTATCCTCAATCGAACGCTGCAGTTCGCCCAATTTGCCATATGAGTTGGCACGGGTTATCAAGGCGCCGACATTCTTAGGATCGATCTGCAGGATCTTGTCGCAGTCCTCCACAGCCTTTGCGTGTTCAGAGAGCATTTCATGTGCTGCCGAACGTGCCACATAAGCACGAGGATCATTGGGGTCGAGCTTGACCCGCCGGTCCAGCAGAGCCAGCGCCTGCCGGTACTGCCCGCTCTTCAGGAGTTCCACTCCTCGCACCAGCGAAAGCTCGCCGCCAATGTCGAAGGTACCCAATAGATCGAAATGGAATGCTACAGCCAGCGTGAGCACCACAGCCAGCACGCGCAGTGAATCGCGCCAGTGCCAGTGCCAATCGTTTGGATCGCACGGCATGACGGCATGAGCAACCCAGAAACCAATTGCCAGCCCGCCGATATGAGCAGCATTGCCAATGTTTGGTTGCACAAAGCCAACAACAATATTGATCAACAAGAAGACCAGAAGAGCAGTGGTTTTCTCCCGGAACAGCTGGGGCGGGAAGTCACTCTTGCGCGCCTGGTAGAACGCCAGCAGCCCGCCGCAAATACCAAATATCGCCCCTGATGCACCCACCCCCACTGCTGTCGGGTTAAACATGAGCGTAGCCACAGAGCCGCCCAGACCAGCAAGGAAGTAAATGGCAAGAAACTTCCACGACCCGAAAAGCCGCTCAACCAGCGGCCCGACATAACAGAGGACATAGACATTCAGCGCCAGATGCAGCACGCCAGCATGCAGGAACAGCGACGTGAGCATGCGCCAGTACTGACCATCGAGTGTGCTGGGAGCATAGAGAGCACCCCAGTTGAGCAATGTGTCTACGCGGGGCACAAAGAGGGTCTCCATGCCCGAACAGCACATCATGATGAAGAATGTCGTGATGTTTGCTGTGACGAGAGCCAGCGTGACAGGGGTTTGCCTGTCCAGGTGGAACCAGCTGGCTAGCTTTTCCAGCTGGGCGAATTCAGCGGTCTGGCGAGCTTGGGAGGGCGGGGGCGTGGGTGCAGGTGGGGATGGAGGTGATGGCGGGGGTACAGAACCGGGCTCGCCGCCACAGGCATTTCCACTCTCGACATCTGTCAAACTATCTTCCCCGACTTCGGAAGAACAGTCCTTACCAGTGTCGCAAGACTCATTGCCGGCTAGCACTGACTTGTGCTGATTGTGTCCTTTGCCGGTTTCCATAGATTTCCTTTCGTGGGGATTAATCTTAAAAAACTGTATAAACGCTGACCCAACTAAGGACCAAGCAACCAGTGAACAGTAGATGCCCTCCTTATATTATTCCTTACTATGCGTATTTAGCTTCGGCAAGCCGTCATTACCCTGACAACCAGAAATCGATCTGTCCTTTTCTATCCGCTGTCCTTCTCTGCAACGCCAGGAACATCACCTCCCGACTATCACATGCAGTGGTTACAGTCCGTTGCTATGGGTTCACCGTACAGACACTGGCCCTGCTGGCGCTAGTTGGTGTGGTAACATTAAGGTCTTCTGCCCGTAGCCCAGTTGGATAGAGCGCATGGCTACGAACCATGAGGTCGGAGGTTCGAGTCCTCCCGGGCAGGATTGTTAGACAAGCGTTTCAAGACTTAGCCCCTCGGGGCTTTTTTCTTGCCGCTACTCCGCCGCTACTTTGGGTAAGAAAGCCTTGGATGGCAAGTGCTCAGTTGCTAGCTGATGGATTGGGATGAACAGCTCAATCCCCTGTCTGAAAGTGAGGTGGCCATTATTGTCCTTCAGGGACTGGTACAGCCCCCAGGAATGTTCTTTGAAAGAGTTGCAACCTTGCTCGTTCTTTATGAAAGGCTCTAAAATCCTCAGTCATTTGAGGATGGGCAAACTTGGTTCCATTCAGGAATAGGTCAGGAGTAATGTTGATCTGTTTTGACGTAATAAAGCGGCGAACAATGTCTTCGAACGAAGACCCCTTATATCGGAGTTCCAAATTTCCGGGGATATGAAGCTCACATGTCTCGTTGTGCACAAGAAGTCTCTGCGGACATAATTGACGTCTCTTTTCTTCCAGATACTCGGATATCGCGTCCTTACATGCTGCATTAAACTGGTCCTGTAGTTGTTTCCTCCTGCCCCTAACACACTTTTCAACAGTGAAATTTCTTTCCTCCCCATTCTGTAGTGCGTATTCCGGCGAAGGTGACACCCTTGTCCGGTGAAAACGGCCCCGCTGTCAGGAGGCGGTTTATGGGGTAGTAGGAGCGAAGTGACGCTGGCATGTTTTCTACTTACCCATTTTGATCTGGTTTTTCGTTTCTCATT
>CAILLX010000032.1 GCA_903835185.1 uncultured bacterium | reverse complement strand
CAAACTTCCACTTTTTTTGTGACCACACCTAATATCTCAAACTCAATACAACCCGGCAACTTTCTTGCCCTTCCGGCTGTAACAATCTGGCTGCCTTTTCACTTACAGCCATCTTCCCGCAGTTTTAGGCAACCACTAACATCAAGTTCGTGCTTGAACCCTTGACCTTTTTAACACTACTAAATTTCTCAACTCGATCGGCGCCGGGCAACCCCCCTCGATCGATAGATGTTGGATATACGGCTAGTCTTGCCGCCCTGAAAGCAGCGGCTTTAAATCGCCGTCAACAAGCTCCCCGCTTGACGCCAGTATTTGGGCTTTTCCCCGGGTGGCTCCTTTACCTTTTGGGCGAACGAGTTCAGCAGTCTCAAGCTACCATCAAGATGGTGGCTTACCGGGCAGAGACCGCCATGGTGAACATCCTCTGGGAGAAGATGTCCCTTCATGATGATGCCCGCAGCCTACTGCGTGCCATTTATACGACCGAGGCGGACCTCATACCCAACACGAACGACAAGACTCTGACTGTCCGTCTGCATCAAGCACCACTTCGCGAATCGTAACGCGATCTATCAGCACAGCCCAACGGGCTGTCCAGTTGCGACTTCTTTAAGGTAGATACTGGTGCGAGCTCTCATAGCAGCATCAGCTCCGACTTGCCCCTCTTGTCACTGTGTTCGAAATACAACTTCTCGCCTTCCGATATCCGGACGTCAATTAATTGGTATAACCGAAGGGCTTGACGAATGATTGCGGTCTTGCTGATGTCTTTCTTCTGTGCGAGCTCTTCCAAGACTTCCATCTCTTGGTCGGTCAGGTTGAGGGTCATGGTTTTCTTGGAAGACATTTGGGTTCACCTCCACCTGCTAGTGTACATGGAGCGGCTACTAAATAGCTAAAACTGCATGAAAAACCAGCCAAATTTAATAGAACTCACCTTCGACCACACAACTTCACTCTGCCAGCCAGCCCCATTCAGGCAGGTGTTCTTCAGCGGAATCTTTTGAAAAACGTTTGCTTTCTTTGAATTGCTTGTACGCTGCTCTTTTCCCATGGGCATTGGCTAACCATGGGTCATTCCCTCTTTATTAAAGCTGCGGAATTGTTGTAGCTGTACTGTTACGCTATATGTCGATAGTGGTGTATGATAAATATATTAATATGTGGAAAATATTTAGGTGGGTAGTAAATGCGTAGGTTGGGTACATACGATTGGCGAATGACAATAAGTTCTATTTGTGAGGCAGTGGTGTTCGATAGTACTGGGTGAGTTTTTTGAATTAGGTAACCCGTTTGCCGCTGTATCTTAGACAGAGCCGTTTTGGCTCATAGGGGGCAGGGTGAAATTTGCAAGTGGGGGGCTCTCCAAGAGGTGGGGGGCTGGTTTGGTAGCTTGTATCTTTGTTCTATCAACGGTGTGCATGCCATTTGCAGCATGCGCTCAGCAAGCTACTCCCGGAGGCGGCGCCAGTGGTGCGACCGCGCCAGTCCAATTTGCCTCTGGTCACTCGACACATTGGTCGAGTCAGGCTGTGTCATCCCATAGCGCTAATCTTGACCTGTCTTCAACCACTGCTACTGTCGTGACCCACCACATTGGTCCAGTGACCGTCCTGGAAGGTGGGACTTCTAAAACTATCACTGCCAATACTTTACTCACCCCAGCTGAGCGCGTGGCTGTGTCTCAAATTGTAAGAACCGGGCAGCAGCAGCTTCAGCTGGGAGCTAACGGCAGCGCCATTGGCGGTAATTTTGTTATTAGTTCAAGGATGAGCCAGTTTGTGAGCAACCTGGTCATCCCAACTGGCGTGACTGCAATTGATAATGTGAGCAAAACTGCAACACTTAATCTATCCGGCAATTTAACAAATGCAGGCACCCTTTACGTTGTATCTACCAATCCTGCTCTTGCTGTCGCAACAATTAGCGCAGCTAATATAACCAATAGGCAAGGTGCTTTGCTCTCGACAGTACTTCCTGTCGGTGGACTGTCCGGGTTTGCCGGCGCAGTTTCAAACCTGAGCTTAAATTTGAACGCAGTAAACAACCTTATTAACGCTGGCATAATCAGGAGCGCTGGT
>CAILLX010000031.1 GCA_903835185.1 uncultured bacterium | reverse complement strand
ACTACAGACTAAAATTAAATCCATGCGTGCCACCACTGGTACCATCAAAGCAGCAGCG
The DNA here is from genome assembly GCA_903835185.1 of uncultured bacterium. Taxonomy (GTDB): domain Bacteria; phylum Cyanobacteriota; class Vampirovibrionia; order Obscuribacterales; family Obscuribacteraceae; genus CAILLX01. Next base: position 2,324 of record CAILLX010000031.1, on the reverse strand, counting down.
TGATATACTACCGACATGAAATCCGAAAGGCACTCCCCATGACCGGATCAACTAATTTCAACTACAACTGAGACATCCTCCAGGTTGCTGCACACAATAACGACTCAGTAACGATAGTGGGCTGGGACTGGCAGCATGGCGTCAGGATCCCCGGCTGTCTCGGCTTTGCCCTCACCCGTATCAACAAAAAGAGCGGCGAGCGCAAGGTGATCGAGACGAAACTTCCGTTCGACGGTGAGAGCAACCACGACTGGAAAAGTGAGCCTTCAACAACCTGGCCAATCCAGCGCAAGTGGTGGATCGACTTCACAGGCAAGACTGATGAGACCTACACCTACGAGGTTGTATCTCTTGCAGGCAAACCTGGCAACCTGACACAAATGGCTGACATTGCCGGCACATCCAACGAGATCACACTTACTACGCAACTGGACGAAACCTTCTCGGTGGCGTTCACCAGAGGTATTCTCTCCACACAGTGGCTCGCTAACATGATAGGGCTCAATGTCAAAGGCGAGCCGGACTTCCAGAAGATCATCGACGCTCTGGAAGACTACGCCAGCCCCAACAACCAGATTCGCGCTCACCTGATGGGCAATGTGCCAGCCATGCTGATGGCGCCTATCACAGAGTGCGCGGACGACGGCGGGCAAGTCAATCTGGCACTCTACGAACTTTCAGCACGGCAGCTCGTGGACTTCCTTGTCAAGCATCTCAAATACTTCTCGCTCATCCTCGGCAACACCGGGCATGACGACCTGACAAACGCTCCGGCGCGCAAGCTGCTCCACTCCCAGCAGTCCAACATCCACGATCGCATGATCGGGTCATGGGGTATCGCCCACAACAAAAGCCAGGTCAAGTGCGACAAAGATGGGAAGCCTGTTGATGTCACCACGGGCAGCACCAACTGGACTGACACTGGCATGGGCTGCCAGTCCAACATAGTGGTGCGCATCCGCAACGTCCAGGTAGCCGAAAACTTCATGGACTACTGGAAGCGGATGCTGGCAGAAGGCTCTAACCAGTCAACTCAGTTTCGCTCTCGCAACGCCCAGGGCTACCCGGTTGTTAACCTCACTGATGGAACGACAATCGAGTGCTGGTTCGAACCGACCATGCCAGAAAAAAGCAAACCCTCGACCAACCCAGCGATGCCTCCTGCGCTAGCCAGAGTCAAGGAGCTCATGGATGGAGCAAAGGAATCGATCGTCGCAGAGGTCTTCTACCCTGGCAAGCCCAGTGTTGTTCACTGGATGGCACAAATCTGGGACCTCCACCCGGAGCTCTACATGTTCATGACAGTGAGCACTCCCGACGCTCTGAGAGGAGTCCGCTGCCTGCACCGCAAAGGCCGCCCACCACTGTTCACAGTGGCAAGCGGCAGAGAGAAGGCGTTCGCCGACTACAGGAAAGAGCTGGCCAAGCTTCCAGAGGCTCATGCAATTACCCACGGGAAGATTCTGGTCATCGACGCCTTCGGCGAGCGACCAATCGTCATCTTCGGCTCGCACAACCTGGGCTACAAGGCTTCTTACGCCAATGACGAGAACCTCATCATAGTCATCGGCAACAAGTCCCTGTCCCGGTACGTGTTCGCTCATCTGTTCGACATCAACAAACACTTCCTTGCTCGCTCTGTGGCTAACGCCCGCCAGAGCAAGCAGCTCCAACTCAAAGCCGACATAGGCTACACCGGACGGCTCTCCACCACAGATGACTGGCAGGAGCCCTGGCTGACCGGCTACAAGGCTGTGGAGGCAGGACTGCTTGTCACAGACAAGTGGAACGCCGCCGAAGTACCGGACGACCCCAACGCTCGCTCTGACTGGGCAGTCATCTTTGTGCCACAACCGGCACAGCAGCCGACGACAACTCAATCCGATGAGCAGACCGCTGCTCCGGGCAGCACCGAGTCGTCAGGCGAAAAGCCGGCAGCACAAGATCCGCCTGCGCCTGAGCAACAGTAACACTGCAAGCAGGTTAGGCGACAATGCTCAATGATCTCTCTTACTAACAGTTGCCTGCTCAGCGAAGCGCTCCAGGGAGGAAATGTGCAGCTTTTGCCTCACCAACTTCCCTGGAGCGCGACAGCTGGAAGATGTCCTGATTTCCTGCCGGATTGCCGGAAGAACAGGCTACAGCAGAACAGCGGATTACACACTGGTGGGCATTCCGTTGTTTTGGGGATGTCCAGGGCGTCGTTGATCTTTTGTGACATGCCCTGACCACCCCCATCTTAGCAAGTGCAAAAAGCGACCTCTTCTGGTCGCTTTTTGCACTTTTTGGCCTTTTTTTGCTTGCAAGCATCAACTGGTGGGGTT
>CAILLX010000030.1 GCA_903835185.1 uncultured bacterium | reverse complement strand
CTTCGCGCTCCAGGGCAACGCTAATGGCGATATCTTGTATCAACTTTTGGTTAGACCGCTCCGGTGATCAGCCCCCGGGGAATTGTTGGGGTACCGTGCTGAGTGTCGCCAAGCGGCAATTCATATTGTCGCTGGTCAGCGCTCGTTCCCTCTCGTGAACTGGGTCATCTTATTGTGACTTTTTTTTCTTCAATGCTACCAGGGTAAGGCTGATAACATCACACTTATTAAAAATTTTTGCCCATCAAGCCACCGCGGGCGGTATCACTCCAGATTCTGCCAGCATGGGCGACTTGGGAAAGTATCATGCTGGTTTTGCTACGTAACGTTTAATCATGATAGATGGCGCACTCTTTCTTGCTTGCGTGAGATCAAACATGCTCTGAAGCGCAAGCCATATCTCGGCAGTTCCTCCGAAAGCTTTGTCGAGCCGAATTGCCATCTCTGGCTAAATCCCAGCCTTCCCATTCACAAGATTATTCAATGCTTGTCGTGATATACCCAAGACCTATATTTGTGGGTGTGTGACACAGTTGTGTGCATACGTAATTCACACGGACACGTAATTTCCCAAAAAATGTTTGCACCGCTGCGCAATATGATGGAGTGATTGAATTCGTTATACGCTAAACGCCTGCCGATACTGCGGGCGCGGGCGTCTGTACCGGTACGTAAGCATGATGGCGATCGTACATCTCTATGAGTTGACGCAATCGTTTGCCTATCTTTGGTGTCAGTGTACCTGTCTGGTAGCGCCATGACCAGTTGCCATCCTGACTGGCTGGAAGGTTCATACGAGACTCTGAGCCCAAGCCAAGAATGTCTTGGAGTGGTACAAGTGCAATCTTGGCTGGTGAAGCCATAGCTGTCTCGATGAAGTCCCAGTTGATCTCGTTGCCGTCGGATCTGAGATAGCGCATGCATTTGTTTTGCTCGCGCTTGATCTGGGCGGCTGTTCGTGTGGAGCTAGCTCCAGCCTTGCTGTGGAACCAGCCGAGAGCTGTGTCGTTGTCGTGAGTACCGGTATAAACGACAGAGTTGCGAATGTGATTGTGAGGCAGGTCGATATTGGTGCTGTCACCGGCGAATGCCATCTGGAGCACGCGCATTCCGGGAAAGCCAAAATCGTCCCGCAGAGCCTCAACGTCAGGTGTTATAACTCCAAGATCCTCAACTATGATTGGCAGATCTCCGAAAACCAGTCTCAGCCGCAAGAACAGATCGCGTCCAGGTGTTTCCACCCAGCGTCCACGTTGTGCTGTTGTATCGCCGCCAGGAACTTCCCAGCAAGCAGCAAAGCCGCGGAAGTGATCTATGCGCAAGATGTCGACTGTCTTCAGCATGGCGCCGATGCGATCGCACCACCACTTGAAGCCGTCTTCTCTCATGCTGTCCCAATCATAAAGTGGATTGCCCCAGAGCTGACCGGTGGCGCTAAAGTAATCCGGCGGCACACCTGCTACCACAATAGGCAGACGGTCTTCGTCAAGCTTGAAATATTCCGGGTGTTCCCACACGTCAGCAGAGTCGTAGGCGACGAAAATGGGCAGATCACCGATTATTGCCACTTCTCGTTCGGCGCAATACTGTTTGAGCTCTTGCCATTGTTTGAAGAACAGGTACTGATAGAATTTCTCAGCACCGATGTCCTCGTGTAATCTTTCTGTCGCTTCCTCAATTGCTGCCGGCTCTCGACGGGCAAGAGATCGCTCCCAGCGATGCCATGACTCGCCGCCGTGATCAGCTTTGAGTACTCTAAAAAGTGCATATGTATCCAGCCAGGCGGCTGACTGGTTGCAGAAGTTGAGGAAATCTACCCGGATAAGGGTATCTGTTGTGTTCGTGAATTTCTCAAAAGCCTTCTTGAGGAACGTTGTCTTCCAATCGATGACTTCGCCAAAGCTTATCTTATTGGCAGGGAAGCGTGGTGCCGGCTTGATATCTTCTTCGGCAAGAAAACCGTCAGCTACCAATCTGTCCGGGCTGATAAGAAGTGTGTTGCCGGCAAAGGCGGAGAATGACTGGTATGGGGAGTCGCCATAGCCGGTAGGATTTAGCGGTAGTATCTGCCAGAGATGCATATTGTTGGCTGCCAGAAAGTCAATAAACTTTCTGGCTTCATTGCCCATATCACCTATTCCATACTGACCTGGCAATGAGGTCGGATGGAGAAGTATGCCGCTTGATCTTGGGAAATTCATCAAATGTTCCTCGAAGGCTCTAGTAAACAAAAAAGCCCAATGACTACCTGGAAAACAGTCATAAGATAAACTTTCCCTGACCATTTGACAGCTAATCAAACATTACTATTTACTCACTGTGCCAGCATTGGGCTGCGCCTCGATAATGCTCTTGCTCCAAAATTGTGTTTTGGACAGTTGTTACCAAGAAAGAAGTGCAGATCAGCGCTTTTAGTACGCTTTAGCTAAAACGACACGCTTGTCTGTCGCTGTGCCGCAACGAATGCACTTGCCGTCCACTGCTTTCCAATCGAACGGTATCACCCGGATGGTTGCCTTTGTTTCTTCTTTGATTGACGCTTCGCAGGCTGTTTTGCCGCACCAGTGTGCTTCGACAAAGCCGTTTTTCTCCTCCATGATGGATTTGAAATCAGCATAATCTGCAATCTGGCGCGTATTTTCTTTCCGAAATGCCAGGGCGCGCTCGAAAATGCTAGCTTGAACAGTGGAAAGCAACTGTTCAAGCTGTTTTTCCAGCCCGTCCATTTGCACTCCGCGCATCTTCTCGCCTGTGTCACGTCGAGCAATTTCGACGACGTTGGCAGCTACGTCCTTCGGACCAATATTTATGCGCACTGGTACGCCCTTTTGTTCCCAGTGGTTAAACTTCCAGCCAGGGGTATACTGTTCGCGTCTGTCTAAGTGAACGCGGGCAATCGGTTTGAGCGTGTTGTAAACCTGGTCGCAGCGCTCCAATACCGTTGCCTTTTCTGCATCGCTCTTGTAAATCGGTACGATCACAATCTGAATTGGTGCCAGCCGCGGTGGCAAGATGAGCCCTTTCTCGTCACCGTGTCCCAGGATAATTGCTCCCACCAATCGAGTGGAAACGCCCCAGCTGGTCTGCCAGGCATACTCCAAACCGCCTTCTGCTTGCTGGAACCTTATCTCAAAAGCTTTAGCAAAATTTTGCCCGAGGAAATGTGATGTTCCTGCTTGCAAAGCTTTGGCATCGCGCATCATAGCTTCGATTGAGTAAGTGCGTACTGCTCCGGCAAAACGCTCAGTCTCTGTCTTTTCACCGGTAAGTACAGGAAGTGCCATCCAGTTTTCAGCAAAGTCTTTATACACTCCCAGCATGCGTTGCGCTTCTTCTTCAGCTTCTGCGGCGGTAGCATGGGCGGTGTGCCCTTCTTGCCAGAGAAACTCAGTAGTGCGCAGGAACATTCTGGTGCGCATCTCCCAGCGCACTACATTAGCCCACTGATTGATGAGCAGTGGCAAATCACGCCAGGACTGCACCCATTTAGCAAACATGTAATTGATAATTGTCTCGGATGTCGGGCGCACAATAAGCGGCTCTTCAAGCTTCTTGCCGCCGCCGTGAGTCACTACTGCGCACTCAGGAGCAAAACCTTCGACGTGATCCTTCTCTTTTGTCATAAAAGACTCAGGGATAAGCATCGGGAAGTAAGCGTTGCTGTGCCCGGTGTCTTTGATCATCTGGTCAAGCGCCTTTTGAATCTGCTCCCAGAGAGCATAGCCGTACGGGCGAATTACCATGCACCCTTTGACCGGAGAGTAGTCAGCCAGTTCGGACTGGAGAATGGTATCTGTATACCAGCGCGCACGCTCAGCTTCTTTGCCCTTCTCTTCTTCCTGGATATCTGTCTGATTGTCCACGTTATCTTTAACTTCCATAGTGAAGTTATTCTCCTCCGCTATTTTCGGGTGCAGTAGAACGAAAAGTATAGCTTAAGTCGTAACTGTGAAGGCTTAAAGGCAGGTCACAGAGATGATTTTGTAACGAATGAGCCGCACCGGGTTGGGCTGGGCGGCCGTTTAGTAAGTGCTCGATAGCTGCGCGATTCTTGTAGCTAACTATTGGCATAAGAATCTACAAATCTTTTAAACCAGTTTACTCAATGTATTAACTTCAAACAACTGAGAAAAGTAAGTACTGCCAGTAGAACCAACAAAAAGCAGTCAACAGGCATCTTGTTGCAATCTTAGTTGTGTCCGCTCTATGTTACCGAGTATTGAACAACCATTTGCAACAACTACAACAAACGAGCCAACACACAAGCAATTTTTTACTACGATCCGAAAGACAGACACCAGTGTGTTTGACTTGTTTGTACTCACTGTTTGCGAGATTTGAATAAGCAGCTCTGGATCTTTGACTGTGAAGCGGTCAGACACAGCGGCAACGCTGTTCCTGCTCGCAACTAAATAACTTTGCCAACCCGGTTGTGGTGCTTTGTGACAGCAGGTGTTCAGTCTTGCTCTGTTTGAACTGTCCACAGCCAGGAGCAATCCCAGGAGTCCCGGGCGTCAGTTGGAACCTATTTCAAACAGGAAGATGAAGGTGATTCTTATGAAGTGGCTTCCTGCCATGCTTATTGTCTTCCTTGCGGTTGGTCTGTACTTGTCCCCGCCGCAGCAGTCAGGTCCGGTCACAACCGCGCCTGTGCTGTCTGCAGAGCTGGATACTGTCCAGCTGCTGCCGGCTGAAGAGCTCACGCAAGCTCTCGTAAGGCTTTATGAGTGGATTGCCACTGTGCATGACAAAGCTGAGGCAGCATACGTTCTGGCTTGCAATTTAGAGAAAAGCAGCCTGGCGCCCAATAAGAAAAAGGCGCTGGAGCTGTTTGCTCAAGCAAGCATTATTCCTGCCCTCTGGGAGCTTTCTCAGTGGCACATTGTTGGAGTTGCCCGGCAGCTTGGAGATGGTGAAACAGTGATGATGACTCTGAAACTCATCCGCACCGGCTCGCCAGACCCCGATGTGCAGGCTCGAGCCCAGTTTGAGCTGGCACTGTACTTCTGTCATGCCGGCGACCAGAACAAATCTCAGGTTGCTTTTGCCAGCCTGCAAAAAGACTTCCCAACTTCGCCTCAGGCAACCGAGGCGCTCTATTACCAGGGTGAAATTGCTCTGCGTTTCCTGCACGATGAGGCAGCAGAGGCAAGCTTTTTCACGCGCTACCTCAACTCAGGCGCCACAGGTAAGAACGCCGAGGTTGCCATTGAGACTCTGTCTCGCCTCTCCTGTTTTACTGCTACTGCTGAACAGCGCGAAAAGTTCGGGCGCATTTGCTATGCCGGAGGCAATTATGCCAGGGCGCTTGAACACTGGGCTTATGTTCCGTCAGATCGGCGCTGGTTTGAAGAGGCTTTCTGTCTGGCTGCTTGCCGGCGCAGCGGGCAGTCCAGCTCCAAGTTGCGCTGCGGAATTGTTGCCTATCCTGATTCGGCCTCTGTTGTGCCTGCAGCCGAACTGCTCATGCGATTGCACAAGTACGATCGCGGAGTTCTCGTCTCTTTCTGGAACGCTGTGTCAGTCTCAGGCAGCTCCTGCGCTGATGTGGCTCTCTGGAATCTGGCACTGCTTTCCGGCGGACAGGAAGCACTCTCCTACTGCAAGCGGCTGTCGGTGGAGTTCCCGCAGTCGCGCTTCGAACCCAACGCTTCTAACCTGCTGTTCATGCATGCGTGGCAGCAAGGTAACAAAAGAGAAGCTGTGTCTGTAGCACAACTGTCGCTGCGCGCACATCCGCACTCCGTTTTCGCTCCCAAGACTGCCTTCTGGTCCGGCAAGATGTGTGAAGCTATGGGCGACCGTTCGGCTGCAGCTGTCTGCTACCAGCAGGGAGCTCTAGCATCCCCGACAGATTACTACAGCTGGCGCAGTAAAGGCAGGTTGAGTGCCATGAACGGCGGGACCGATCCTGGCTGGTCTATCAATACTGCGCGCAGACATCCATGTCCTGGCTGGGTCTGGCCAGATCCGGCTAGTCTTGTCGATCCGGCTCAGGTAGGCAACTATCTTGCGCCGGCTTTGATTGAGCTGTGCAGGCTGCGCCAGGTGCAGGAGTGCCTGTCTCTGTGCGGTGACAGTGACAGCGTGTTCAAAATGAGCCTGCTTGCACGCATGAACAAACCGCTTGAGGCGATCAATGGAGCTGCCGGGAGCCTTGCCGGTTTGCCACGACGTGACGCAGCTTGGATGATTGCTTATCCGCTGGCATATGGGCAGGCGATTGCACGGGAAGCTGCCGCCTGGGGTGTGGACCCGCTGCTTGTCCATTCTTTGATCAGGCAGGAGTCGCGTTATATGCACTGGGCGCGCAGCTGCTCCAACGCTCTGGGGCTGATGCAATTGTTGCCCAGCACCGCATATGATGTCGCCTCGCGCATCAAACTGCCGCTGTCCGGACAGGCTGACATCCTTAAGCCTGACAACAACATCAAGATGGGCACCTGGTACATATCTCACGTAATCGATCAGTTCCACGGCAATGCAGGCAGCGTCATGTTTGCTGTGGCCGGCTACAACGGTGGGCCGGGTGCTGTGTCGCGATGGTGGGCTGCTTTCCAGAAAGCCGGCAAGACTGATCTCGACATCTTTGTCGAAGAGATTCCCAAAGATGAGACGCGCGACTATGTCAAACGCGTCTTCGAGAACTACTGGAACTATCAAGAAATCTACGGGAAATAAGACTGTGCTGAGTGTGGTTACCGGACTGTGGATTTCTCTGTGTTGCTGCAACGAGAACTCAGTGTTCGCTTGCTGTGAACACTGAGTTCAGAAACTCTAGACATTAAGGAGGGAAGAAACTCATGAGCGCTTCTGAGCAGGCGTCTGAACAACGTTCGACGGTTGGGCGCCTCATTCTCTTCATTGCTTCTGTCAACTTGCTCAAGGGGCTGGGGCTGGTAGGTGGTGTCATCTACCAGCCGCTGGTCTACTTCTTCAAAGAAGGGCTGGGTTGGGCTCCTGACCAGGTGACTCAATTTCTGTCTGTGCTGGTGCTTCCCTGGATGTTGAGACCTGTCTATGGGCTTATAAGCGATTTCGTGCCTATCTGTGGATACCATCGCAGACCCTACATAGTGCTGGGCAACCTGCTTGTTCTGGGCGGGTTCCTCTGGATAACCGGGATCTCCTCTCCTGGGTTGATCCTTGTCGCGCTCTATATAACCGCCTTTGGACTGGCAATCTCATGCACTGTCACTGAAGCTGTGCTAGTAGAACAAGGCAAGAAGCTGACAATAGCCGGCAAGCTGTTGAGCGTTGATTCGTTGTTTTTCAACATAGGCGCTATAACGGCTTCGCTTGCCGGTGGCTGGCTTACGCAGCACTTTCCGCCACAGTCGGCATTTCATGCAGCAGCCTGGGTAGTTGCTTTTCTGCCGGTGGCTGTGCTCTTCATCTCCTGGTGCCTGGTTGAGGAGAAAAAAGTCATAGCGAATGTAACAGACACTCCCAGGTTGCAACTGCCTGCACTGGGCAGGGTATTCTTCAACAAAGCTATGCTTGTGACTGCAGCTTATCTCTTCCTCTGGGGCGTTATTCCCAGCTTCGGAATCCCGCTTTATTACTACATGACTGACAGCCTGAAATTTACCCAGCAGTTCATCGGCACACTGTCTGCGGTATCTGCTGTCGGCGCTGTGTCCGGAGCACTGGCCTTCGGCTGGTGTACTGACAAAATGAAGATCACAGGGCTGCTTTACTTGAGCCTTGCCCTTGAGATTGCCGGCAATCTGATGTATCTCTTCCTTGGCGGTCCGTCAAGCGCCATGGTGGTCTACTTCTTCACCGGTGTCATCTTCATGTTCGGGACACTGGCTCCTCTCACACTGGTTGCGCAAGCGGTGCCAAACAAAAGCATCTGTTTCACCTTTGCACTCCTGATGTCACTGTTCTCCTTCTCTGAGCAGCTGTCAAAGAACCTTGGTGCCTGGTTGTATGTGCATATATTCAACAACCAGCTCGCTCCGGTCATCTTTGTTGCTGCTGCTGCCACGGTGGTTTGCATGCTGTTGCTGCCGGTTGTGAAGCCTGACGAACAGCGAGGTTCATAGCGTGTGTAAAAGGAGCGGACTGGCTAAAGGGTGCCTGAGAAGTCCGCTGGTTGTTCGGCAAGTCTTGAGCAGCAAGGGTGATGGAAGCAATTCCACCACCCTTGTTGCCTACTATTTTTGTATTTGAAACATGCTATAAGAGTGAGTATGGGCATCACATACGGTAGCAAATCGCACCTCCTGTACCTTAGCCAACTTCACTAGGTTCACTAACTTTGCTAATCATCGTTATCTAGATCATGGGGGTTTTTACGTGTGTACCAGAGAAAAATGCTATTTGTCTCAATCATCCCAAAAGCCTCTCCTGTTCAATACTCAAACCTAAGTTCTATGCACCTATGTAGCTATAAGCACTTGCTAGGAATTCAACATGAGATTCTCTAAGGTCAGGGTATCTCTATAACACTTCACGAAAAACAAGTCAGACAACCCTAAAGATTACCTAACACTAGGACAGAAGCAATTGAAACGACGCAGCTGCTCGTTCCAGTGGTGTTTGCTAGTTGTCCGCTGCCGTTGCGGAAGGTCGCAAAATCATCTGGCAGCTAGCGTAACTGATTGTCAGAGGGGAATAGCGCCAAATGACAGGTGGGTATTGCCAGATCGTCAGGCAGTACCTGGTTTTCGTGGGCAACTGTACTGTTGACCCCATATGGGAAAGGAGACCTCAATGAACACATTTATTTGCCTATGTCTGGTGGCACTGTTGTTGCTCTATAGCAGCTGGGCTTGCCTGTTCGGTCTCAGAATAGTTGTGAACTCCTACCAGCAGATGAGACAGTGCGAATGCAAGCGTACCAACTTTGAGGCGTATGTTACTGCGCAGGCAAAGCTCTTGAAACAGTTTTCCGAGCAGAAGGCAAAATCTCTGGAGATGACAACCCCCATGGAGCGGAATGAGCAGGTAGTGCTCTGGAGTCCGGCTGATGACGCGGCGATACTGGACGCTGAAGCATTGCTGGCGTCTGATGACTATACGGCTTTCCGGAAGTTGTCTGCTGTCGTTGCGGAAGGGTGCATGATAATCGGGTAGCTAGCGTAACTGATTGTCCGAAGAAGATTCTGCAGGCGTGCGGCACACAGAGCCGGTATCCTCTGCAGGATTCTATGATGGCGACGGAACTGTCAAGGTCCCCGGGAGATCTTGACAGTTCCGTCGCTTTCAGACCTTTTTGGCTCTTCTAAGAGCGTGACACAGATGTTTTTGCTTCCACCGGTTTGCACCAGATTCTGGAGCAATTCGCTGGTGCACGACTGCAAATTCGCATGCTGAAACCAGGATCTCACAGTGCCTCCAGTATGCGGGCGGCATTGTTTTTGGTGCCAGCGGAAAAAGGGAGGGTTTTATGAACACTATGAACACTCTGATTGATGCTATTGAGGGCTCTCCAGACAAGCTTGGTCCGGAAGTCACTGACAGCGGTGTCAATTTTGCTGTCTTCTCACCTGGTGCGACACAGCTCTGGCTCCTTCTCTTTGCCGGTGTCACCGATGCCGAACCGTCCTTGCGAGTGAAGATGTTCCGCACAGGAGACATCTGGCACGTCTTCCTGCGCGAAGCGTCGGACGGATTTTTCTATAACTACCAGGCTGAAGGTCCGTTTACGCCGGATGTCGATGGCCGGCGGTTCGCCCCCCAGTCCCGGCTGTTAGACCCCTACGCCCCGGCTGTCGTCGGTGACAGTAGTGCAATTGGCAAAGGGTGGCAGGCAGCCAAGTGTGTCGCCTACAAGAGCAGCTTCAACTGGGAAGGGGACGAGCCGCTTAACCGGACTCTCGATGAGACAGTCATCTATGAGGTTCTTCTACCGGCTTTCACCAGGCACCCTTCAGCTGGCTGTGGTGTCACCAGCGGTACTTACACCGGCTTTGCGAACAAGATGGATCACATCAAGGAGCTCGGTGCTACTGCCATTGAATTGATGCCTGTTTGTGAAGGCGATCTCTACAACCTGAGAGTGCGTAATCCGGCTACCGGCTATCCGCAGCCCAACGGCTGGAACTACGACACTGTTGCTTACTTTGCGCCCGAGTCGGACTATGCTTACTTCGGCAAGACCGGGCAGCAGGTCGACGAGTTCAAGAATTTCGTCAAGTCCGCGCACAAACAGGATCTCGAAGTCATCCTGGATGTTGTGTTCAACCACACCAGAGAGGCTGATCACAACGGTCCGACTCTGAGCTTCCGCGGACTGGCAAACGATGTCTACTACCTGCTCATGCCGAACAACCCGCAGCTCTACGAGGATTGCACAGGTTGCGGCAACACTGTGAGAACGAATCACCCGGCTGTTCGCCGCTTCATCCTCGATTGTCTGCGCTACTGGGTGAGCGAGATGCATGTTGACGGCTTCCGCTTCGATCTGGCAGCCGTTTTTGCTCTGGATGAAAACGGGCAACAGCAGCAAAAGACTCTGCTCATCCAGGAGATCGAGTCTGACTCGGTGCTGGCAAAGACAAAGCTCATTGCCGAACCGTGGAGCATCAGGCACTACGTATTCGGCTACATGTCGGACAAGAGGTGGCTGGAGTGGAGCGACAAGTTTCGCGATTCTACCCGCCGGTTTGTCAAAGGGGATGCCGGAATGACTGCAGAGCTAGCCGCCAATATTGCCGGGAGGCGCGAACAGTTTGCCAACCTCGGCAGGCGGCCGGTCAATTTCGTCACCTGCCATGACGGATTCACGTTGCACGACCTGGTCTCTTACAACTACAAGCACAATGAAAGCAACGGAGAACACAACAGGGACGGGTCGGACAACAACAACTCCTGGAATTGCGGTTTTGAAGGCGATGTCTGGACAAGCAATCTTGCCGACAGTGATAAGAAGGCGATTGACCTGCTCCGGCGCAAGCAGATGAAGAACTTTCTCACCTTGCTCTTCCTCTCACAGGGCATCCCGATGTTGCTATACGGTGACGAGATGGGACGATCGCGGCAGGGAAACAACAATCCATACTGCCAGCCGGCGCTGGAAGATCTGGATTGGAGCCTTACTGAAGCGAACGAGGACATCTTGAGGTTCACAAGGAAGATCATCGCCTTCCGGGGCAAGCATCAGATCAACAGTCAGAAGGGATGCAACGACCCCTGCGCTCTCCGGAAGATAGTCTGGCATGGAGTCAAGCCTGGCAAGCCAGACTTCTCGTCAGGAGCTCGTTTCATCGCCTGGAGTTACGAGCCTTACGACTGCGGAGATGCCGACGTGCGCATCTACATTGCTTCCAACGCCTGGTGGGACAAGCTTGAAATAGAGCTGCCGCCTGGCAACTGGTTGCGTGTTGTGGACACAGCTTTTCCTTCCGGGCAGGACATAGTGTCTGACGACAGCGCTCGCCCGCTGGCAACATCTGGGTACGTTATGGAGCCGCGGTCGACTGTGGTTTGCATTGCGGTCAATTCTTAGCGACAGCGAGCGGGGCTGGTAGGAACTTCTCTTCTTACCGGCGCCGCTTGCCTGTCTGCCGTGGCAGGCAGTGAGAGATCGCTCCCGGGAGCTAGCGGCATTGTAAAAAACCTTTGGTTTGCACGGTATGTCTCATGACAACGCTCACTAGCGACCTTAATCTGGAGCTCCAAAAGGTCGCCTGGAATCAGCAGACAACTGACTTGCGATGCCGACACCCGAAGTCTTTCCACTATCAACTGACCAGTGTCAGGTTTGTTGTTGCCCATTACGTTATGTCCTATGCTGAACCTATCCATTGACCAATCAACCTTCATGAACTTACCAATTATTTAGAACAAAGCCACTCCAACCAGTCAGGTGTTCAATCTAGCCAATGGCTGGCAGTGCGGGCATGCGGAAGTATCAGTGAATGCGTCAGATGACGTGTCCTGGTATTCCTGTGCTCAATCTGCTCGGTGAGTTCGTGCAGGAAGACCAAGGTAACAGAAAGGAAGCTCGGTCATGAAGCGCCTTGCGATTCTGTTGGCGTTTTTCCTGTTCATAGCAGGAGCTTGCATACTGGTGGCGCCCATCATCATCTATGCTCCGCTCCTGTTCATTCCATACCTCGTTGTGATGGTCGTTGTCGGTCGATGGTTTTTCGGGTTTCTGGAGAGACTTTACGACAGTTTGCCCTGAGCGCTGCGCCGCGCCGCTACGCAGAGCTCAGTCGCACCAGATCACTGAGTGCCGTGACGTTCAGGCAAGTTGACCTCTGATCCCGCAGAAGTACACTTGCCTCTGGCACGCACTCGCCATGACGCACAGAGCAGCTTCCGCTAAAGCCGGATGATTAGCCCAGGAGCTGCTTCGGTTCAGGAATAGCATTAAGGCAGGCGGGAGGTGGCATCTTGAGTGCCCCTCCTGTCTTTCCCGTACTTCTTTGAAAAAATGCAGACGCACTACACTGTATAGAATCTATTTTGTTCAAGGAAGTAGCCGCTAAAGCACCACATGTGGTGTCTTGTGTGTCTTTTTGTGCTGAACTAGCTTGGCTTGCCGGCTGAGCGCTGTTCGGACAACCGCTCGCGAAGGCGCAGACGTGCCACCGCTGCGGCAGAAAGCGGACGCTTGGCGATGGCGCAGATGAACGCTCCACAGCACTCGTCTTGTGTAGTGCTGTGGAGAGTCCGCAGGTGGAGTACTGTGCGTGAGCTGGAAAATCATTAGGGCATCTAAGTGATAATCACTAGTTCAAATAGCTCGATGATATGACGTCTTGAGAACTATTCTGCGCTAGTATTCCTGAGTGTTGTCGCAACAGGGTTTTGTTATTGTGGGTGAATTGAGTATGAAACAATGGCTAGGGGTCTCATTGGCAACATTATTAGGTTTCAGCATATTCCTGTGCGGGTGCAGCCAGCAGCATGTTGAGCATTATGTGTCGCCCAAGATTCAAGGCGCCTCACAGAGGATTAATTTGGAAGAAGTACAGAAAGCGTTCTGGCAGAGCAAAGGCAAAGACCTGAACACCTGGATGGCAGCATTCGAAAAGAGAGTTAACGAGATTTACGATGGCAAAGAGCTTGTCTCTATTGATGCAACCAGGCAGAACAACCGGCTGGTGGTTACAGGCTATCTGGACAAGGTTAATAAAGAGGGCTTCCAGCCTGGTGACGAAAAGCTTTTTACTCTCGAGCAGACAGGTGAGGCTGCTAATAATGAGATGCCTTACCGTATGTCGGGGCAGGATGGGCGCCCATATTATGAAGGGCACCACAGCATTCTCGACAATCCGATTCTCCAGATGATGATAGTTTCTCACTTGATGAGCGGCTGGGGTGGCCGCTATTACACTCCGCCAGCACGGACTGTACTGCTTGAGCAAGGGCGTGACAGTTACAGGCAGAGCCCGCAATATGCTCAGCAGAAAGAGGCAAACAGCGGTTTTTTCTCGCGCTTCAAGACAAAGTCGGCAGGTGGTGAGCTTGAGAGCCGCAACAAGTTTGGCTCCTCATCTTTCAGCACGGCTACTGACGCCAGCAGCAAACGACGGATCTTCGGAGGCAGCCCGGCTACTCCGGCCAGCCAGCCAGGAACAGCACCAGCATCATCTGGCTGGGGCGGCAGACGTTCTTCCGGCTTCGGTTCTTCCAGCGGATCAGCACCGTCACTGTTTGGTGGTATGAGAAGTAGCGGTTGGGGTCGGAGGCGTCGCTGATGAGTCAGTATGTTATTAATTTGAGCGATCAGTCCGGTCGGCATATGGTAGTGCTGACAATGAGTGAGTATGACTTGAAAGGCTCTGCTGCTGATCTTGTTTTAGACGTCGTCGGTATCGGCAACCCGTTGGGGCTGGTTACCGCCAATATTTTGTCTGACGGGCAGTTGGATGACTTTAAAGCGTTGCAGAAGCTGATTTTTGATCATGATGAACAAGGACAGTTCATTCGTGAAGATGTGTCGTTCCTTGCCAACGGGAAAGAGTTGAATCCGGATGCCGCTGTCAGCAACTCCTTCGTGCCGGCCGAGAGAGACGGGATTAAATACCTGCGCTGCGATCTTGTAGTGGTTACATCCGAAGCGCAGAAGTCGCCTTCAGTCACTGCAGCAAGTCCTGCTGAAGATCAGGTAGAAGCGTTTGCTCGCATCATATTTCTCCACCAGATAGCTATTGGCTATCAAATAGATGTGACAAAGGAGTTTCCGGAGCTCATAGAGTCTATAGCGGACGCCGAAAAGCACAACTGGATCGACATTGATGTGCAAAAAGCTGCGTACAGGCTGACTCCTGAAGGTAAGCGCATTCACGACAGTTACATAGCCGAAGCGCAAACTCTGATCAAACGTTTCGATATCTATGGCGATGTTGATGTGGACTCGTCAGGAACTGTGCGTTTTGACACTGCATTAGGCAAGGATATGCGTGTTGCTGTCTTTGAGACTGAAGGGGTTGATCCTTTTAGGGCAAGATTCCTGATCGGACTGAATGATGGTGAATTTGATCAGCTCAGCAATTGGTTTGAACTATATAGAGACGAGAAGTGGTATTCCAACCTTTTTGCAGCAGTCGAACAGGCTCCGGGTGCAGACGACATCGGTCCGGCAATAGTGCGCTGTGTCATTGACGCAGGCAAAGCAGAGCTGCGACAGGACAGTTAGTTTGATAGATTGGTGGTGGTTGCTATGAAGACTGTGCAATTGCGCAGCCAGGAGGAACCGAGCCGTGCTTCCTGGGGGGAAGCAATAAGAAGGAACAAGTTCCTATGGCTCTGTCAGAGACCGCCAAATTGCTGGTCGAGTCATTGTAGCTAGCTGTAGCGGATTGCGCTCCCAGTGGCCGATGATTGCAATCTGCTACAGCTAGCGTGAGCCTGACAGAGAGACTTCCGGCACAGTCGCCGCAGTTTCTGGTGCACAGTCAGGGAGCAAGTGTTCCCAGCGTGCCAGCAGTACAGCTGAGAGGCAATTGCCGAATACATTGATTGCGCTGCGCCCCATATCCATCACAGTGTCTACACCCAGGATAAGAGCGACACCAGCCAGCGGCAGGTTGAAGGTAGTGAGAGTGCCGGCAAGAATGATAAGAGAGGCGCGAGGAACAGCAGCTACTCCTTTGCTTGTGAGCATAAGAGTAAGCATCATAATCAACTGTGTGTGCAGCGGCAGGTTGACTCCGGCTGCCTGGGCGATAAAAATGGCTGCCAGTGATAGATACAGTGTGGTGCCAATCAGGTTGAAAGTATAACCAAGAGGCAGGACAAAGCTGACAATGCTGCGCGGCACACCGAAAGCCTCCATGGATAGCAGCGCTCTCGGCAGGGCCGCTTCGCTGCTGGCAGTGGAGAAAGCAAGCAAAACAGGCTCACGCACAGCAGCGACAAAACGGGCAAAAGGCACACGCAAGAAGACAACTGAAGGAATAAGTATCGCCAGCGAACAAACTATCAAGGCAATATAAAGAGTTCCCACCAGTTTGCCCAGCGACCAGAGTACAGCCAGTCCGTGATGTCCGACTGTGGCAGCCATTGCTGCTGCCACTCCCAGCGGTGCTACTTTCATTACATAATCTGTGTATTTGAACATCACGTCAGCCAGCACCTGGCAAAAGTCAACAACAGGCTTGGCTTTGATAGCGCTTACGGCGGCAGCAAAAATGATGGTAAAAACGACAATCTGCAATACATCGCCTCTGGCCATGCAGTCAATAATACTGGTGGGGAATATGTGAGTAATAAGCTCGGCGGCGCTCGGTTGTTGTGTCACCAGTGCTCCAGCTCCGGCGGCAGCCTCTTGAGCCAGGTGCACACCAGCGCCTGGCTGCATGACATTGACAAAAAAGAGCCCGACAAAGAGAGCAAATGTTGTCAGCAGTTCGAACAGTATGATTGACTTGAGTCCAAGCCTGCCTACTGAATGCATATTCCCGGCTCCGGCAATGCCGACTACCAGAGTGGAAAAAACGAGCGGGGCGATGATTGATTTGATCAGGCGCAGGAAGATTTCGCCGCCAGGCGCAAGCGCTGTGCCCACTTGCGGGGAAGCCCAGCCGATTGCTATGCCGGCTACAAGACCGATAAATATCTGAGTGGTCAGTCCTGGTAGTTTCACAGCATCCCCTCCAGCTGATGAAAAGGCAATTATAGCTGGTGAACGGCAGGCAGCGGCTGATGAGAAGGTTGTCCTATCTTTGCTGGTGGCGTTAGTTGCCGGAGGGAGTCCGGCGATCCCAGGTGCAGCCCCAGAGCTACGTTCCGATTGATTTTACCTGTGCGGGACGAATACTTTCGTCTTTTGTGAGAGCTGCGAAGAGATATAGTAAAAGCGTTGTAAATGAGAAAAGCCGAGGTGCTCCGTGGCATCTGGGCTTTTCTCTAGTGTCGTCTGGCGCTACGCCTGCACCAATTAGACTCGTGCGTGCGAGCTCCAATATTAATGCCTGTGAGGAACAGGCGTGTCCAGAATGCCGCAGTCGTTGCGGCTTTCATCGTCGTCGGCTCGATCTCTCTGTAAGTGTGCTCAATGCAAAAGTCCCGGCAGTACGCAGCGCCGATCGAAGCTCGGCAACAGAGCGTGGCGGGCGTAGAACCAGATGGACCTGGCGTACTCTTTGGCTGTAGGCAGGTATGGCTTCACACCGTTCCCTTCAGGCAGTCCGATGTAGGAGGCGTGAGCGAGGGCAAGCTCGGCAGGCGTGGGCGGACGCTCTTCCCAGCCCATGACACAGTTGAGATCATCGCGGTTTGTTGCCTGGAACTGCAGGAATGGCAATTTACTGCCTTCCACTGCCGGGGCAAAAACTGCCTTGACCTGGACAGTCTCATCGACTTCGCAGACGCCAGCTGTGGACTCGGTGATGAACAAGATGTTGTCCACCGGCGGCTCACAGAGCGCTGCCTTGGCCGGAGCGCACATGACCTTGTTGCGCCAGTAGAGAAGCGAGAAGAGAAACGTCTCCGGGCTGCTTTCGCGCTCCTTGCCGTTGCCGCCGATTCCCTCGGGCATCATACCAATCAGGTTTGCGTAGTTGCGTGCTGCTGTCAGCGGCGTTGTCACTGCCTGAACATCCTTCCGGTCGTGTGCCAGTATGGTGACTATATGGAAGTCTGCTGACACGGGCACCTTGAGACCGTTGCTGACTGTGTGACGCTCGTTGTCGGTTAGCATACAGTTGGGATAGATGACCAGGTCTGCGCAAGCAGCCGGTGTCTTCTTGCCGTCAACCGCTTTGGTGTTGAGAAACGGCAGCTCGCCAGGCAGCGCGCGGGGGCGGGTTGCGAATGTGGTCGCGAGGGTGGTGGCAGTGGTCAGCTCGACCTGCCCGCAGACGATGCTTCCGAACTGTGCCCAGTCATCCGTACCAACGCGGATGAGGAAGTCCTGCGTTTTTGCGTCGTACTCTGACTTCCAGACCGACTGGACCAGAGCTACAAGCGCATCCGCCGGATTGGTGTCGGTGGCAGACAGGAACTCGCTCACACCTGCGGCAGGGGAGAAGTGATTGAAGCAGTAATCGTTGACAACGATCCTTGGCATGTTTGTTGAACCTCCTTTTCAATATTCTGATTGCACATTACGTGTGGGTGAACTCTTCCGTAGTTATCAGTGGAGTGTGCAGTCGCCAATGCTAACCCGCAGCAGCTATCTGCCAGTGGCTTGAGACCAGATAAGGCGTGCGGGTGTGCTAAGTGACGATCGGGCGCTCCAAAATCTTGAGAAAAACGAGAAGATAAAGTGAGGTTATGACGGAAGAGTCCTATAAAACAATTAGACATAAAGGTGTGTTTTTTCTTGAAAAGCTGGTGAGTTAATTCATGAAGACACTTAATCTGAGCTGTTTGTGGCATATTTTATTTGCACTGTAATTTAAACTAGCAGGTGTACTGATGGGGGGAAACCACAAGCACCAGAAGCGGATACACCTAGCGCAGTTATTGATTCTAAGTGATGAAACTACGCATGAGCTGGCAAAAGATAGTTCTTGCCTGCCGTTATGATTCGATCTTTATGGCAGCATTACAGTCTCAGCGGATAGCTGAGTTAGTTCATGCCGGGCTTCTGTATTGCTTGCAAAGGTTATGGGCGATATTCGCATATAATATTCTCACTGCTGGACTTTGTCTCTTGGCTATACTAGGAACATATGTGCATCAGGATCAGAATGGGGTAGTCAATGCAATTAGCCGGCGAACTGTCCAAAATTAGCCTTCCTAGTTTGATTCAGCTCGTGCGCAATGGCGGGTTGACAGGAGAGATTTCGCTTGCGCAAGGGACAAACAGCGCCAAAATTTTTGTTGAACAAGGCCGCATAGTCCATGTCGAATCAGATCTTGGCGTTGGAAGAGAGGCATTTCTCGAGCTGTTTCTCTGGCTAGCAGGAACATTCTCCTTTGTAGAAAATGATCTGTTTTCCATCGAGAGAACATTTCCAGAGGATGAACCTATAGATAGACTGCTGCGCGAGGGAGTGGCTTATCTTGAGGAGAAGAAGTATCTTGATCAGTTGAGGATAAACGGGCAAACAGTTCTCAAACCTTCTGAAGCTGCCAAAGCTAACCCCGGCACGCCGCTGGTCGACCGCCTCGATGGTAGAAAGACTCTTGCGCAGGCGCTGGCTGATGCCAATCTTTCTCGCAGAGCTTATGTCAAAGCTGTTTATCAGCTTCTCACCGAGGGGCTGGTTGTGGTTGCCGAACCGGTGGCACACGGGGATCAGGTAGATTTGCCAGGCTGGGTAGTCTCGCGCTTGAAGCAGGACAATGCTGACCTCTCACAGGCAATTGTCGATATGGTCATTTGGGTAGATCGTATTAAGTGCTGGATGTATCAGGCTGATTCTGACCTGGAAAACATCATTGAGGACTTGACTGGAGGGAACAACGAACTTCTTGCTGCTCAACTGAAGGAGCAGGTGCTATCAGAAGAAAAAGCCAGGTCTGATAGTGAGCTGGACAAACTGCAAAGTCAAAGTGAGCCTACAGCAGGACCAGTAGTACCACCAGTGCCGGCAGCTGCCGGCGCATCTTTACAAGTTCCGCGCTCCGAACGATCACATGCCAGTCCTTCTGTTCCACCTGCCGCTGTGCAGCCTGCAGTCAGTCCTGCCAGACCGGGAGTTCCCTCGACACCTGTAGTACCAGGAGCTCTTGGAACATCGGTATCACAGGCAGTGGCTGCCCGGTTATCTGGTAGTTCCAAGACAGTAGCCGCTGCAAGGAGTGCTTCTCGACTAGAGTCAGGTCTGCCAGGGCAGTCTTCATTAAGTGAAACCACTGTTTCTCAATTGCAAGCAGGCAAGACATCTTCATCTAGGGCGCAATCATCCGTGGTCGTTACTCCGCCTGCCAGCGTGCCGGAGGCGAGCGGGAAGCTCGACAAGGTAGCTCCTTATACTGTTGCCCGCGCTACCCCCGTGCTCGCTCCTGCTGGAAGTGGCAAGCTAAGCGATATTGCTGCCAAACAAAAAGCAACATTGTTGCCGCAGCAGGAAGATTCTGTTGAAACACAGAATAGCAAGGTGAAACCGGAACCGGAAAATGAACCAGCCAGGCTTGGGAGAAAACCTGCCCGTCCGTCTGATGAGACTGACAGAACTGACAAAGGAGACGACAAGCCGCCGCCGCAAGCAGTTCCCAAAGCACCGTGGACAAGGGCAGCAGTGACAAGAAAGCCGTTTTTTGGTGGCGGCAGTGCTCAACCTCCTGTGCCACCACAATCGATTGAGTTTTAGAGGACATCTGGTCAAGAATTTCAGTCCAGCGGACCAGCTGTCAAGTCGAAGGGTGCAGAAGTTCAAGTCCGGCAAGGATGGAAAGCCGTTCTACGTTCAAGGTCCGGATGATGACGCCAAGTCAATTATGGCCAAGTTGGCGGCTCTCGATCAACGCCGTCGTCTGAGAGCCTATTGATGCACTGACTGACCTTAAGTAAACGGCATTGGAGCTAGGCGTCAGTAAACGATATCTGTAAGTTGCCGCTAAGACGCCAACCCATCCTACCTGCGCTAACACAAATTGTTTTTCGGACACGTAAGATCGCCATGCATGAGCTTCGCTAGCTTTGATCTCATTGTTCATAAAGAGCCGGGAATTACAGCGGGCACAACCGCTAACGAGCTGAAAGACAAACGTTTGAAGCATGTTGTAATGTTGCTAATCTGGTTGCTATCAGGACATTGTCTACCATAAAATTATTATGTCTTCTATTTTCTTTTACCCAAGGGTCACTGACACAACCCAAAACAACCACCAGTTCAACTAAACGAGAGCTTTGTTAGGCTGATGGCTTCGAAGGTTAGTGCTGTGCTGGGAAGACAGATTAAACAATGGAGGTCAATGCAATGTCGAATGAATCAAATTCTCCCGCTCTGAGCCCTCGAGAAATATTCAATCGAGCAGTATCTAGAGTTGAATCTATGTTCAGACCTGTCGATGCCTACATACGTATTCGCACGGAAGCCCGCAAGTTTCCTGATTGGTATCAAGGCTGCTTTTTGCATAACCGTTATGTGAGGGAAACCAACAAGCTTTTGCCGGCAATGTTGCGATTTGAGCTTGGCATCACGGACTCAGTCATGATGGAATTTCGGGATGGCTTGAGCCAGCTAGAGAAGATACGACGGCTAGCAATGGACCCTTACTCTCATGATCAAGAGCTAAGAAAGCATAGAGACTTGCGTTGGGAGCAAACAGAACCGCTCAGGACCAAGAAGGGAGAGGTTGAGTGTGCCTGTCGAAACTTGGGACTTATCGAAATGGCAATCAAAAACTCCTATGCGACCGGTGACAGAGACAAAGTGCGACGCTTAATGCAGCAGCAAGAAGAGCAGGCTAGCCAGTTGCAGACACTGAAAAGCCAGCTTGATTGTCTTGAGCGTGCTCGCCAGACCAATCTTGTACTGCAAGACATCGAACAGCGAGAAAATGAAATGATGATGGGATATGGAGAGGATGTCTCAGTTGTAGTTGAAATTAGTTGATCCGGTCATGGGGAGTGCCTTTCGGATTTCATGTCGGTAGTATATCACGCTGCTGCTTTGATGGTACCAGTGGTGGCACGCATGGATTTAATTTTAGTCTGTAGTT
>CAILLX010000029.1 GCA_903835185.1 uncultured bacterium | reverse complement strand
TGTGCTTCTTGCGCGGTTGTTTCATTGTGCTTTGCTCCTTTTTGCCATTGCTTATTTCAGCATTTTCGGGTTGCAAAGCGTTCGCTATCTACTGGCCTAAATTCTGGGGTCCATTATCATCTTCCAGGTTAAAGGCAGGGGGTGCAACTTGGTTGCACCCCCTGCCTTTCCACTTCTTAGTGGCAGGTATTGTCGGTAGTGTGTTAGATGGCTAAAAATGGATTGCTGAAAATTGCCGAACTGCCGAGCTCGTGTTCGATCTCAAGCAGACGGTTGTATTTAGCAATGCGCTCGCTGCGGCAAGCTGACCCGGTCTTAATCTGTCCGCCACCCATAGCCACAGCAAAGTCAGCCATGAAAGCATCTTCTGTCTCTCCGCTGCGGTGAGAGATTACGTAGCTCCAACCGGCTTTGCGGCACATGTTGATAGTTGCAATTGTCTCACTGACTGTGCCAATCTGATTGAGTTTAATCAAGACTGCATTGGCGGCTTTTTCCTTGATGCCTCTGGACACGAACTTCGTGTTAGTGACAAAAAGATCGTCGCCGACTATCTGAATCTTGTTGCCCAGAGCAGCTGTTTGAGCACGGAAGCCCTCCCAGTCGTTCTCGTCCAGACCGTCTTCGATTGACACTATCGGATACTGGCTTACCCATTTGGACCAAAGTTCTGTCATCTGAGCGCTAGTCTTTTCGCCCTGTCCTGATTTAGACAGATTGTACTTGCCGCCTTCAAAGAAGGAGCTTGCTGCTGGATCGAGAGCGATTGCTACATCGGTGCCAGGTTTGTAGCCGGCTGCTTGAATAGCTTGCACTATCACTTCGCACGCTTCATCGTTGCTCTTGAGGTTGGGAGCAAATCCGCCTTCATCACCGACAGATGTAGCGTAGCCCTTGCCGGCAAGAATTTTCTTTAGAGCGTGAAAAGTTTCAGCACCATAACGTAATGATTCGGCAAAAGAAGGTGCGCCAATCGGCATGACCATGAACTCCTGGAAGTCCACACTGTTGTCTGCGTGCTTGCCGCCGTTGACAATGTTCATCATCGGTACAGGTAAACGTAGTGCACCAGGACCACCCAGATAAGCGTAAAGAGGCAGAGCGCTAGCTTTTGCAGCTGCACGTGCCACTGCCATTGAAACACCAAGAGTAGCATTGGCGCCCAATTTGGCCTTTGTCGGAGTGCCGTCAAGATTGATCATCAATTCATCAATCTGTGCTTGATGGCTAGGATTCATACCAATAAGCTTAGGTGCAATAGTGCGGTTGACGTTTTCGACAGCTTTCAAAACTCCCTTGCCGCTGTACCGCTTCTTGTCACCATCTCTCAACTCGACCGCTTCATTCTCGCCGGTGGATGCTCCCGAAGGTACCGACGCAGAAACTTCAATTCCATTATCCAGTTTGCAAAATACTCTTACAGTAGGATTGCCTCTGGAATCCATAATCTCAATGGCACTTACAGATGTAATGGTCGTTCTCATTACGATTGTCTCCTTGTTTTCTCATAGTCGTATAAAGTCGTTTTGAATTGTTTAAACCCGGGTCTATAGCATCAGATAGAACGCATTCCTGCCACGCGCTTGCTATCTCAGCGGCGGGTGGCAGTAGCGACTGTACTGAGTAGCCGGTGTATGTATGATTGATCCTGATTGTCTTTGTCACTTTGACCAATCTATTGGCAGCTGCATCAAACATTGTTGCCAGCAGGTCCGGTGCCACTCTGATTGAAATTTGTTGTGTTATCAATGTCAAACTGGTCCAGGAATACGAAATAGGACAGACATTATCTAACATTAAAGCTCCCACCTGCGTAACCGGGCAGAAAGCATCAATTGCTGGCGATCGTGGTGAACCCCATCACCTGCGATCAGCTGCGATTATACAAGAGTAAAAGCCTATAGCCGCGCTGGCTCGCCGTTTGCTACAGGAAGTGAAACAAACTGATGGAGATTGGGAAGAATGCTGTGATTAACCTGACTGCAGTCCTCTAAGCAATGCCAAACCGGCTATGGTCTTGGCATCCGCTATTTCTCCTTTACAGCATCGGCTCCAGGCTTCTTCCAGCGGCAGGAGGAGGACCTCTGTCTCCTCATCTATGTCCAAACATTTGTTTTCTAAGGTCACGTCAGTTGCTTTATACAGGTAAAGGACTTCATTACAAAAGCCAGGAGTTGAGTAAAACCTGCTTACCTCCTGCCAGGAACTAGCCTTGTAGCCAGTCTCTTCTGTAAGTTCGCGCTTGGCACATACGAATGGATCTTCTCCCGGCTCAATCCGTCCGGCTGGAAGTTCGATGAGTACCTTATCCAGCGGGTAGCGATACTGCTTGATTAAGACAACCTGCCCTGGTTCTGGCTGGCAAGCTATGACTACACCACCGTTATGCTCAACCACTTCGCGCGCAACCACTGTTTTATCTGGCATCGCCAGCGTATCTTTGCGCAGCGAAATTATTCTGCCGTCATAGATGCGTTTGCTCTCTATCAAGCTGTCACGTGTTACAAGGGCCAACTTAAAATCTCCTGATAATCCTGTTTGAATCTGTTTGAGTGCCTATCTTATTCTGTGTTGCTTTCGATACACACAGGCTGCTAAGAGCAGCCGCTGCGAGCTGTCGCAGTCATATTACCATCTTCGTGTTGTACTGCTTGAGTGCTGGGTGCCTGTCGGGCGGCAACAGGTGTCCCTTGATGGCAGGCAGCGCCAGGCTCAAGTCACTGGGAAGCTGATGCCTGCTGAAAGCTGTCTGTACTTACTCTTTATAGATCGGATAATATAGACTTTTGAGCTAGCTTGGGCTGCTCGAAGCTTGGCAGGTTGCAGCAAGCAATGAATTATCTGGAGTCCGTTGTTTATATCGAGAGTCTTTCGCCTGCCACGCAAGTGCCGTGCCTGGAGCGTATCGCCTTATTTATGGAGGAGCTAGGCCGGTTGCAAGATCGGTTTTGGTCAATACATATAGGCGGAACAAACGGCAAAGGCTCGACAGTAGCGATGCTCGACTCAATCTTGCGTTGTGGTGGACTGAAAGTGGGGCGCTTTACCGGACCACATCTCTTACGCTGGAACGAGCGATTCCATGTCGATGGGCAGCCAATTTCGGATGAACGTTTTGCCGGGTTGGCTTCCAGTTTGCGTGTGCTTTCGGAGGAGTTCGGGCGCCGCCACAACGACTTCGGTCCGCTAACCTGGTTTGAACTGCTCACTGCCATGGCTTTTACTTATTTTGCCGAAGAGAGAATTGATGTAGCTGTGCTTGAAGTCGGTCTGGGCGGTCGCTGGGATGCTACCAATATTGTTGCCGCGCCTCTGGCGACTGCAATCACAAACGTTGATCTTGACCATACTCAGATACTGGGCGAGACTACAGCGGCAATCGCTCGAGAGAAAGCCGGTATTATCAAAGCACATAGCCCTGTTGTTACGGCAGCAACAGGGGATGCTCTTGAAGAGATCATCTTGGCTGCCAGGGACTGCAGTGCTCCCACTTATGTCTGTGAGCCACCACAGGCAATATCATTGTTGTCTGCCGACAGCAGCTGCCAGCTTTCGCTTACACTGCCTGCTCTGCCGGAGCTGCTCGAGTGTCGCCACAATCTTTCGCTTGCAGGCGAGCATCAGCAGCTCAACGCCCTGGTAGCAGCCGGCGTTATGGTTGCATCCGGATTGGCGGAGCATATTAGCCGCCGTTGTTGTTACTATTCTGCCGGAGTGAGCAAGCAGCCAAGAATAAAGGATGTGGTTCTGCCGGGACGACAGCCCGATTGCTGGCTGGGAGCTCCGGCGTCTGCGCCAGCTCCGGGCGCGCCAAACGAGCGCGTCGGTGTAAATGAGCCGCACCAAGGCATGAATCATGACGCGGTTGCTGGCACATCGTTGTTGCAACTTATGACCGAAGCAGTGAGCACAGTCTACTGGCCTGGTCGCATGCAGCTGATAGAAGGTTCGCACCTGTTAATCGATGGGGCACATAATCCTGCCGGAGCTCGGGCGCTGCGGCGTTCGCTTGATACGCTCTTGCGTGAGCGGCAGTTTGTCTTTGTGATTGGTTGCTTCGAGAACAAGGATGTTCCGGCATATCTTAGCGAGCTAGTTCGTCCGGGTGATCGTGTTATTGCTTGCGAGGCATCGTCACGCCGGACAGTGTTTTCAGCAGAGCGGATAGTCGAGTCCGCATCTGCCTGTGGAGCCGACGCTATCTCCGGAGGCAGTGTAGAGCAGGCGCTTGTGCATGCAATTGAGCAGCGCAAGAGCAATGACCTTATCGTAGCTACCGGCTCGTTCGCCACCGTCCGTGAGGTCATGTTGGCGCAAGGCTGGCAAAAGGTGGAAGACGGACTTTCGTGCACACGCATGAATTGGCTGCCGACCACCTGTCAAGGATCAAAAAGCAGTTAGAATTGCTTGTGTGTGTCGGGATTTGCGAGCGAGTTAAGCAGGAGTGCACCTTGGCAAGTGATGATCTGACTTTTACATTATCCGGAAATATTCGCCATCAAGGCTTGCCGCTATCGGGCGTTATCGTCGTGTTGTATGAAGCAGGATATGGATCTTCAGCAGCTAGTCGCAAGCTGCTGTCCCAGCAGAAGACAGGATCGCGAGGCGACTTTCACTTTGCTGTGCCAGCCGGCACTTATTGCCTTGAGCTTATCCCCGATAGCTCCACCCGCTTTGTGCGGCAGCTGGTTTCTGGCATTAACATCTCCACGAACATTAGTATGCCTATAGGACTCTCCACCGGTTTTATCCTTAAAGGTGCAGTACTCACCGGCAGCGGTGGCACAATTTCTAATTGCCTTGTGACCATCATCGGCATTGAACCTTCAGGCTTTAGAGCTGTCGCAGATGTCGATTCTTCAGGATGCTTCTCAGTTATCTTGCCGAGAGGCAAGTATTATCTGGTTCCTGCCTGGTGTGCTGCCGAACCCTCTCCTGATGGGCGGACTGCAGAAGTTCCTTTCCTGACCAGATATACCGAAGTTGTTCATTTGACGTCAGATGCGACTCACGATTTTGTTCTCCCTGATCTGGCAGAAGTTGTGATTCAAGTTGCTGATCAAGCAGGAAGTAAAGTCGCCGATACGAAGATCTCAGTTGTTCCACTGGTGTCCTCTGACCACCCGCTTTCCCAGGAGATCTCCTTGCCTGTGCAAACTTTGACGGACAGCAGCGGGGCTTGTGCTCTGAAGCTTGAGGCGGGAGATTATCAGCTGGTTCTTACACCACCGGAAGGCAGCCCGCTGTGTGCCATGTCTTTTGCCTCAGTACCATTAGGCAGGCAGGAGGCAGAAACATTTTTACTGCAAGAAGGTTCCAGGCTGCGTGGTCGGGTCTCTTTTGCAGGTGCTGCCGTACCGTCCGGAGTAGTTAAACTGAGAAGCAGAGACGGACAGCTGGCTTACTCAGCAATTACTGATGAAGCAGGCAAATTCATGTTTAGAGCTCCAGCCGGAACTTATGAGCTCACTGTGATCCCCAAGAAGGAGCGATTCCGCAGGCATACAGAGAGAATAGCCGGTCCCTGGTCGAGAACTTTAGAGCTGGGGGCTGTTGAAATCCGTGTTGATGTTGATCTTGGCTGTGCTCAACCAGTAGTGGGATATGTCAGGGATGCTAACGGGCTTCCCCGCACTGGTGTGACAGTGGCAGCATGTCTTGATCGTGCTGGTGCAGCTAGTGGAGCAGATCTAGCGGAGCGGCTGGCAGAATACACTTCTGACAGTTCTGGGCGTTTTAAACTTCGGTTGGCTGCCGGGAAATATCACATATACATAGTGGAAGATCCTTCAGCCATGCAGCAGATAGAGGTTAAGGGTGAACCGGTTCATATAGAGTTGACTTATCAGGGCTGTCTCAAGGTACGCTTTGAAGTTTCAGGACAAGATGGAGCACGTCTGTCTCGTTGCAAAATAGTCTGGGTTCCTTACGGTGCTGACAGGCACTTTCTGCTGCAAAGTAAAGACTCTGTTTTGCAACTGCCGGCAATATCCGGTTGGGCATTTACTGGCGACGACGGTTGTTGCGAGCTGGAGCTTCCGCCTGGTGTTTATACTTTTTATTTCCAGCCAGTCGCTGGTTCGGACTATCAGGGAAAGGAGATTCGTCAGCTTTCTGTAAGTGCTGATACTACTCGCAAGGTGAAGCTGGTAGCAAAACCGGACAACGCCGATTCCCAACTGACGCTTGATTTCTCTCCTGATTTAGGTGCTGATTAACATTGGTGTATTGAGCTGGAACACTTTTCTGGTGCCCTGGATCACAGCATTACAACTGAACTTCGGCAAAAGGAACTCTCGGCAAACTGATAACGCAAGCAAAACTGGCTCGGTTGAGCGCAATCGAGGGGTGTGATTGATTGTGTCCGATAAAGCTCGGACTGGGAAGCGAACATTGGGCTTTAGATCAGCAGG
>CAILLX010000028.1 GCA_903835185.1 uncultured bacterium | reverse complement strand
CGGACCAAATATTCAACAGCAAAACAACAAAATTAAATCCCAAAAAAATCAACAAAACAAAACAAGCAGCATGATACACTCAGTTCAAATCCGCACCAAGACAGGGATTGCCAATTTCAACTAAAAACGGGACAACCCCCTAAGAACAGCTGAGATCTGCCTAAAACATTTAGCGTGAAGCCTTTTAGAAATAAACATTCCCTTATCACATCAGCTGCCTATCAAATACTGACTTTTTGTTGACAGTATACTTAAGACCATAATGTTACTCTGCAAATAGGAACTAGTTTCTTGCTACGTACTGGATTTACTGTCACTACTATTCTGTTACTTTGCTTGTCTATTCATCCATCGTCCCGATTTGCCTGGGCAGAACCATACATCCCATCGCATATGGAAGACGATATCCGCACTGGCAAAGTCAAAGCTGTTGTTGAAGTTGAGTATTTGGGATATACCAGCTCTACTCCTGTAACCTGGTATGAAGGGGTAACTGCCCACTATCGCTTGATTGAATGCTTTTTCGGTCGGAAGCTACCAGCACTGTTCGATGTACGATACAGTTTGATTAAGGACTCATCTGCCTGCTATCCAGCCACTGACTGGAAATTTTCGCACAAATTGCTACCTTCTGTTGGGCAGCATAACATCTTGTTTCTCGACTGCCCCCCAGGCGGGAACTCTTATATCTGGTGGAATGCTGATGTCCCAGGAGAACTGACAGCAACCAGGGCTAACGTAGAAGCAGTGCGAAGTTTTTGTAGATCGGGACTGAAAACTGACCTGGATCTGCCCAGGAAGAAACGTTAGAAACATGCGCCACTGATCCTTTGAGCCCAGCGGTGGAGAGGGCACAGGACTCAATAGCCATTAGCGCTGATATCCTGTCAACTACCCTGCTCCCTTACTGCGGCTTAGCATGCAGCTGACAATTCTCAGCTTTAGCAGCCCGGTCAGACTGCTTGGACTGCGTCCTGTTGCATACACGCTTTGCCTTCGGTGGTCGGTAGCCTCCAGGGTGCAGACTGCCGTGCACAATTTGAAGCTTCTCGCCAAGCTCGTGCAGATCCAACGCTCCACTGGCTTGGCAGATAGCTCTTGCTATCTCTGCACAAGCAAAAGCATCTTCTGATGCATCATGGTGCTTGAAAGTTATTCCGAGCCGATAAGCCAGACTATCCAGAGAATAAGAGCTCTGCCCAGGCCATGCCCTACGGGCAATCAGGCGGGTGCATGAGTAGGTGATGTTCGGGAAGGGAATTCCATAGCGGTTGAAAGCAGAGCGCAAAACACTGAAGTCGAAACTGGCATTATGAGCCAAGACAATCCGTCCCTCAAGATAATTAGATAAGGCTGATTTCCACAAGACATCAAATTCAGGTTTATCTTGTACATCCCGGGCGGTGATGCCGTGGATTGCCACGTTGAACGGATTAAAGTAAAGGTCTGGGGGTCTGACCAGCCACACCTTCCTCTCCTTCAGCTCGCCATCCTCGATAAGAGCAATCCCAGCTGCGCAAACACTGTCTCTCCGCTCATTAGCAGTTTCAAAGTCCAGCGCAACAAAACTGAGTCCGGTCATCAAACACACTCCTCAACGTGGAACACAATGTATCACGCAGTGACGAATCAGATCGGCTTCAGGCACGATTGATTCTATTCCAGAATGCTTGCTACCTCACAAGCAGCTGCCTTGCCAATCGGCTACATTTGGGTTTCTTTCGCACCTGCCCACAGCTACACACTTTCTCATCCCTCACCACAGACTCGCAGGAGACTCTTATCCTCGATATCAGGTTTTAAAGTAGCTATGCTTAAACAGCCCCAACCGATAGCGTAAAGATATTCATAATTAATAAAGCCGGTAAGTATTCGGCGAGCACAGGGTGTGGTAAGGGAGATCTAACTTTCCGAAGGGTTTCCAAGGATGGCCTTTTGAGAGAAGGAAGATCATTATGGTGGCATGAAACGTGCCTCCGATTTATTGAAGAAAGCGCAGCCGAAGGGCATTGAGCAGAGAAAGTCTTTTACCATTGAGGGGCTCTGGGCTGAGCTTCAGCAGGTTCGGGCAGCGCTGGCGGCTTCAGAGCGCAGGGCAGAGAAGCTAGAGCAACGGGTTAGGGAGCTCGAGGACGAGAATTATCGCCTGAGGAAGGCTCGCCGACATACAGAAGACTATTTGCAGGCAACGATCCGCAAGCTGGAGAAAGACGTCAACGAGCGTGACCAGAAGATCGAGAAGCTGAATAAACAGGTTACCTGGTTGAAGAAGCAGCAGTTTGGTCAGAAGTCCGAAAAAGCCAAGCCAGAGGCGACAGAAGCGACAGCAGAGGAAGCCGCTGCGGCATGGTCTAGACCTGAGCAAAAGACCAAGAGAAATCGAGGGCAGCAACCAGGCAGCAAAGGACATGGACGGACGGACCGAAGCGGACTGCCTGTATCTGAGACTTTGCCACTGAAGATACCAGGTGGTTGCAAGTGTCCCAAATGCGGAAAGCCTTACTTAGAGCTGTCTGTGACTCAGGACTCGTCACTGGCAGAGATGTCGCTGATGCTTTTCCAGGTCTTGTACCAGCAGTACAAATATGTCTCCCAGTGCGATTGCGAGGGCAAGAAAATCATAACGGCGCCGCCGCCACAGAAGTTGTATCCACGGACAATGATTGGTAACTCGCTTTGGGTACATCTGGTAGTCCAGAAGTTTTTACATGGAGTACCAACCAACCGGACGCTTAAAGAGCTGAGTCTGTACGGATTCAGTCTTGCGGAAGGGACGGTCACAGGCGGACTAAAGGTCATCGATGGGTTGTTGGATAAGTTGCAGGATGAAATAGTCAGACATTGTCGTGGTGCTGATTTGTGGAATGCCGATGAAACAACATGGCATATTTTTGATGCAGGGGTAACAAAGTGGTGGTTGTGGTTGATTGCCAGTGATGATGCGGTTGCGTACATCCTTGATCCCAGCCGGTCTAAGCGGGTGCCGACCGATTTCTTTGCTGGTTCTGCTGGTGTGCTAATGACGGATCGGTTTGCTTCCTACAAGTCACTGCAAGATGCGATAAGGAAAGCCTGGTGTTGGGTGCATGTTCGGCGCGACATTCTCAATATCTACCAGTCCATGCCTAAGTGCAAGAAGTGGGCAAAGTGGTGGCTGGAAGAGATTGCTAGTCTGTTTGTCGTCACTCACGGGCGATATTTGCTGTGGGAACAGAACAAGATTTTAGGGTCCGCCTGGAAAGCAGCACAGGCAGAGGTGGAGATGCAAGTTGAGAGGTTGGAGCGGCGCTGGCAAGCAGAGTTGCAGAAACCAACACTTCATGACGAACAGAAGAAGGTCCTCCGGAGCATGAAGCGGCATTGGGAGGGGCTTACAATGTTTGTCCAAGATCCTCGCATCCCCCTACACGAGACTGTAAAATATTTTGTGTCAAAGGTTAGAGCCAAAATAACTAGAAGGGAGCTCGACCATGACAGCAATGAAATTGAACGATATGCTGGACGAAGTAATCAAGCGGCATGTAGCTGAGGGAAGGGACACGCGAGAATT
>CAILLX010000027.1 GCA_903835185.1 uncultured bacterium | reverse complement strand
CTCGTTATGACTGACTGCACTATGACCTGACTCTATTAATGACACAGCCAACCCAGCGTCTGCAATACCGCTTTTAGTCACCATTCATATTTCTCCGATTTCGCCTCTTGACCTGTCTCACTGATTATAGACACGGAGGGATGCAGTTCGCCGCAATCCAAATCTGCTTGAGTGCGACCGTCACCTCAGCATCGTAAATCTTGCTGCGATTGCGCTTGCGTGGAGAATCAGCCGGCGGCTTATTCAACAACGATATGGCATATTTGCGATTGTATCCAGTAGCGGTGACCAGCCCGTCCAGCAACTCTTCCCGCTTCTTCCGACCAGCAGCAATGTAGTCCTGACGCAGGTTTTGAAGCAGCTCGCGCCTTGTTTGTGTGCTCATGTTTTGCCTCATCCCTTTCCCCCTGCGCACTTGCAAAGGGTTTGATTTTAGGTGAGGCAACGGTTCTATTGCCGGTTAGATTTTTGATGAGTCAATGCGGCAGCGCAGACAATGTACGGTGCCTCCAGAATGGTGCTTGAATCCAACTCGCATCCAGCTCTGCTGAAAGATATGGTGACAACACCGGCCGGTTGCACTATCGATGGTTTGATGGAGCTTGAAGAAGGCAAGATCAGGGTCACTTTGATCAAGGCAGTAGTCAAAGCTGCAGATCGTGCGCGCGAACTGGTGAATACGCAAACTAGCAAATGACACTGACAGTGGTGACATATCCTGACTGGTGCTGGTAAATACAGAACCATCGATGCATTGCGCGTGCATTGGTAGGCGCAGTATCTGGTAGTGAGCTTCCAAAATAGTGCGACAGCGCCTGGCAAATGCTTCGTAGGGGCGCGTTGCACGCGCCCGCGGGCGGATGCAATCCGCCCCTACGGTAATTGTTGCAGAACTTTGGAATCTCACTACTAGTAACACAAGGGTCCGGAACTGCACAGCTCCGGACCCTTGTGTTAGTTTCTATGCCTTGTGACTAAGTTCCCTTCTTTGATGAGATCCAGGTAGTATAGTCTCGAATTGCTTGCCACTGCGCTTCCCCGTTCAAGTGCGCTTCTTCCATGACTTTGCGAGCCTGTCCGCTGCCTGGAAAACGACCAACTGCAAATGGATGCAGTGTACGTCTTTGACCTTCAGCAGAGAGTATCCAGCGGTGCATTGTTGGCAAAGTAAAGCCTGTTATGCCCATAGCTTCTTGTCTTAATGCTGCCGGGAAGATTTCTTCCTGTTCGGCTTCCGGGAGAAGATCAAAGAGTTCGGCACTGGACACATAAAAGATGTTGAGATTCAACTTTTCTTGATAAATCTTGGGCAACACCTCTTCCATGAAGGCATACATTTCGCCGCTTCCTTGTATAACCACTGTACCGTGGGGCTTCTTAGCATCGGCACGGCGGATAGCATAAACCCCTTTGACTGCCGCTGCCGGCGGTGGCAATCCGAGGGCGGACCTGTCAAGAATCGGCTCGGCAGGACGCGTCACAAAAGGCGCAATTACAGCCGGACGGCTATTTAGCGCCGCGATAAGTAATGGCCAGAGCTCATTAGGATCCCACGGGGTTAATGTAATCATATAGCCACGCGGGAAGTTTTCTTGCAGGAGCTGCAACGGTTGCGGGTCAGCATGAGTCGGGCCGTCTTCGCCTGTTTTTAAACCAGCATGGCAGCATGCAATTATAAATGGATTGCGCGGATCCTTATTGTAATCAAAACGCCCCTGCTGACCGATAGCATGTAGCCGTGCAGCAATATGTTGCAGCGCGGCAATAAACGCTCCATAAGATGATGCTACAGCAATACTGGATCCGAAAGAAGCAATGCCAGACGAGATGGCGCCGGCAGCATCTTCACAAATACCCCCGATGGACAGCAAGCGCGAGCCGGGATTGCTTGCTGCATTCCAGAAGCCATCCGAGAAGCCGTCGTTTACTTTCTTGATGCTGGTGGAACCGCACAAATCTGCAGCAGTACCAAAGATAGCTCCATGGCTTTCGCGATTGAGATAGTTCAAGACGCGCCCCATGGCATCACGCAATGTGTCTGTTTTGCCTGGAGGAACAGCTATACCATCAGGTATCTGCTCAGGATTAAAAGAATAAATCCGTTTTACGTCCGGGGCTCCGGGACGCAAGTCCCGTTCCTTAGCAGATAATGTCTTGGCTGCCTGCTCAAGCTGTGAGCCAAGAGTCTTTACTATAGCCGGATTCTTGCTCAGTACTTCACGCACACAAAGCAGGTGTTTGAAATAGAGCTCCTCAACTGCCTCTTCGGATGTCTCGCCGTTGAAGCGAGGAAACTCAATGCCAAAGCGCGCTTCGAACGGCTTTAAGTATTGAGAAAATTCAGTTGAGCAGAACTTGTGTCCGGCTCCATGAGAACCCTTACCTTCGATACCATACTTCCAGCCTTTGACTGTGCGATAAACAATGCAGGTCGGTTGGTCGTTGATTGGAGTAATTGCCAGCTGTTGAGCTGCAATGATCTGTTCAAAATTGAAGCCTTCCGGAACGAAAATAACGTTCCAGTCATGCAGATAAGCAAACTCAATCGGATTCCACTGCACATAGTCGCCTGGTTTGTCTCCATCGCGGCAAACTCGATCTGAGTCAATTGAGCACTGGTTCCAGTCCACATGCATCACAATGTTATTGATCTGGGCCGTAGCTGCAGTTGCTAACGCTTCATGCGCTCGACCTGGTGTCAAGCCGCCTTCGCCTTCAATTACATGCACAACCGGAGCGTTGCGTCCAAAACAATCACGAGCAGCAATCGCCAGTCCGAATGAAGTACCAATACCTACACCAGAGGCACCAGTTGCCAGCCGCACGAAGGGAACTGCCGGAGAAGGGTGCCCATCAAGCGGCTTAGCATGGTATTTCTTGAACAGAGGTGTGTGTTGAGTAGGATTGCGCCTGAAGCCGAGAAGGTCTTCTAGCCGCAGACGCTGGCGATCTTCAGACGGCAGCAATTTCTGATTGTATTGCTTCAAGATTTCATCACGCAGCGCCCACATGGCATAAAGCCCCATGGCCTTGTGTCCGGCAGCGTAAGAGATGATATCGGCAGCATTGTCATCAGGGTTGCCCATGTTATAGCTCATAGTGCTATAGAGCAACGATTCTACGATGCGTCCTGAAGAGATGCTGCCGCCAGGATGTCCTGAGGTTGGCACGAAGTTGAAGAGAATACCGCACAGTGTGCGGTAGATGAGATCAAGATCTTCCAACTGGGGTGACAATTTTTCTACTGTGCTACTTCCAGGCTCTTTGAGCAAATCCTGAGCGTTGACATATACGCCGCGCCGCGGTCCAAATTCGAGCTTCTGAGTCTTGAAGTAAGGCATGGCATCTTTTTTTAGGCTAAGCATGGCATCTCCCGATAAATCAACTGTGACCTGTTTCTTGAAACTTATAGCAACTCGGCGGCTCGATCAGCAATAAAGCTTGCAAAACCGTGCTTGTCTTGGATGGCTGCCTCGATACGCTTTACACCTTCCTCTAATACAGACAATTCAGAGGCGCTGGAAAGGCGCAAATAATGCTGACCTTCAGCACCAATTTTGCCGAAAGAGTTGCGGTCCATGACAGCAACCTGGTGGTTATACAGTGCAAACATCTGGAACATGCCGGAAGGAGAGGTGCGCTGGCGAATTGCTGCTGGCAATCTGTCATATGCATCTATGACTCCTAACTTCTGGCAAACTCCGCCTATATTTGGGAAGAGATAGAAAGCGCCTCCGGGTGTGAGGCAGGTAATGCCATCAATCTCATTGAGCTTGCGCACAATCACATCACGGCGATGCTGGAAAGTTGCCACCATCTTTTCAATTACTGCTGGCGACTGCGGATGTTCTAAGGCTATACGAGCTCCTTCCTGATTGAACGGAGGGATGCATGAAAAATAGTTGATATTGAGGTTCTTAAATACATTCGCCTCTTCTTCAGTGGGGAACACAGCATAACCGATGCGCCCACCTGTCCAGGCAAAAGTCTTAGAGAATCCGCTACTGATGATAGTGCGCTGTTCCATTCCTGGCAGTGAAGCAATGGAGACGTGTTTGCAACCATCAAAGGTAATGTACTCATAAATCTCGTCAGAATAAACCCGGACCTCGGGTGAACACTTCCGCTTAATTACATCAGCCAGAGCTTCCAGCTGTTCGAGCGTAGCTACTCCGCCAGTGGGGTTGGAGGGGAAGTTAAGGATTATCAGCTTTGTCTTTTCTGTAATCAGCCTGGACAGTTCATCTGCTGAGACAGAAAAACCATGCTCTTCCTTTAAATGCATAGGAACTGGCGTCACACCAAGATAACGAGTAAACGATTCATAAATCGGGAAGCCCGGACTTGGGTAGATTACCTCGTCACCGCGATTACAGTAAACTTCCTGGCAAAAGCCGATAGAAGGCTTGCCGCCAGGGAAAACAACGATACGTTCTGGTGAAACTGTCAGACTTCGCATACTTTGCATCTGTTTGGCAATCGCCTGACGCAGTGACAGCAATCCTTTGGGATCGCAATAATGGGTGTTGTTTAAGTCAAGCTGGCGCTTGATTTCGTCCTTGACATATTCGGGCAGGTTAAAGTCTGGTTCACCGAGATTAAGCCGTACCACCTTCTTGCCGGAGTTCTCCACAGCAACGATGTGGGGACCAATTTTAAAAGCATTCTCAGTGCCGAGCTGACCGATACGGTCTGCAAAGAGCGACCTAATCTGAAGCGCCATAATCTGCCTCCCTAAAGTAAATCACCCAGCCATGCAGTAGCCTGGACTTCATGAAACGCAACATTAAAGAGTATACACACCTGGAGCCATTGTGTTAATAAGTCTGGCGGTGGTTAGTTCAACTTCATTGAAGAAGTGGCTGGCATGTAATGCTGTAGGGAAAGCAGCCAGCATGATTGAATCTATACGTTGTCAGGCTCAATCTTGTATGGATCGCGGTAGACTGATATCTTCATGCTCCAAGGAGATAATGACAATGCGACATAGCTTGGTTCAAGAAAATGCTGTCCGGCTGCCGCTGTGTGCTCGAAGCATCATGTTGCTGTCGGCTGCAGTAATTGGCATCTTGGCAACTCCGGCAATTGTCTGGGCCGATGACATGACTTCTGCGGCACAGGCACCAGGAAGTGCCAGTTCTCCTCAATCAACTCAAAATGCTCCAGCGACCCAAAAGCCTCTCAAAGGAAGTGTTGAGAAAGTAGAGCTCAACCTGGAGCTCCTGCGCGATGTGGGACTGGACCTTAAAGAAGTCTTGAAGGCAGCCAGCAGTCTCTATGATGAAGTGACAGTTCAGCCTGTACGTTTACTTACGCAACCTGAAGTAGTAGGCAACGGCATTATCATTAACGTTCCCATCGGAACAACACCTGTAGGTCCACCACAGCCAGCTCGCAAAGAGCGCGTCGACCTGGCTATGAATTCAATTAAGCCAATTATCAAAATGATGAAAGCCAATGTTGATGCTTTTGTTGCTGGCGATCGCAAGTTTGACCTGCCGGCAGATGTCATTGCTCAATTGAAGCCGAAGTTTAAGGAGTGGGCGAGTACAGTCAATACTGTGGCATCTCGAGAGCAGGAACTTGAAGCAATCACTGCTTCACCCCCATACAGCAACCGGACAATTGCTGATCTGGCTGTGTCCCTGCAGAAGGACGTTAAAGAACTAGATAAGACGAGGCGAGCTATCTATCGCGTAATTCGCAAAGAAGGCAAACGAATAGCTGCTGGAGAGTCGTAGGCAGAAGCTTCTACGGGTAAGGGAGAGGTCGGAACGCCACAATTCTTGTCAAGCGCTGCAGGTAGATACCATTTCTTGAACAGTCCTGGCTTTTCCCACGATCCTGCCTGGCGCCAGCCCTGGTGGCATGTATCGTTGTTGCCCCACACCTAATAATCAGTTTTTTAATCCTGGATCTGCTGACCAGATATATGGTTGTGTTGTAATCTATCCTGAAGCTGAAGATGGACTCTGGGAGCGAAATTTTGGAGTTCTTTTAGTGGGTGATGCAGCTGGTAGTTTGGGAAAGATTTGTTTTTTGATGGTTCCCTCCATCCACTGTGTTCTGAAGTCGTCAGTAAGAACCGGTGCAAGTTAGACTCTCCTATTAATTGCTGCGGTGAGGGAAAACTGAAAACAAAACTTTTGCTTTTGTGATCGCAAGAGCAGCTGTAACTGTGTCGGTTGAAGGTAAGACCAGGAATCATCAGGGCTCATGGATTTCGGGGATGTCCAGGGCGTCGTTGATCTTTTGTGACATGCCCTGACCACCCCCATCTTAGCAAGTGCAAAAAGCGACCTCTTCTGGTCGCTTTTTGCACTTTTTGGCCTTTTTTTGCTTGCAAGCATCAACTGGTGGGGTTT
>CAILLX010000026.1 GCA_903835185.1 uncultured bacterium | reverse complement strand
GCCAAGCCAAGAGCTGCGCCCCAGCCCCATGGTCCCAAACTATACAGTACAGTTGTTGAGCCGCCTGTCGCCGCGCTAATAGCATTGACAGAAGCGGCGATTGCCTCATATATACCACTGGAAATAATTCCTTCAAGAGTACCAACGGGGATATCCATGCTGCTCTCCCAGTCAGCAATCTGTTTGCCGAGAAGTTTGTCGACAAGTATGCTCACTACGAGCTGGACAGAGGCGCTAAGAGCGGCGGTAAATTTGGCATCAGCCTTGGTAACAGCATCGGTGTTATTTGAGACTGCTTTGTTCGCATTTGCCAACTTGTCTGCCGAAACAGTGCCTGCTGGTGCGTTTTTAAGCGAGGTAAGCGTTTGTTTAGACGCCGACAGGGCTGTTTTTGCTGATTGCAGGGCAGTGTAGGCCTTATAGACA
Organism: uncultured bacterium; assembly: GCA_903835185.1. GTDB lineage: Bacteria > Cyanobacteriota > Vampirovibrionia > Obscuribacterales > Obscuribacteraceae > CAILLX01. The sequence continues at coordinate 2,245 of CAILLX010000026.1, read as the reverse complement.
TCTCGAGCAGCAGAAAATATCTGAAGCGATTGTCCTGGCTTGAGGCCAAGAGCCTTGTCAGCCCAGCCAAAGAGTTTGCCGAGACCATAATTGACAACTGCTCCACCAAGTGTTGGGCGATCAGACCCGGCAAATTTTGTCGTGTTGGAGTTTGGCCCAGCATTGCCGCCCAATACACCGTCGAGCGAAAAGGCGCTTCCACCCCAGTAACCAGTTGCAATACTTGTGACTAGACCGCCAACAATCTGTGGGTCAAGTTTGACCCCAAGCCAACGTTCCGAATGACTAGAGATGAAATTGACAACAGTATTAAATTCGGCATCAGTGACATGGCTTCTGGCTTTCGCTCTGTCGGCATCATTGGTAGCTGTCATAATGGCCAGGAAAGCGGCGCCAGCATCGACAAGACCTGCGTCCACACTGTTGAATTTAACACCAAACAGGTGACCGTTTACCAAGCCATTTCGGAGGTAGTGAGCGAGCGCTGCCCACTTTTCACCAGTGTTACCAGCCAAGACTGCCTGAGAAAAGCCGGAGTAAATATTGTCGTCGAGCTTCCAGAGAGCAATATCCATCGCGTCGTATTTGAGCTTGTCGGTGGCAGCCTTCTGGACAGCACCCTGGACCTCTGTCGCATATGGATTGTCCTTGAGATTGACTTCGTTCGGGTGGTCGAGAAGATAGAGCCTGTGAGTATAATCAGAGTAGTGGACGTCCTCGATCAGACAATCGTTTTTGAGATCCTCTGTTGCCAGACTATTGCAGGTCTTCTCGGCATTTGTGATGTAGTCACTTAGATTTTTTCTCACAATTGCATTGTTGGCGGCTGTGTTGCCATATTTAACATTGAGCTGGTTTTGGACATCGAGGTTTGGATTTTTGGTGACACCTGCCTGAGCAACACAATCCAACCCTTGAGAAACCGTCCCGATGGGGCAACCATCTGTGCCGATACCGGTCGTGTCAGGGTCAGGACGTGGAACGATGCCATCTGAGGCCATATTCCAGGCGACGAGTTGCTTGGTCTGATCAGCCGGCAGACCGAAGTAAGCAAGTTTGATCTCGTCATAACTAATTCGCATGTTGGCTGGAACAGGGGCATTACAAGTACCATCACCATTTTTTGCAGCTGGATTACAATTGTTGCTAGTAATCATATCGACACCGATAACTACAAGATTGGCGCCCATGGCAGCAGCGGCTGCGCCAGCATAGCGCAGATCACCATCAAACATCTGCCTAATATCAGTCACCGGCATGTCGATACCAACTTTCTCGACACAATTGTCGACATAGTTTGGTGTACAACCAGGCCGGAGAACCGTTAGATTGTTGAGTTGATCATGAATTTCCTGAGCAGCCACCTGCTGTGCCCATTCCCAGATCCTAGCAATGTACACTCCTGTAACGCCAGTAAGTTCCTTTTGGTCAGGGTTCGACTTGCTCATATTATAAGCGTAGCGTGACTCTTCGAGACAGTTATTGTAGTACGTCAGTGCAGCCGTCCGTAACCCTTGGATGCGAACAGCGTCGGCCTTAGCCGCGGCATTGCCAGGATCTGTCTTTAGTATTTCTTGGTCTGCGGCCATCAGTCTGTTCCACTCTAAGTCAGAATTATTTGGATAAGCCAGGGCCTTGCAGCTGGTTTCGAACGAAACCAGTTGTGGCGGAAAGAGCGCTCGATAAAGCCCCGAAAATGACTTGACACTAGAAGAATTTAGCTTGTATCGTGAATCAAGTTTCTGAGCACTAATAGCGAGTAGAATCGGAAAGGTGTTTTTGGGATTATTTATTATCTGGCTGATCGTCCCAGCAGGTAATCCAGAAAGGGTATCAAGCTTGAAATGAAAAACCTTATCGAGGTTGTCATAGACATATCCCCAATTGTGGTAGTAATCATTGCTGGCATAGTCCTGACCTGGCTTGGATGAATTCCGAGTATTACACCTCTCGACGCCGTCATTACCGACCTTTGCACCCATCTTCGAGTCATTGCTGCAAAAGAAAACGTTTTTTAAGTTTGCCCCCAGGTCGACAGCTGCTTGTGATTCGGACTGATCGAGTCCAATCATCTCAGCTATTTGGAGACCGCCGATTCTACCAGCAAGAGCTTTGCCAGCATCAGAGATATAAGTCGCTGGTTTTCTGGTGCCACCAAGCAATAGAGCAGAGGCGCTGCGACTCATACCCAAAGAAGTATCGACGAAACTGGTTTGGTCGTAAAAGTCCTTGACCTGCTGGTTGT
>CAILLX010000025.1 GCA_903835185.1 uncultured bacterium | reverse complement strand
CTTCCCTCAGCTACATGCCGCTTGATTACTTCGTCCAGCATATCGTTCAATTTCATTGCTGTCATGGTCGAGCTCCCTTCTAGTTATTTTGGCTCTAACCTTTGACACAAAATATTTTACAGTCTCAAAGGTGAGTTTAACAGTGCTGTGGCAGCTTACTCAGAAGCTTTAGACCTGTCCAGGTGCACATGCGACACAGCCCGTGCCGGCATCTGGTTGGGCAATTTAAGCAACGCTTACCGCAGGCTCGGGCAGACAGACAACGCTCTCAAGACCTGTCAGGAGGCTCTCGAGGTTGCGCGCACAGTTGGTGATATTCATTCTGAAGCTGCGCATCTTGATAGTCTTGGCGATTGCCAGCTGGCTACAGACGATCTGCAGGCAGCTCTCTCCAGCTACGAGGCAGCGCTTCAGCTAAGTCAGGAGATTGGCGACTGTCAAGGTCAGCGCATCTACCTCTCAAACCTGGGACGGGTACATCAACGCCTGGGGCAGCTAGAGCCGGCTTTCACGCAACTGAGCCGGGCTATAGATCTTTTTGACGAACAGCGTTCTTACATCAAGTCTGATGATTTAAAGACCAGTTTTGCGTCGCGAGGGCAGGAGCTTTATTGTGATATGGTCAAAGTCTGTCTGGCAGCAGGCAGGCGAGTCGAAGCGCTTGAATATGTGGGCAGAGCTAAGTCGCGTGCAATTCTCGATCTCCTGTCCAATTCGCCTATTGATGTATCTCAAATTGTGCAGGGTGGTGACGAATCGCTCAACAAACTTGTTGCCAGAGAAGCACAGTTGCGTAATCAGATTGTTCGCCTTGAGCGGCTCCTCTTTCAGGGACCATCAGGGGAAACCGGCAGTCGGGGCGGCTCCGACAGTCCGGCACAGACAAGAGATCTTTATTGCCAGTGGCGTGATACAGTCAACCAGCTGCGCAGGCGGCATCCCAACTATGCAAATTTAATTGCAGTTGAGACTTTGACATTTGCCGAATTAAAGGCTCTCTGGGAGCATACGGTGACAGGGGAACAAGAGGATCGTGCCTCAGTTCTGTCAGCTAACACAGCTATTTTTGAGTACTACTGGGCAGATGAATATTTTCTTGCAGCAGCTATTTATAAAGGTGTGACAGTGCCAGAGCTGCACGTAGTTAAGGACGCAGCCTGCCTGGAGGCGTTGCAGGCTGACTTGAACGATTTTCTGGTCATGTCTGCTACTGAAGGCTGGGATGTGCCGGTCTCTTTGGCCAAAAGGCTTTATGATCATCTGGTGGCACCTCTGGTGGCATCTTTGCCGGCAGAGGTGGATTGCCTTATCCTTGTTCCGCACGGCACGCTTTACCGCTTGCCGTTTAGTGCCCTTCATGATGGTCAAAAGTTCTTAATAGAACGCTATGCACTAAGTTATCTGCCTTCTACAAGCTTGATTCCGGTTCTCTCAGGCACCCGGTCTACTCACTCTGGACACAATCCTAAGTATCTTGTTTCAGCTATAAGCGATTATTCTGCCACCAGAGAGGCTCAGACGTCTGGCAGCGCACGCTTGCGATCGGCATCTGGTCTAGACGATCTTTCTTATACGTTGGAAGAGGCCAGGACAGTGGTGGATGTCAGTGCCAGCAATGATGTTGAAACCAGGTTGCTTACCAATCAAGAGGTCAAGGATTCTCTGCCGGGACTGTTCGGTCAGTACCCCGTTGTGCATTTTGCAGGGCATGCTGTTTTTAACTCCCAGGAGCCGTTGGCTTCAGGGCTTGTTCTTGCAGATGGCAGCATGCTTACTGCTGCTGCGATCCTGCAGGGAAATCTTTTGCGCACACATTGTGGAAAGCTGTTAGTTCTCTCTGCCTGTCAGACTGGAGTCAATATGGTAACTCCAGGTGGCGAGATACTTGGGCTGGCAAGGGCCTTGATGTATGCAGGCATGCCTAACCTTATATTGAGCCTGTGGGAGGTTGCAGATCGCTCCACCTGTAATCTGATGCAGGAATTTCACCGCAGTTGGCAGGCTGGAAAGACCTCGATTGCCAAGGCGCTTGCTTGCGCGCAGCGCCAGGCTGTTGCTGCCAAACAGCCGGTACATGCCTGGGCACCATTTATTCATCTGGGAATTGACTGAACCTGCTCTGAGCATGCCGGAGTTGCTAGCACCCAGCAATCAAAACGGTTATAGTTACAGCTGTGTGCCGGTTGAGGGAGACTGTTTATGCTGGGCGAGATTGTAACTGTAATTGATCGGGTGCTTAAGCCATGCCTTAGTGGGTGGACTCTGTTACCAGATTCCAGCTCGACTGGTGAGCGTCTAGCCAATTACAGGAAAAGCTGTAGCTGGACTATCTGTCTGATTGCCTGCTTCCTTCTGGCAGCAGTGTTGTTGCCAATCGTGGTGTCACTGAATGCGGTGCATGCTGAAGATAAGGTTCTGCCCATAGCCCAAAGAGATCCGTTGGCTATTTATGTAGTAGCCGGAGCCACTCCCGAGCAGGTGCAAAAGATTCAACAGCAGGTGAAGGAGTTTGAAGACCAGTCTAAGGTGGAATGGCAACTCCTTAAGAATCTGCACCAACAGCTGCATGATCTCTCTCTTCAAGTAGACCCTGAAGAGAAGGGGGTGTTATCAACTCAGGAAGAGATTAACAAGGTCATAGCGCAGATGGCTACAGAGCGAATAAAGCTCATGTTAAAGATCAGAGCGGTCTTGAACTCCCAGCAGAAGCAGAAACTTGTTGAACTCATGCAGCCGCGTAAGGAGCAGCCAGTAAAGCAGGTTGGCAGTGAACCTGTTCCAGCTATGCCAGGACAAATAGAGCCGTAGCGGTTTCAGACAGCCTTAAGTGTCTCTGCTCTGAATGACATATAGTGCAAAGTGGTAAAGCTTACGCTATAGTCGAGTCTAGAGACTGATCCGACTGGAACTGAGAGCCGCCAGAAGTTTTCAACTGGAATGGACAGGGCTTCGACAATAGCAGCACGGATGATGCCGGCGTGAGTCACAAGAGCTATACGTTTGCCAGCAAAGCGACTAATAATGCTCTCTAAGATGCCCTTGACGCGCAGGCACATCTGGGCTATTGATTCTCCCCCAGGGGGAGCGTTGTTGATTGGATCTGCCGACCAGCGGTGATAAAGCTCAGGTTCTGACTTCTTGATGTCCAGGTAGGTTCTCCCTTCCCACTGCCCGACGTGCCATTCGTTGAGATCTGCAATTATGATCGGTTCAAGTTCAAGCACTGAAGCGATGATTGCTGCTGTTGAGCGCACACGCAGAGATGGGCTGGATATAAGGAGGTCTGGTTTTTGTCCAGGCAGCCACTTGGACAGAGCTTCTGCCTGAGCCTGACCTTTCTTGGTAAGTGGTGCTTCCGGATCTGTATAAAGTAGACCTTCTTCGGTGGCACGTGTGTGCCCGTGTCTGATAAGCAGGCAGGAAGTGATTGTCTCTTCCGGGTGCAAAACCTCACTCACTGTTTGCTCCCTCTTTTGGTGCCTTTTCAGCTGCTGAAGAGAGAACTGCAGGTGAAAGAGGTCTGGTCAATCCATAAACAGCACGTATTGCAAGTAGCTTGTGCACCTGCGTAGCGCAAAGCGGTATGCTGCCGCCGAGCTGGTGTGCAACCAGCATTGTTTTAGCATAATGCTCGAGTGTCTCCAGCTTATAGAAAGCGTCCCAGATTGTTGTGCCCAAAGTCAAAGCACCATGATGGTCGAGCAGGAGAGCATCATACTCCAGTACCAGCTCTTTGATGCTCTCTGACACCTCTGGTGTGCTTGGTGTTGCATATGGTGCAGTCGGAATGGCTCCCAGGCTGCAGACAACCTCTGGTAAAACACAGCTGGTGAGCGGCATACCGGCTACAGTAAATCCAACTGCCACAGGTGGATGAGCATGTGCAATGGCGCTGATGTCAGGTCTGGCAGCGTAAGCAGTTAAATGCATTGCAAGTTCTGTCGAGCAGCGACCGTTTGCTCTGGAGCAAAGTGTGCCTTCAAGGTTGGTCAAGATAAGATCTTCCGGCTCTACCCGTCCTTTGCAGATACCGGAAGGTGTTGACAACACGAGGTTCTCTTGAAGACGGATGCTGAAATTTCCTTCCAGTCCGCAGACGTATCCGCGGATATAGCTAAGGCGGCACACTTCAGCCAGATCTTTGCGAGCTTCCTTTTCAGGCACTAACCTTCTCCCTGAGATGACAAAATCTTATTGTAGCTATTGGGTATTGCATGGTCGGTACTTGACGCCATGATAAGTCTCGCTTAATCTGCATCTGGTGGCAAGAGAGAGGAGAAGATTATAGGGAATTCTATTGCCGCGTATATTACATAAAGGCGTTGGTGTATATAGACTTGTTCAATATCTTGTAAGCTTTATATTCTTATGCGTTGTCCAGATTGCAATATTAGAAACTCAGTAGCTGCAAGGGTTTGCCCGTCTTGCGGGCATAAGTTTAAGCGCAAGCCGCTTCCGCGCAGGCTCATTGCTGGCGTGGCTCTGGTTGTGCTTGTAGGAGCAGTGTGGGCTGCTGGCGCAGCTATCATCCCAAATCTGACCGATCCAAAACAGCGGCTGGCACATCTGGCTAAAGAGGTGGCAGCCGGACCGAAGAGCTCAGCTGACAGCAAACGGATGGGAGATGACTTTGACCAGGCTGTGCGTGCTTATTTAACTAAGCTTGGACCGCTTTCTACACCCGACATTGTCAAAAAGTTGCAAGCTGTGCTGCCATCTTCCGTTTATGAGGTTCATTCAGAGGAGCTGCCGCGAGGTTTGCGTCTGATTGAGGTTGATGCTGTTCTGCAAGCTGCCGACTATCTGATTATGAAAGGCAGTTCGGGAAGTAAAGTCTTCCGATTGCCCGGCATGGAGGTATTTGATGATGCCCGCTTGATTAATGAATCAGCCGGGCCGATGCTGGTTGTGCTTGGACACTCAGGCGGACAACCGCCGCATCATCCGCAGGTGCGGGCTTACGCTTTGCTTCCTGATGCCATTACTGATGAGACAGAGAAGCTGTTACCGCCTATTCAAGGAGAGGGATCTGCCAGGTTTGTCCGTAATGGACGCGACATAGTTCTTGATATCTCGCTTCTGTCTCTTGGTCAAAGCGAGCACCTCTTTGCTCCGGTTCCGCAGAGGGAGGATGGGACAGTGCATCAAGTGCTGGAGTGGAAAGAAGCCCACTATACATCGCGTTATGAATACGGATCATCACCGTTTACTGCACTGTATGCAGTGGCGCGCTGCCTGCGTTATCCAGACCTTACCAGCACACATCGCCAGTTTTTGGGCAGCAAAGGTGAAGAGCTTGTGCGTGAAAACAAGGCCGCAGATGCAGGCAACTTCCAGGTCAAACGCCTGGGAAGCACAGGTGACAGGATTTCGTTCCTTATGATAGGCAATGTGGGCGCGTTTGCTGTGGATGTCGGTAAGAGCAATGGTGTCTGGTCGATTGTGGGGACACGCAATGCTCCAGGTGAAGCTGCACGGCAGGGGAAAGGAGAATTGCAGCTGGCTGCACAGGCGCCGGCGGGCAAGCCAGCTGGTGAAAAACCTGCTCCTTCGAACCAGCCGAACCAGGCTCAGGTTGTCGAGCGTACTAACGATGCAGGTGACAAGAAACTTGCTCTATCAACAACGCATACAGGACAGGCCGAGCGATCTGCGTTAGAGCACAAAGCACTGACCACGCATGACAAGAGCTCGCAGAAGAGTCTTCAGCAGCATGAATCGGGAGCACAAGGTAGCGCAGAACAAGTGCATCAGCAAAAATCTGAGCGGTTGCAAACAGACACTCACCACACAAACAAGACTGAAGCAGCTGCTGGGAATGGACAGGTCAATGTGGCAGGTACAGTTAATATCCGCATTGGACCCACCACCGAAGCCAAGCCTGTTGCTTCTGTCTCCAAGACGGATTCTATGGTGATCCTTGGCAAGCACAACGGCTGGTACAAGGTGCGCTGTCAAGGGCAGGAAGGTTACATCTTCGCCGGGCTTGTGGATTACAAGAAGTCGGATGCTTATACAACAGCAACTGTAACTAAGAGCCATATTGTTACTGACAAGCATAAAAGGCCGTTAAGCAAATCGGCGGTTGGAGACCGGGTTGTCATTATAGGTGGGCTGGAGAATAAGCGTTATAAGGTCCAGCTGGCTAACGGTAAGACCGGTTATGTGGATGCCGATGCTGTAAATGTTACGGTTGATGAGCCGCAGTTTGTTCCCTAACAGGCTCATGATATATTGGAGCTATGTCACGGGACGTGGCGCAGCTTGGTAGCGCGGCTGCTTTGGGAGCAGTAGGTCGCAGGTTCAAATCCTGTCGTCCCGATGGTTTTGAGCATCGACGCAAAATTAGCCAACGTATAGTCAACGCCACAAGCAAAGGCATGCTGGCGTGCTTGCCACCATATATGAATGACCCTGCCCTGGTCAACTTGGG
>CAILLX010000024.1 GCA_903835185.1 uncultured bacterium | reverse complement strand
GAAGTTCATAGCGCAGCGTTATCACACCACCGAGGCTAATCTGCACCACTGGCTAAAAAAAACCGGACTGAAGGGCTGACAGGACCCTGCTCAGTGTCCGATAATCTATGTGACATTTCGTACCTTTGTTTCAAAACACCCAATGTTAGCAAACAAATGCTTGTCTGCTGTCGTAGCCGACTTGCGCAGATTGGCTAGCAAGGCGCTACGTTGCAAGGCATCAAGCACTGAAAAGTCGTTAGTGACCAACTGAGTGTTGGCGTTGACATCAAGAATTTGCATTCTTCTGCGTGCCAGCTTCTCTTTGCACACCAGCGTGACCGCCTCTGTCTTACTTGCACTTTGCACTATACCCACTGCGCTACCCGGCGCCAGCTTGTATGAGCGCTTATCAGCTATTACATTTACGTCCCCGGCGGCTAGATCTACCAGATTCAAGACCTGGGTTAGCCCGTTGTCTGTTGATATTAGAACAGCCGAGCCAGCCTTTGCAACCACCACTCCATGCGCTGTGTCAATCGTAAGCTTCTTGTCGGCAGCAGTCAGCATAGTGCCTCTTACCAGCCGGTAATGTCCAGGTCCAACATTCACCACTTCGGTATCTTGTCCAACACGCAAGTCAGTTGGAACGACACCTGAGACATATGCTATCGGTATCAGCTGACCGGATGTTGTGTTATTCTCATTGTCCTCCAGTTGAGTTGAGACCATCTGGCTATTGGTATTGCGTGCACTGGCACCACCCAATAAACTACTTGTACTCAAAGGGTAGCCATTACGAACAGGCGCAGTTGTCTGACTAACTTCTGGTCCCTGATTCTCCCCATATAGCTGATGGAGCCTCTTTGACACCCAACTATCACGACACACAGTATGTGGGGTTGACCCGGGAACACTAAAGCAACAGGTTAGCAGTGTTTCCCTTCTTACTAGTTTCTCTACTGCGACCGACGCCTTGTGCATTGTCAGACCGAATTTTGTCACGGATCCACCTATAGGCTGTCTTTCCACGCCATCGGCTGCGATCAGCTGCTCAGTGCTGCCTTGATCCATTAGCAGAGCTTCTTCACCAGTACCCAAAGCAACAAGACTCTCGTTGCCCACGCCTACAGAAGCAGCATCAGGCCCATTGCCTGCAAGTACGGTCACTCTAACGCCAGCCTTTGCCTGTGCATCAACTATAGCTATAGTCTTTCCCTTTAGCTTAATGTGCTGCTTAGAAGAGCCCAGCTGAATTTCCAAGCCACTTTCTCCGGCTCCAGCAAGCATTCTTCCGCCAATCAATACCAATGTCTTATCTGACCTGGCTGAGAAAATAGTCCCGACCTGTCCTTGAACCTGAGAACCACCCAACGCAGGACATTCATATAAAGTGCACGGACTTCCGGCCACAATATATTGTTCTATCTGAAAATCCTCAATTACCGGCAGCGGCATTGGTTTAGCAGGCTCACGCGGCGGTGTCTTGTCGACAGACAGAGCAATTGGATCCCCGCCTCGTGTTGGCGGCAGGACCACTGCTGGTATGCAGTCTGTGCAATTTAGAGGAGGCTGTGGTGGTGGTGGTAGCGGTGTGCAGTTCGTGCACGGCGGAGTAGGTGATGGTGGTTCTGGTGCCGGAGCTACCGACGTGAAACTGGTACCACTCGCCAGCCATACTCCTCCTGGAATTGGTGGATCTATATAAACGACACCACCATTGTTAGCAAAATTGATCTCGTATATCTGACCGCTGGGATCACCAACATTTGTGGTTATCTGGAGATAGCCACCGTTCGTTACATTGATCGTGCAGCCCTCGCAGCTGGGGTTGGTTTGATCCCAGTCAATCTTGTTTGGATAAACGCGCTGACTTTGCATTTGTACAAGCTTCAGCTGTAAAGCAGCGGGATCCATTCCTGTCCCGCCATAGATACCGATACCACCACCTGCATATGCAGGATTCCCCAAAAGCAACTGAGCAACGGACTTGAATGCAGTTCCCAAAATCTGTACTTGAGTACCCCCCACCACCAAAACATTTCCACCTAATGCAAATATGTTTGTGGGGCTACCCGAAGACCCAGGCACAAAATTGCTACCAATATTAACGTTCACGGTTGCATCCAGCGTCACATTGCCGCCAGTGCTGGCAATTGTTGGACCGTAAGAATAAACACGTTGATAATTGCTAGTCAATCCCAGCCAGATATTGTTGGCCTTCAGTATGACGTTGCCGTAAGTCGTTAGTTGTCCGGGTTGTAAGACACTGTTGGTGTTGTTGTAGAAACTTATATCACCATTAAATCCTGCAATGATTGACGGTGGTGGTAGTGGTGGCATTGGTGGACCTGGTGGAGGCGGTGGAGGCGTTGGTAACACATCCGTCCCGTTGACAATGATGTCTCCGCTCTTTGCCCAAATGGAGATATCCCCGTTATTGGTAGTAATTACAGTAAAAGGTATGGCACCTATGGCAGAACTCAAAGGCATGAGCAAGTTAAGGTTACCAGTGGTAGCAGTTACAGAGAAGCTCGATCCGGGGGCTGTACCTATTGCACCACCCATAATGTTGCCAGTTATGCTGCCCTGATCTACAGTCACTGTTGAGCCAGTAAAGAAAATATGGTCCCCTGCTGATAATGAACCAACTCCTTGGATTTCCAATGCACCGGTTGGTATAGACGGATCCGCTACCTGCGTGCCCAGTCCCAGGATACCTCCTACGGCAGACGCTGTAATAGAGCCATTGTTATTCAGGGTCAGATTCTTGGCAAAAGCCGATACGGCATCACTACCCGTAATAGAGCCAGAGTTATTAATGATTAGGTTTCCCGAAGGAGTGAACGGCGGTTGATTATTGCCCATATACATCGAGACAACACTACTGGGCGCCGCAATAGAGCCCGAGCTATAATTATTGATTGTCAAAATATAATCCCCAGCCGCGGTATTCATAGTCAAACCGAATGCGGTTACTGTCATAGAACCGTAGTTGTCGATGGTTAGATCCCTGGTTCCACTAATTTGCAGTCCAGATGACTGAATTGATCCGTTATTAGTTACTGCTGCAGCCTCGATTATGCTAAAAGCACCACCCCCGGATACCGTGACAGATCCATTGTTGATGACAGTTAGATCGCCAATAGAGGAATTGGGCTGTAATATAAGGCCGTACGTGGGTAGAGTCTGTATTCCAGTGTGAGAACCTAAGGCAAAGGTTATAAGGCTTGTATTGCCGGCAGAAAACACAATCGAATCTGTACCTGTGACAATAAAATTGTTTGTGCCCTCCAACGTAAGGTTGCCAGAAGTCTGCACAAAGATGCCAACAGAGCTGGTGGTATTGCCGGAGGTAAGAGTACCGGAGCCGCTTATGGTGAGATCTCCAATTTGCCCGCCTGGACCTACTGGCGTCATCACTTGAATAGTACCTGAGCTAGCATTGACGTTCCCGCTAAGTACAAGCGACCCAGCTTCGAAATGTAGATTTCCATTCACTGAAATAGAATCCGCCAAATCGGGATTCCAATATATTGAATGACTGTTATCAGTGTTAAAAGATATAGCAGAGCTGGATTGGCTGGAGGAGGCAAGAGTACCAGAGCCACTTATAGTCAGATCTGACCCTGGCGACGCTACTGCAAAAGTGCCTGAGCCAACATTGATATTTCCGCTTTTCACTCCAGAAACACCAAGAATTAGATCAGCTGTACCAAATGTTACAGGCTCATTCTGGCCCACTGAAAATGAAATAGAGTCCGGTGTATCAGGAGTCCAATGTATTGCATGGTCCCCAACAGTGTTTATCACTATAGGTGGCATGCCAAACATCGATTGACTAGAGGCGGAGGAGGCAAGAATGCCGGTACCGCTGATAGTCAGATCACCTCCCGGCGACGCTACTGCAAGAGCGCCGGGTCCAACATCTATGTTTCCGTCAAGAGCAAGATCACCTGTACTGAATGCTGCAACTCCATTAATCGAGAATGAAATAGAATCGTGTGTGTCGGGAGTCCAGTGTATTGCATTGCCAATAAACTGGGCAGATGGAGACATCTGTGGTCTAGAGGAAGCGAGGGTGCCGGAGCCGCTTATAGTGAGGTCTCCTCCTGGCGACACAACCAGGATTTCACCCAAACCAACATTTATGTTGCCGCCAAGGACAAGCTCACCTGTAAAGAACCCTACTGTCCCGCTGACTGACAATGAAATAGAGTCAGCTGAATCTGGGGTCCAGTGTATTGTATGGCTGCTATCAGTGTTGAAGAGTATGACGGGTTGAAACAGTGATGTACTGGAGGAGGTAAGAGTGCCAGAGCCACATATAGTGAGATCTCCATCTCCTCCTGGCGACGTCACTACAATCGTGCCCGGGCCGACATTCCAATTTAATGCATTGGTGAGCGTAACTTTATTAGCTGTGATAGATAACGTTCCGTTGAATGCTCCACAGGACACAGTTCCATTGCCACCAGCTAAAGTAATACCGTTAGGTCCGGGTTGAGCAAAAATGGAAATGTTGCTTCCTGTCAGCACTCCGTTATTGGTAAATGTCCCACCATCCACCAAAGCGACTGCTATGTTGCCACTTCCAGTAATCGTGTTGCCAGCATTTAACGTAATGCTGCCACCGCTGTTTGGGAAGATCATACCAAGTAGAACGGAGTGGCCAACAATATTATGGGGTTGTCCCGTTTTTAGTTGAAATTGGCAATCCCTGTCTTGGTGCGGATTTGAACTGAGTGTATCATGCTGCTTGTTTTGTTTTGTTGATTTTTTTGGGATTTAATTTTGTTGTTTTGCTGTTGAATATTTGGTCCG
>CAILLX010000023.1 GCA_903835185.1 uncultured bacterium | reverse complement strand
TCTGGCAGTACGACACCCTACCCAAGCAACATCGCCATACCAAAAAGATGTAGTTATTTCAAGTGCCTTCACACCGAAATCTATCCGGCACCGGCCGAACTTCCTTGTTCAACACCGGCCGTATTCCCTTGCTCATAACACAATCGGTGTTGACAGCACTATCAGTTGCTCTGAATTAAGGACAAGCAACCACGGACTGGCTGCCACTGCCAGTCCACATAAAGTATAAACTTTTCAGCTGAAAAGTTCTGTCTGAAACCCAGAAACCTGCTAGCTGTGGGCGTGCTTGGCGTGTTCTTTACGCTCAGATTGCACTTCAGCCATAATGTCGCCAGCTTCTTCCTTGGCTTCGGCAAGCATCTTCTTTGCATAGTCGGAGGCTTGCAGTCCGGTCTTGATAACAACTTTCGAAGCACGCCGGGCTAGTTTGCGTCCGGAAGGCAGAGCGAGCAATAGCACAGCTGCCAGTCCCCACGGTCCAGCAAGCCCCTCAAAAAGTTCTTCAAACATCTGTCAGTCTCCTTGGAGTAGTATGTTATTTTAAATTGGGTGCAAAACTTTCCACTTGGAAAGACTCAACTTACATCCCCCCAGGACCTGTATGCATTTCAAGAGGCATGTTTGTCCCTAAGAGGAGTATAAATTCTGTCAGTCAAGGCTCTAGTTGGCAAGATCTATGACAACAGATAATCTTTCTTCTTCTCAAGAAGCTTCCTTAGCTTTGGTCCTGCTGTCGTATGCTGGACAAGTGATGCATCCTGATAGGAGCAATAATCTTCTGGCAGAGCATCCGGCGTGGTGCAATGTAACTTTCATTGAGATCTTTGCATCTGTGTTTTCAAGCAGTCTGCATCTGGTCATCTGCAGAACTTAGACTCAGAGTTATTCAATGGGAGCACCTGTGAAAGTTCGGTTGCAAAGCAACTCGTAAGGATTGGTCCAATCAATATGTTTAAGACAAATCTAAATGCTATGCCGCGGAACGTTTGGATCTTGGGTGTGGCTGCTCTGTTGACTGATTTAAGCTCAGAGATGATTCACTCAGTCTTGCCAATTTTTCTTGTGCTGGCGCTTGGAGCGAGCACTGTCACAGTAGGGCTAATAGAAGGTGTTGCTGAGTCGGTGGCATCGATAATGAAGTTATTCTCTGGTGCCTTGAGCGATTGGCTTGGGACGAGAAAAACACTCGTAGTTGCTGGTTATGGGTTGTCAACCATAGTAAAACCGTTGTTTGCCTTAGCGTATAGCCCTGCAGTGGTTCTAATGGCCAGAACTGCTGATCGGCTGGGCAAAGGGGTACGGGGGGCACCGCGCGATGCTCTCGTTGCAGACAGTGTTGGTCCTGAGATGCGAGGAGCAGCCTTTGGCTTGAGGCAATCTTTAGACACAACCGGGGCTTTTCTTGGACCGGCTGTTGCGCTGGTGCTGATGCTTGTCACTCATTGTAATTACCGGTTAATTTTTTGGTGCGCGGTGATACCAGCAGTGATTGCGGTATTGCTGCTGGCAGCTGGCGTGCAGGAGAAGAAGAGCACCAGGGACGATGGCATTCGCAGTCCTCTGCGATGGAGATCGTTGAAGACCCTGGGCAGGCAGTTCTGGATTTTGGTTGTAGCTGCTCTTCTGTTCAACTTAGGCAATTCGAGTGATGCTTTCTTGCTGCTGCGGGCCAGACAGCTGGGGGTTCCGACCGAATTGGTGCCTTTGACGATGGTTGTTATGAATATCACGTACATGTTTAGCGCTTATCCTGCCGGCGTGCTCTCTGACCGCGTCGGCAGGTTTGGTCTGCTTTTAGGTGGTTTTATTGTCTACGGGATTGTGTATGCAGGCTTTGCTGTTGTCAGCACAACATGGGCGGTTTGGATACTTTTTGCCATATACGGCTTGTATCTTGGTATGAGCCAGGGCGTATTGCTTGCTTTAGTGTCCGATCAGGTGCCCGCGCAGCAGCGTGGTACCGCCTTTGGTTTTATCAATCTGGCGTCCGGATTGACCCTTCTTCCCTCCAGCCTGCTGGCAGGAGTGCTCTGGGCACAGATCAGTCCGGTGGCTCCGTTTGCCATCGGTAGCTTTTTTGCTTTTGCTTCCGTAGCTTTCTTATTACTCTTTTTCAAAGACAAAACTGCTCCTGCACAAGCTGATTGAGTCCGGACGGCAATAATACACACAGGTAACATTGTATGATCTGTCCCGAAATGCAATAATGCAGGGCTGATGCCTGCGCGTCTGACGCTGACATATTATCGGGGCGGCAGGGATGTACCATGCCAGAAGATGAGCCAAATTCAAGCACCACTGGCAGTTCTGTTGTGCTGGCAGCAGTGATAGAACGCAACGGCTGTTTTCTCATCTGTCAGCGACCAGAGAACAAAAGGCATGGACTGCTCTGGGAATTTCCTGGCGGCAAACTTGAAGCCGGAGAAACATTTTTTCAGGCAGCGGTCCGGGAACTGGAAGAAGAACTGGCGCTGCACGTGACAGAAGTTGGCAGTGTATGTGATGCCATTGTCGATCCTGATTCAAATTTTGTGATCAACTTTGTAGCTGTGGAAGTCGTTGGCGAACCTGTACCACTCGAGCACGCAGCCTTTGACTGGCTGCCGATTGACAAACTGCTTGATTTGCCGCTTGCGCCTGCCGACCGTTGTTTTGCCGAGAAGTTGAACAATGGTTCTCTTCATCTGTGATTGGGCAGCAACGCCTGCTCGTGCATTGACCTTATGTGCATTGCAGCTGAGATGAATTTCAGTGATTTGCCAGAAGACTGTCTAAATTGCTGAGACACGAAATTGTCGCAGTTGGCGAAATCCACAGTAATTTGTCTGTAAAGTTAATGATGTGAACCGAAATTGTCACTTCCATGTCCCATATTTGTTTCTAAATAGATATATATCTATTTGGTGGACCTCAGGTTTTTTACTGACTTTCATTTAGATGATTAGGAAATAGGCATTTTATGTTTGAGTGGGCAAGCGACTGAGCGGCACCAGCCAAAGGGCGAATAGGTTTCAACACCATACGATTTATCCCAGGAGCGACTTGATTGGGCTATCCCGGCAAAAAAGGAAATACCTTTAACGAGAAGGCAGAACCGGCTGCTGCTGTTATCCGCACTGCGGATGCAGCAGCCGAGGATTCTCTGTGGGCAAAAGTTGCACGTGAAGTGCATGTAGTTGGGGCAGGTTTGGCAACGGGTATCTGTAGCGGAGCTGTGGAGGCTAAGAAGGAGGGCTGGCTAACTGCTGTGAATATGGCAGGCTCGTTAGTGCTGGGCGCCGGGCTGGCTTACGCCCAGAGACGCGCTGGATTGTTTAAGCTGTCAGCAGAGGTGGTGGGAGCTGTCACGTCGTATAACTTTGCTAGTGACATCTTCTCCCGCAGGCGTCTGTCGGGGGTTGGGGATGCGCTGAGTGATGCCTGGAGATCTTCACGTTACCTCAACAGGGATGTCAAGCTTATTGCAGATAATTGTGGGCGCTTCGCCTTTGACACAGCCATAATGGGTATCAGCGGAGTTGCTGGGGCTAAGCTGGGCATGCATGGACTTGCCCGGTGTTCCAGCACGGCAGCAGCCGAGCTGGAACTACCAAACAGTTCTGACTATTCGCCGGAGCTGACCTCAGGCAGCGAAGGAATTGCTACCGGCAAACATCGAACTAAATTTTTTGCAGATGGGGGTGTACTTACTGAGTGGACAGATGGCACCCGGATTACGGTGCAGCCGGATGGAATTAAGTTTGCTGAGCTTGGCGGCAACCGAAGCGTCATACAGTTTCCAGACGGACACACTATTACAGGTTTGCGATCCAGCGCGCGACCAGGCAGTTTTGTCACAGAATACTCTGATGGAACTATGTTGCTTGAAGACAACCTTGGCACAGCAATAATGCTACCTTCCGGCAGGTGGCTAGCTGAGGTACCGGTAGGCAGTAATTGCAAGCCTGGAGTAACAAAGAGGATTCCTGACTTCAGGTCAGCTCAAATTGGAGACATGAAGTACGACTTTGCTTCTCACGGACTTTCTGCCAAGGCTGCAGGAGAGCTGGAGCGCATTGCCCGCGGTCTTCATACAAAGAACATTGACATGGGCGGCATACAAGAGTTGTTCACTTTCGTGCGAGGATACTCTGCCGATCGAGAGGCGATTGGTGCCTGGGTTCACTCAAGCAACGATCCCAAACTGCTCGACCTGGTTGATCTGGGTCTTAACGGTGCCTTTCCGCCAGGGGCACTGCGGACTGACTTTGTGCACGGAACTGTTCCTAACTTAAATCAGCAGGTTCTTACCGGGAAACTGTCAGGCGGTTACGAGCGCGGGAAAGCTGTTCTTGAGTTACAGAAGTTGCCTAAGGCAAATGGAGAACCAGCTACTATTGAGCACCACTTGCGCAAGTATAAATACAGGTTGGACGATATTACAGAGGCTCACACAGTGTCTGTCTTTGTGCCTGAAGAATATGCTAGAACACTTGGCTTGGTAAGGGCGCACAGAGCAATCAGCTCTGGAGCCAGCAAAATCGAGAGATCTAGTGACAAATACGACCAAATCCTTCACAAGCTTGAAGAGAGAATTGCCAGAGCCATTCCACCACGCTCGGCTCCAGTGAGTGAGTATTTGCGGAGGGCATTGCCTGAAGATCTGCTCTTTCACTACGATAGGCAGCCTGACCGGCGGCTGGCTAAGAATCTGTTCGTTCTCGACGATTTTAATGGCAACGCGATGGCGGACGTCTGCTGCAGTGCCAGGTGGTTGCGCTTCTTCCGCGCAGCAAATAATGATGAGCTGGCAACAACAGTCGCTCATGAGACAGCACATGTGCTGCAGCTTCTCAAGCCCGAGACTGCTCATATGTTCAGTATTGCAGCCCAGTTTGAGAGTTCGGGATATTTCCTCAACGAATATGCAGGTACGCACATCAAGGAAAACTGGGCTGTTCACCTGGGCGAAGGTCTTCTCGACCAGAGCCTGTTAAGATTCTTTGATACAGCCCATAGAGCTCCACTGCGGAGTGCCGTGATGGGAGCAACCCTGGCAGAAAGGCTTGCCAGCATTCCTGTATCTGAGCGCTCACCGCTGCACAGTCAGTACGTTGCCAGAGCACGTTATTTGCAGCGCAGGATTGTACCCAGGGCTATCTCAGAGCTCATGCAGGATCTTGTAGACAATCCTGTCGATGCTGATAAAAGGCTGATACTGTTCAACTTTCTAAGCGCGCAATCTTAATTTACCTTGCTGGCAGTGCTTCCTCTGGAGGTGATCTTGGCTTGATGGCGTTTGTCGGCAAGGATTTGTGTGTTACTATCCCTCCAGCCAGTTGTTGCCGGTTGTAAAGGTTGCTGTGGTGCGGCTCTATTGACAGGAGGTGGCCATGAAAGTTCTCATAGCAGTAGATGGCTCGCAGTTCAGCAATTGGGCTCTTCAGTCTGTCACTTCGCGGCAATGGACAGATGATACTGACTTTATGGTCCTTAGTGTTGCTGATTCTCCTTACCAGGAATATGGACTGTATCCACCAGAGGAAGGTATTGTCGACACAATCCGCCAACATCTTGACCGTGTTGTCTCCTCTGATGTGGCTATTCTTAAGTCTCACTTTCCGAAGAACAGCATCACAGGCAAGGTTGAGCAGGGCAACGTCAAGCAAACAATTGTCACGATAGCCAATGACTGGGGCGCAGACTTGATAGTACTAGGATCGCATGGGCGGCGAGGCTTAAGCAAGTTTTTGTTGGGAAGCATAGCTGAGGGTGTCTTGCAGCTGGCATCGTGCTCTGTCGAAATTATCAGACAGAAAAAAAGTGCTCAAGGTGAATCCTGCGGCGAAGACGAGACTGCAAAAACTGCACCTACGCCATGATTGACGCAATGGCAATACTGCAGATTATGAGTTTGAAAAATGTTTGCATCTTGACGTCAAGATTTCGGGTTTTCTGATAGAGGGCATATTGGGCTTAGCCACAGCTGCCTGTGGATAGCAGGTTCCTCTTAGATGATTTGTTTATCATCCTCCCGGCTGACTGACCGGAGATGTTTGCACTGTGCTTGGATGACCGTGTTGCCGGTTCATCCTTCCGAACGATTCTGGGAATCTGAATTCTTAGTGCAAATAATCTTAGCGACTGATGTTGGTCCTGAGTTGTCCGTCTAAAGTACAAACAGGGGTGCTAGTGGAATCACGCAGTAACAATGACATAGAGGTCGAAAGAATGAATCAGATCACACAGACGAAGCTCTGGGAGATGTATATCGATTCGGCCAAACACGCCTTCGAACGAGGGGAGGAGAAAGTTGCCGAGGAGATTCTCACAAGTGCTCTTAAAGAGCTCTGCGAGATTATCGATACACGAAAGCTCATCCTTATTGAGGTACAGCGCACATTGGCCAACATTTACAGTCGGGCAAGCAGATATTCAGAAGCTGAACCGCTGTACAAATGGGCTATTGCAATGGCCGAGGCCAACTTCGGGCGGGGGCACGCAAACATAATACCTGTACTGGAGGACCTGGCTGCGTCTTATGAGCGGCAGGGGCGTCTGGATGAAGAAGAACGTATTCGCATACAGATTGCTGAAATTGGACGGCGCAGTGGTGGCAGCTCTGCAGAGCGTGATGACAACTCTTCTAGTGTGCAGTCCTTGGCTTCGTGAGAGAATAGTAGATTTGCGCTTGATAATGGCACCAGGAGAGAGGTGGAATGGAGACTCTTAACGCGCAAACTGACCTGCCTGACGAGGTTGCTAAGCACAGATGTATCGCCATATTGGCTCAGCTTCTTTAATCGTCCTGGCAGCGGCAGTCATGGGCTCCCAGGTGCGGGCTGAAGAGCTTGTCGTATCAGCGGCTATTAGTCTCAAGGAGTGCTTTTTATCTCTGGGCGAGCAGTTTGAGCATCAGTACCCAGGTAGCAAGATTGTCTTTAATTTTGCTGCCTCCGGTGCTCTGGCAAGTCAGATTGAGCAAGGTGCGCCGGCTGATGTGTTTGCTGCAGCGTCGTATGGCGAGATAAACCGCCTGGACAGCAAGCATCTTATCCAAGCGGGCTCAATCAAGCCGTTTGCCAGAAACAAACTTGTTGTTATAGTTCCCAGGTCAGCCAGGCGGTTGTCATCATTTGAAGAGTTGTCCACTGTGGAGCATGTGACAATAGGCAATCCTGATACAGTACCTGCAGGCAGATATGCTGCGCACGCTCTGGGTAGGTCCCGGATTTACCAGAATCTTCTCAGCCAGCACAGGCTTGTTCTGGCAGAGAGTGTTCGTCAGGCGCTTGCTTATGTACAAAGTGGCAATGTTGACGCCGGGATTGTTTATCTGACAGATGTCAGGTCGAGCAATCAAGTGGTTGTATGTTTTTCGGTTCCTGACGCTCTGTGCGAACCCATTGTTTATCCAATAGCAGTTGTGCAAGACAGCAAACATGTAAAATTGGGTTTGTGCTTCATTGAGTTTATAAGAGGCGCCACTGGCAGGTCGGTCTTGAAAAAAATGGGGTTTCCACCAGCAGACAAGTGATAGATCCCTGGTTTTCACTAAAACTTTCTCTGGCAGTAGCTTGTCTTGCGACGGCAGTTGTTGCTCTAACAGGTACAGCTCTAGGCTATATTCTTGCCCGCTGCCGTTTCCGGGGAAGAGATTGTCTTGATGCTCTTTTAACATTGCCGCTTGTACTGCCACCAACTGTGGTTGGCTTTTATCTTATTTCTCTGCTCGGCAAGAGAGGTTGGCTTGGACACTTTTTATATGCTTGGACCGGCTGGACTCCTCTGTTTACATGGCAGGCTGCAGTGATTGCTGCTGTAGTTGTCGCTATCCCGCTTATGATCAAGACCAGCCGTGCTGCTATAGAAAGTGTCGACCGCTCCTTAGAGTCAGCTTCTTATGTGCTCGGCAAATCACGGCTTGAGACAGTCTTCCAGGTTACTTTGCCGTTGGCCTGGAAGGGCTTGCTTGCTGGTGTGGCTCTTTCATTCACGCGCGCTCTTGGTGAGTTTGGTGCTACTCTCATGCTTGCCGGCAATATTCCAGGCAAGACACAGACTATGCCGCTGGCTATTTATCAAGCTACTCAAAGCGGAGATGACAGCCTGGCTTTAGGACTGGTGGCACTTCTTACTGTCACATCATTTTTGTCCATTATATTTATCAATCGCCTGGGAGCCAGATGGTAAGCGAGAAATTGCAAGTCAATCTTCAGGGAACAATCGGCTCTTTCCAGCTGGCGGTTGATTTTACTGTGCCGCTTTCTCTCATTGTCCTTTTGGGACCCTCGGCAGCAGGTAAGTCAACTGTTCTTGATTGTCTGGCCGGCTTGCGTAGCGATTGTCAGGGTAAGATCACTGTGGCAGGGGAAAAGTTTTTTGACTCTGCTGCCCGGATCAATCTTCCACCGCAGAAAAGAAGACTTGGTTATGTTTTCCAGCGCCCCAATCTGTTCCCGCATTTAAGCGTCCTGGACAACATATCTTTTGGTATTCAGAACTGGGAGCCTAAACGGCGGAGCAGCCGGCTGGAGTATCTCGTGGAGCTGCTGCAGTTGGGACCTCTTTGTGCCCGGCGGATAGAAGGTCTGTCCGGTGGGGAGAGCCAGCGCGTGGCTCTGGCCCGTGCAATAGCTGCTGAACCTAGACTGCTTTTGCTCGATGAACCGTTTTCAGCTCTGCATACAAATATGCGAAGTGAACTTGGTGAACAGTTGCGCCTGCTCAGACAGCAGCTGTCACTACCGATGGTACTGGTTACTCATTCACGCCAGGAAGCTCTGGCTCTGGGAGAAATTGTAGTTTGTCTTGCTGCAGGGTCTGTCACTGAGGTGGGACCAGTTGACCAGGTCGTCCTGGAACAGCCTGACTGCGAGCTCAACGACGATGTCTGCTTTTCCTGGTAAGAACTGATCTGCCACTGCTAGAATTACGTCGGTCGGCACAAGGGCAACGCGTTACATCAATCTGGCACAATTTCTTTTCAACTGAGATCAGGTGGTGAAATCATGACAAAACAGATTAGCGGACGGAATCAACTAACAGGAAAGATAACTGCAGTGCAACTGGGAGATGTTGTTGCTGAAGTTACAGTGGCTGTGGGTGAGAACCTTGTTGATGCTATCATTACAAGAAAATCGGCAATAGCGCTCGATCTTAAAGTGGGTGACATTGTAACTGCCCTTATCAAGTCCACTGAAGTCATGATAATGAAGGACATGCCTTAGGTGTATTACTGTTTAGATTGGACAGGATTGAAGCAAGCGACCTGGCTGCTCGTTGGCACTCAACTGTCGTATTGAATCGTCCAGCCGAGATGCGGACTGTTCCGAGGGCGTCTCGGGCAGGGAGCCCGATGGCCGAGATTATGTGCGACGGCGACTTCACACCTTTGTGGCAGGCTGAACCAGCCGAGATGCAGATGCCTTTTAAATCTGCCTTTAAAACCAGCGCCTCACCGTCACCGCCTTCTATGGAGAGACTGACATGCCCTGGCAATCGGTGCTCTATATCCTGTGCGCCGGTCAAGCGGACACCTGGTACTGACAGAAGCTCATCTAAAAAGACTTGCTGCATCTGGCGTAGCGACGACATGTTTCCATCTAGCTCTTGGGTGGCAAGCTGTGCGGCAAGGCCTATTCCGACAATATTTGGCAGAGCCTCTGTGCCTGGAAATAAGCCTTGCTCCTGCCCGCCGCCCCAGACAAGCGGCATGAGATTGACGCCCTGACGAACATACAGCACCCCAATTCCTTTTGGGGCATGAAATTTGTGTCCAGACAGGGATAAACTGCTTGCCGGCACGGCTGTCATGTCGAGCGGCAACTTACCGACACACTGTACTGCATCAGTGTGGAAGTAGACTCCAGCAGCGTTTGCGACCTGAGCCAGTTGCGCAACTGGCTGCACTGTGCCTATCTCGTTGTTTGCCCACATGATTGAGATTATGCTGGTGTTGCTGCTGATGGACCTGCGCAGATCCTCCGGATTGACAATGCCCTGGCTGCTCACAGGCAAGTATGTTACATCCCAACCTTGCGCCTCCAGGTGGCGAGCAGGTCCGAGCACTGCCGGATGCTCAATTGCGCTGGTAATCATATGTCTGCCCAGCCGGTTGGCTTCGACATAACGGGCTCGTCCGACAATGGCTGTATTGTTGCTGTATGTGCCGCAAGGCGAAAAATAAATCTCTTCTGGCAGACAGTTTAAGAGCTGAGCAACTTGCTGGCGGGCGCTGCTTAATGCTTCGGCAGCCTGGCGGCCAAACTGGTGGATTGAAGAAGGATTACCCCAGATCTTGCCAAGGTAAGGAACCATAGCTTCGACAACTTCTGGGCGTACCTGCGTGGTGGCGCTGTTATCGAGGTATATTGAAGTATTCATCCTAGCTGCTGCTCCAGAGTTTGCCATGTTGCCGGAATCTGTGCCGAAGGCAAGATGCTGTTAACCGGTAGTGCGGATCTGATAGTAACACGCACTGCGCTGAGCATTGTAGATATGGAAGGTGCCCGCTTGGACGGGCACCTTCCATATCTACGTTAGTGTGAGCTACCTGAACTAAATGTGCAGGTAGATTCCAAAACCGGTTTGTTGATTTTGATAATACTGTGGAGACTGCTGCCAACCGGGGGTGTAGTTGCCTGCTGAATAATATGAATTGTTATTAGCCCCATACGGGTAATTACTCGCTACATATGGATGGGTGTTTTGCCCGTAATATCCAGCATTGGGTAGTGCATGGCGTCTATGTCCAGTTATTGCTTGATATGCATCAGCTAAGTTAGCTACGGCCCCTGTCCACTGAAAAGCTTGAGCCGATGCTGAGTCGCCGGTGTTCCAGCCTGCGTTGTTGACCGGTATGAAAGCTGACTGCTGCTGAACCCGTGCAACTTGTTGCTGCTGTAGGTACCGTTGCTGGGCCGCATATTGATACTGATCCCAGGTTGTCTGTCCGGGCTGCTGGTACTGTTGCCGGGCTGCATACTGATACTGATCCCAGGTTGTCTGTCCGGGCTGCTGGTACTGTGGACGGGCCGCATATTGATACTGATCCCAGGTTGTCTGAACAGGTTGTGTCTGTGGGATATAGCCGCGATAGTCGTAATTTCTGGCGTTAGTAGTAGGAGCACGGTAATCGGCGGGACCGCCCGGTGTATTAACGTTGGCGCCGTAACAACTGATCTTGTTGCCGTTGATGTAATCGCCTCCGCCAGTGTTGACAGTCAGGTAGGTATCACCGCCGCGTTCGTTGCTTCCGTTCCATACCTGGACAGGGCGTTGTCCTACCGGTGCCAACTGATCAGGTGGTTGTTGATACACCTCATCGTGTAGACGGTTGGCTGCTCGATTGCCGCCGCGTTGTGCTGGTGCAACCTGAGTATCTCCATCGCCTGCCCAGCGATAAGGGTCAGGATTTGCTTGCTGTTGCTGCCCGTCCTGCCGTTGCTGGGCTGGCCGCGGCTCTTCATCAAAGTTTGAGCGTCCCCACCAGGGATTTTCACCGCTCTGTTTGTCGTTCCTGCCACCACTATTATCCATACCACCCATAATCTTCTGCTCCTAAACTGCCAGTCGGACGAACTGTCTGCCCACGCACGTATGTATACATTAACCAGCGTTGTTGGAAAGTCAATGGGAGAAATCCCCCGGAGTCCCAGACAGCCCTGTTTATGCAGTTTTTACCACAGTGACTATCCTGTGTCAGCAAGTGGGCTGCACTTACATTAAATGTGCCCAGAGAGAACGTCATTTAAGCGGATCTGGAGAGTCCTGCAGTTAGGGATGGAAGATTAGGAGCAATTTGGGTACAAAGACTAGCAGACCTATTACCAGGGCCGTGGCTGATGAGCAAAAAACAGCTGCTGCTGCAGTGTCCTTGGCATAGCGGGCCGACTCATGATACTCATGGCTGGCTGAAATATCGACCAGATGCTCGAGAGCAGTGTTAATAAACTCGGCAGTGAGAACAAAACCGATGGACAGCACCAGTGCTGCCCATTGTGTGAAGTCTACATGCAACCAGAAGCCCATGGCGGTCACAGCAACTGCTGAGAGAAGATGAATCCTTACATTGCGCTCTTCTTTAAGCCCGATCCAGATGCCGTGAAAGGCGTGATAAAAGGACTCGATCATACTGTGTGCCCGGCCTGTTTTTTTTTGCCAAATCTGCCAAATCTGCGGTATTTGCGGTATTAGTGTAGGCGTCTTTGTGCCTGGCAGCGACTGTGCTACGACTACTTTATCTAACAGATCTAAAGAAGGAGAAATAGTTGCAATCTCCCAGAGTGGTTGGTTAGAGCAGCTTAAGCGATTCTGCCCGAGACAGGCAAGACGATAACATTAAGTATGCCGCGAAGCAAGTTGGACTGATGATATCTTGAGCAGAGCAACTAGCTGTAGGCTTCACTGTGAGAGCACGTAATGTCCAGGGCAATCATTCATTTGATTTAGAGTTAACCGGATTTTATCGACAGATATCAGCTGCAGCAAGAATTTCATTTTGCCTTTTGAACATCTCTTTTTCTTCCCGGGCTGTTTGGTGATCGAATCCGAGAATGTGCAAGCAGCCATGAACGAAGAGGAATGCCAGCTCGCGCTCAATTGAATGTCCTAATGAATCTGCCTGTTCAATAGCCTTTTCAACTGAAATGATTACCTCGCCTATCTCCCAGGGTAGCCCCGCCGGTGGTGCTTCCAGGTTGAGCGGGAATGACAAGACGTCAGTGGCGGCATCTTTACTGCGCCATTGCCGATTTAGACATCTTATTTGCCGGTTAGACACGAGTGTCAAGCTTAGACTGCCGCGGGCTGCTATCTTCTTCATTAATGATGCAGGCAGGTGTTTTGGAGCATGTGTGACCAGATTCTGGCAGGTCATTTCCGACAATCTGGCTGTTGTTTGTTCGAACCAGGCTTTATCTATTGTTGCCATACGTTGACGATTTAGTAATGTGACTGCAAATCCCATGGGACCTCTATGAATTGTTGCCTGGAACTTAACAAAATATACCAAAAACAGCTTGTGCATAGGTTCTCAAAAGTTCAAAGTCAATAACTTTGAACCAGGTCTTGCATCTCAGCAGCTGGAGCAACCTAATGTTAGCCTGGTAACAAAGTTTCTTGCTTGCAATAGGTTCTTGAGAAAAGGGTAGAAGGCATGCTAGGATACCTGTTAAGGAAATAAGTTGTTGTCGTAGGCTAAAGAGTTAGCTTACGGCATAATGTTATTTGTGGCTTATTGTATTCCAGCAGAAGGTCACACACTGTCTGTGCTTATGTTCCCCGGCATTGCCGTAGGCATGCTGGTTCTTTTCTAGCAATCTGTATTCGCCAGCCACCTGGTCATTGACTGGATAGTTATGAGGATTACTATGCCGAAACAGCCCAATCTCGAAAAAATTACCAGCCTGGCGGAGGCGGTCGTTGAGAAGTTGGGGTTAGTTCTGGTTGATGTGCGTTTTGGACAGGCAGGCAGTCGGCATACTCTTGAAGTGACAGTACACCGCTTGTCAGGCAATGTCAGTCTGGAGGATTGCGAGGCGGTGAGCCGCAGCCTGGAAAAAGCATTAGATGAGCAGGTGGAAGCAGCATTGGCTGGTTCTTTCTTGCTTGAGGTGCAGAGCCCAGGCATTGATCGCAAGCTTACCAGCCAACGTGAGCTTGCGATTTTTACTGGACAGCCTGTCACTATTGAAGCTAAAGAGAAGATAGGTGAACTTGGCTTTACTTTTAGAGGAACACTACTGGGAAGCAAGGAAGGTGTTGTGAGCATAGGAGATCCAGCTATTGAGCCTGCTCAGAGTAAGCGATCTTCTTGCAAATCCCGTTGCAAGACAGCACAGACAACAGCCGCCCTGCCACCTACGGTAGACATTGTGCTGACGCAGATTGCCTCCATCAGGTTGCAGTCAGCTGAGCTTGTTATAGAAAATAAAGACTTGGCAACCCGCAAAAAAACTAAAAATACTTACAATTTAATATCGCTGGAGGACCGACCTTGATTAAGATTGGCGACAAACTGCTTGAAGCAGCAGAAGAACTGGAAAGAGATCGCAATATTCCGCAGGAGGAGTTTATCTCCTATGTCTGCGACGCCATTGTGGCTGCTTATAAAAAGAAAGTGCCGGACCATGATGTGGAAGGCGTGCGGGCAATTTTTGATAATGAAACAGGTGAAATAGGTATTTTTGCTCCTAAAGAAGTCGTTGAGAAAATCTCTAATGAATATCATGAAATAGGTCTGGCTGATGCTCAAGACCTTATCCCTGACGTTACAGTAGGTGAAGTCCTTGAAATTGAAGTGACTCCGCAAGACTTCTCCGAATTTGGCAGAATTGCTGCACAAACAGCCAAACAGTTAATTACTCAACGTTTGCGCGAAGCAGAAAAAGAGCTGATTAAGAAGGAGTTTGAAGCACGTAAAGAAACCTGCACAACAGGACAGATTGAGCGCATTGAGGTGATAAGCAGCACGCGCAACAATGTCATAATCAATCTGGGGAGAGTGGAAGGTTGCATGCCGACACGCGAGCAGCTTCCTGGTGAAACTTATCGAGTTGGCAACCGTGTCCGTGTCTATGTCCTTGAATTGAGAGACACCGGTCGTATTCCACAGATTATAGTTTCGCAGGCTCATCCTGAATTAGTGCGAGAGCTGTTTGAACTTTATGTGCCTGAAATTGAAGATGGCACTGTAGACATTAAGTCGATTGCTCGTGAAGCCGGCTACAGGACAAAGATTGCTGTGCATTCACAAGATGCTGATGTCGATCCGGTAGGAGCCTGCATCGGAACACGAGGTGTGAGAATCCAGAATGTAGTTGCAGAGCTGCGTAATGAAAAGATAGATGTTATCCGCTTCTCAGGGGATCCTGTCGACTACATCTCTAATGCGCTTTCTCCAGCGCGCATTACCACAGTTGCTCTTTATGACGATTCGCCTGAAATGGGCGGGCGTCGTGCTGAGGTGATTGTGCCTGACGATCAGCTCAGCCTGGCTATTGGGCGAGGCGGCCAAAACGTTCGTCTTGCCGCCAAACTTACCGGCTGGAAGATTGATATTAAATCTGAAAGTCAAACTGGTGGTACTGATAAGAAATTGAATGCTGCTCTGGGACAAGACGAATAGTGACCCGAAGCAAACAATCGTTGCACTTTAATTAAAATTTGCTCAAATCAGACAGGACTTACCTTCTGCCAAGAAAAATGACAGCTAACAAACAGCAGTATGCAGCCGGCAATCACTATGCAGGTGGCGCTGCTGTATCAGGAGGTGACTGAGCGCTTATGGAGCAAATGCGTATATGTGTAACCTGCCGAGTCAGCCGCAATCAAAGCGAACTGATACGCCTGACTGTAGATCACCTGAGCGGGCGGGTGGTGCTTAATCAATCAAGCAGCACGAGTTGGCATGGACGCTCAGCTTATCTGTGCAGATCACAATCCTGTCTGGACAAGGCTTGCAAAGGCACGCGCTTGAAGGTGGCTCTATCAGGTCGGATGCAGAAAAATAAGAATATCCGTCCGGCAATATCGTGGCCTCTTGAGCCACAACTTATTAAGGATATGGCGCAGCTATGCACAGAACCATTAAAAAGGTGCGAGAATAATCTGAGAAAGGAGGCTCGTGAATGAACGACCGTGTTCGAATTTATGAACTGGCGCGCCAGATGAATATTCCCAACCAGGATCTCATCGATGCTTTGCGTGAGCTTGGTTATGACATTAAGAGCCATTCGAGCACGATAGACTCTCACGTGGTCGGACTGCTAATTGCTGCCCTGGGCAAGAAGAAGCAGGAAGGCAAGAACGCTAAAACAACGACCAAGGCTGCTAAACCATCTGCCAAAGCTGCGCCGCCACCGCCGCCTCCTGTTGTAAAACCCCGCGTCTTGTCCCGCTGGCGTCCGACTCCACCGCCTGGTACTGAGATACCTGCAGGAGTGGCAGTGGTTGAGGTGGTTGAAGAACAATCTGTTCTGAGTCCTGACGTGGTTGCCGCAGCCGCTGCAGCTGCCGGTGTCGAAGCCGGTAAAGTTGCTGGACCTGAAGAGGTAAGCGCTGCTACCAAATCAACTGTCAAAGCAGACGAGGCAACTGTTCAAGAGATGGAGGTTGCTGCTGAAGTAGCAGAAGCACTCTCTGCACCAGAGACAATTCGTGAACCAGAACCTGCTGCCAGTGAGGTAGAGACTATCAAGCCGGAGACACCAGTATTTGGTTTTACAGGACAGACAGTGCGACCAGTGGCACCGTCTCAGCCGATTCGTATAGCTGCTCCTTCAATGCGTGCTACGCCGCCCCGCCCGCCGAAGTCACACAGGGTAATCACTCCTGAAAGACACACCCACCAGAGGAAAGACGACAAGAGTCGTCCTGCTGCAGTTACAGTAGATGTGCCAAAAGTGGTTAGCATTACTGGTGCTCTTACAGTCAAAGATCTGTCCGAAAGGATGAATGTCACTGAGACAGAGATCATTAAGCGTTTGTTTGTCAAGGGCGTCATGCGCACGGTCAACCAGATGGTTGAATTTGAGATTGCCAAAGATGTTGCCGTTGAGATGGAATATGAAGTGGTCAGCGACGAGCCTGTGGTAGTCGAAGAGACTCAGACACCGGTGGCAGAGCTGACAGAGGAAGACAAGGCAGCGCTGGTAACAAGACCCCCAGTAGTAACTATTATGGGGCACGTAGATCATGGCAAGACCAGCTTGCTGGATGCTATACGCCAGACCAAGTTCCTTATCACTGATTCAGAAGCTGGCGGAATTACCCAGCATATCGGTGCTTATCACGTTGAAGTACCTGGTGAAGATGGCAGCATGCGCCAGATTGTCTTTCTCGATACGCCAGGACACGAGGCGTTTACTGCTATGCGAGCACGTGGCGCCAAGGCTACTGATATAGCTATTTTAGTTGTTGCTGCTGACGATGGAGTTATGCCTCAGACTAGAGAGGCTATCGATCATGCCAAGGCGGCAGGGGTTCCGATCATTGTTGCTATAAACAAAACTGATTTGCCCGGTGCCGATCCTGATCGCGTCCTCACACAGCTAATGGAGCACCAGCTTCTGCCTGATAAATATGGCGGTGATACAGTAACTGTCAATGTGTCTGCTAAAAAGCGAACAGGTCTTGATGAACTGCTCGAGATGATTCTTTTGGTCTCAGATATGGCTGATTTAAAGGCCAATCCTGACCGTCCGGCATGCGGCATTATTATTGAAGCTGAGTTGTCGCGTGGGAGAGGATCTGTTGCCACAGCCTTAGTCCAAAACGGTACTTTGCACGAAGGTGCATTTATTGTTGCTGGCTCTGCTTCAGGGCGGGTGCGAGCGCTCTTTGACGATCGTGGGCAGCGAGTGAAGGCAGCTGGTCCATCGATGCCGGTAGAAGTGCTTGGATTGGACGAAGTGCCGCAAGCTGGTGATCGTTTTGAAGTGGTTGCTGATGCGCAGGCTGTTAAGGCTCTTGTAGAGAAGCGCAAGTCGGTGGATGAAGATCGCAGGCGTGTTACTTTAGAGTCTCTGCATGATCTACTTGAGCAAGGCGAAGTCAAAGATCTCAATATTGTCGTTAAGGCAGATGTTCAAGGTACTGCTGAAGCTATCGCCGATCAAGTGCGGAAGCTCACCTCGCAAGAGGTGCAGGTGAAAGTGGTGCGCACTGCATCTGGTGACATCACCGAAAACGATGTCAACCTTGCCGTCTCCTGCAACGCCATTATTGTCGGCTTTAACGTGCAACCCGATCCAAATGCCAACAGGGTAAAGGAGTTGACCGGAGTCGACGTTCGTACTTACAACATTATCTACCAGATTACAGACGATCTCGAAAAAGCAATCCAGGGGTTGATCCAGCCAATCAGGCAGGAAGTGAAGAGCGGGACAGCAGAAGTGCGACAGCTCTTCAAAGTTGGCAAGTCGCATACTATTGCCGGAAGTTATGTAATTGCCGGAAAGATTGTCCGTGGCGCAATCATCAAGATTGAGCGGGCTGGCAAGATCATTTATGAGGGCAAACTGGAGACGTTGAAACGTTTCAAAGACGACGTAAAGGAAGTTGCCCAAGGCTTCGAATGTGGAATGTCTTTCGAAAAATTCAGCGATTTGCAGATGGGCGATCTCGTTCATGCCTATTTAATCCAGGAGACAAAGCGCGAACCGACGCGTTAACTCCGCAGTTTGTTGTCGGCAAGAAGAGGTGGCCTATGACTGCTCCTCGTTCAATTAGGATTTCACAGCAGATCAAGCGCGAGCTGTCTGAAATTATTCGGCGCGATCTTAAGGATGAGCGCCTGGCGCCGATTGTCTCTATAACTGATGTAGAAGTTTCCGGAGATTACAGGCACACTAAGGTGTTTATCTCTGTATTTGGAGATGAAGCGCAACAGAAAAGTACTCTTGCAGTGCTCACTGAGCGTACTGGGTACATCCGTGGTGAAGTCTGCCGCCGTGTGGGAATGCGCTTTGCTCCGGAGATGAGTTTTTTCCTCGACAACTCGCTGGAGCGTGGTGCCCGGGTGTCCGACCTTATCTCCAAAATAACGCGTGGCGAGCTTTAACGCGCATTGGCTATGCTTGGTTTCCTGAACATAAATAAACCTGCTGGGATGACTGCACACGACGTAGTCTATTGCGTGCGCAAGATTATGGCGATTAAGCGAGTCGGGCATGGCGGTACACTCGATCCTGCAGCGACAGGCGTGCTGCCGGTCGCAGTTGGTGGAGCATGCAGGCTGTTGCGCTATCTGGATGGCAGGAAAGTGTATCTTGCTGATATTCTTTTAGGTAAAACTACAACCACTGACGATCTTGAAGGAGAGATTATTGGCGGATGTGATGAGATGCCTTCTGACGCAGCGGTTGCCAAGATGGCCGGAATGTTTCAAGGCGAACTCTCACAGATCCCGCCGGTTTACAGTGCCGTCCATCACCAGGGTGAACGGCTTTACAAGCTGGCCCGGCAAGGTAGGGCTCCAACAGAAATCAGTCCTAGAGCTGTGACAGTGTACAGCCTTGAGATAGTGGAGATTGCACTACCTGTGGTGCGAGTCCGGATTGACTGCGGTCCGGGTACCTATATCCGCTCTATTGCACGAGACCTGGGTGCCAAGTTGGGTTGTGGAGGCTGCCTGCAGCTGCTGACCCGTGAGAAGTCCGGAGCTATGGAGCTGTCGCATGCTGTCACTCTTGCGCAGCTGGAGCAGCTGCGCCTCAGTCAAGAACTTGAGCAGGTGCTGCTTACACCGCAGGCAGTACTCAATCTGCCTGCCCATGAAGTGACCCCGGATGAGTCTCGCCTTTTGCTGATGGGCAGATCGCTCGCTCTTGCTGAAGGGAAAGGGGATGGACAAAGAGCATGCCTGGCATATACCGGTGTGCAAGAGAGTCCTGCCGGCTGGCAGCGCGAGACTAAGGAGTGCTTATGCCCGGATGAAGGCAGCTATGCTGAAGAAAAGATAGGCGTAACTTGTGAAGGCCGATTCATTGCGGTCTGCCGCCGGATCGCCGACAATAGACTGCAGCCGGAAGTGGTGATTGCCGATGCCGATTAAATCTATTGACCGTGTTACTTTATTAAACATAACTATAATACTGGAAGCTTTTTTGCTTTCGGCAGCTACTGTCTGGAGCTGGGTAGCAAGCCTGCCGTTGGCTCCCAGCATGGCGCCTCAGCCACGCCTGATTCTCATAGGTTCTGCTTGTGGAGCGGCTATGGCGCTCATCAGTTTCCTACTTCTCTGGTTGGGAAAGAGTGTAGGTCTGCTCTCGCATCTGCGAGCTATTATGCTCAATGAAATTGCGCCGCTCTTTGTAGAGCTTACCTGGGCAGATGTTCTTCTGGTGGCAATAGTATCCGGCTTCTGTGAAGAGGTGTTGTTCCGTGGTGTTATCCAGTCACAGTGTGGATTGCTTGCTACCTCAATCATCTTCGGTCTCTTTCACTGTCCGAGCCTGAAACATATCTCTTACGGGCTGTGGGCAGTATCTGCAGGGCTGGTGCTAGGTTGGCTGTACCAGATTACAGGTAATCTGTGGGTGCCGATCATGACACACATGGTTAGCAACGCTATTTCGCTTATATTCTTGCGCTATGGCGTCAAGCCTGTAGTACCGCCGTCACAATCTGGAGAATGAATGTTCTCATTTATACTGGGTAAGTTGTTTTTCGGCAGTATCAAGTTCTGCCAGTCTTTTTCTGATCAACTGGTTGGGCAGCTGGTTTGCCTTGGCTAATCGATGCCGTTCCCATTCTCGATTGACCTGGATTCTGGCATTGTCGATCAGGGCAAAAGAGTTGCCTGTCAGTGCGGTTGCCGACCCTGCTGCCAGCAGCGAGTTGGATATCAGACCATTGTTTGAATAGGCATAGCCAGCTCTGGTTAAAAGAATGCCATTGACAACGGTCGTGCTGCCTGTTATTGCACCAGCCACTATGTTCTCTGTAGCAGACAGGACTCCTGCGCGCTCCTCGCGTAGTCCTCTGTTCATCTCATCAAGGAACTCCTTATCAACTGACTCATAGTGGGCAAGACGAGAGCCAGCTTTTTCAGCTAGTGGCTCTGCTTCGCCTGGTAATTGACACAGGAGGATTTGCATCTTGGTGCGGTCGGCAGTCAACTTGGCAATTTGCTGGCTGACAGCCTCTCTGGTAGTCCTGGCCAGTCTGAGGCGCCGTTCGTGATATGCCACGGATAGCTTACCGATCTCTCGTGACAATACTGGTGCCGCTATTACCATTGCACCAGATATAGTAGCAAGCTCCCCGATTGGTCTGTTAAGCTTGCGATCACTGTGACATTGAGAGAGATAACCAATTTCGGACGCTGCTGCAGCTATGGATCTCTTGGCTATGTCGAGAAGATAAAGTGACTGCTGAAACGCCATGAGTCGTCTGGCATCGAGATGAAAGTAACGGTACTCGGCAGCAAGGAGAAATCGCACGTCAGCGAGAACATCTCCTTCCACTGCTGCCAGTTGGGCGTGTTCTTTTAAGGACTGAATAGTGAGCTCTTTCCCGATTAGCTCTTTTCTTTCAGCCAATAATCTGTCTATCTCAGCAGTCAGGCTCCAGACTACCTTCTTAGCTACTCCTGGTGACAACCCCTCCTTGTATGCCCTGTACAGGCGATAAGCATTAATGGCAGCCTCCAAGCCTGAGCCAGCGCTTGAGGCTATTGATCCAGTCATCTGCAAGATGGCGGCATCCTCAAGAGTTTGCCTTCTCGGGTGGTGAGGCTTATGTATAGTTGACATCCGCTCGCTGGTAGCAGTGATAAGACCAGCCTCGGACAGGGAAAAATTTGTCTGTTGCGAGATGAAATAGCGCCAGCCTTTCCAGCGCCCCTGCCGCCCGACTGCTTCCCTGAAATGCATGTTAAGGCGCTCCAGCTCAATCTCTTTGAAGAGAATTTTACTGGTTAACTGATCCACCTGTTCAGCTTGTTGATAACTCACGGCAACGGCAGGCTCTTCCGGCAGTTTCTCAGTTGAGTTCTCCCCAGCAAACGCTGCTGCCGAAAGCAGTAGAGTTGAGAGGAAGACTGTAAAAAGTGCTTTTAGCGTCACCGGTTGCCAATTGCATCCATAATGCCGAAACTGGGTGCATTTTAGCAGGCAAGCTGTATAGATGAGAGTGGCGGCACAAGGCTTATAATTCTGACAATCAATGATTATTACTGACACAATTGCTGCCATCTCAACTGCTCCAGGCGTAGGTGCAATTGCTATTGTTCGTCTGTCCGGACCGGACTCCCATTCTATCGCCTTGCGCATATTCTCAAACTCGGGCAGTGAGCGCAGCCTGAACAGCTCTGACAGCTCTGGAGTCACAAACAGTCCTTCTGATATCGGCTCGGTTGGGTGGAAGTCTCATTTTGCCAGGGTGGGACTGATAAGCGACCCTGCCACTGGAGCTGTTGTCGACGAGGTTGTTGTTATTCCTTATAAAGGACCGAACAGTTATACCGGCGAAGACCTGATAGAGATTAACTGTCATGGTGGCTGGCTTACCTCATCTGAGATCCTCTCTGTCTGCCTGAGACAGGGAGCACGGCTGGCGCGCCCTGGTGAGTTTACACAGAGGGCATTCCTGTCCGGGCGTATCGATCTGACTCAAGCCGAAGCAGTGCTTGATCTTATTCAAGCTAAGACCAGTCGGCAGGGGCAGCTTGCTCTTTCTGTGCTGGGTGGACAGCTTGGTGGTCCGATAGCTTCGACACGGTCGGAGCTTCTTGATCTGCTGGCACAGGTCACAGCGGCAATAGACTTTCCCGAAGAGGTTGATGAGCCGGTGCAGGAGGATACAAATGCAATACTGGTTCGCTGTTTGACGAGGCTAAACAATCTGGCAGCGACAGCTCGATCTGGCAGATTCCTTCGCGATGGGCTCAGAGTCGCAATTGTTGGCCGCCCCAACGCAGGCAAGTCATCGCTCCTCAATCAGCTGCTCCGCTTTGAGCGAGCAATCGTCACTGAACTGCCAGGTACTACCAGAGATTCTCTTGAAGAGCTGCTCGATATAGGTGGTGTGCCGGTTACATTGATCGATACTGCCGGGGTGCGCAGTACTGAAGATCGTATTGAAAAAATTGGCATTGAACGTACTGTGGCAGCAATTGAACAGTCTGATCTTGTGCTCTTTATGATTGATCTTTGCGAGCTGTGGGCTGAGCCGGAAGAGGAGATAAAGCGGCTTATTGGAGCAAGACCATACATACTTATAGGCAACAAAGCTGATCTTGTGTCTGGCAATATGCTGGATAATCGACTGGAGACTTCCTGTATAGCTTCTGTTGTCATATCTGCCTTGACTGGCTCGGGAGTGACCGAATTGACTGCCGCTTTAGAACAGTGGGTTTTTGCTGGCTGTGGAGGCAGGCAACTGGAAGTCTCTTTGAATGCCAGACAAGCTGATCTGTGTGTCCGCGCTGCCAGCGCTCTTGTGTCGGCTGGAGAGTCCATCAAGAGGCGCCTGGGACAGGATTGCCTGGCGACAGACCTCAAAGAAGCAA
The DNA here is from genome assembly GCA_903835185.1 of uncultured bacterium. Taxonomy (GTDB): domain Bacteria; phylum Cyanobacteriota; class Vampirovibrionia; order Obscuribacterales; family Obscuribacteraceae; genus CAILLX01. The sequence continues at coordinate 3,113 of CAILLX010000023.1, read as the reverse complement.
TTAATGCTTTATCAGAGATCTGTGGCGAAGCGGTTAGTGAAGAAATTATTGGCAAGATTTTTGCTCAGTTTTGTATAGGGAAGTAAGATGGCTCGCCTGCTTTCAGAAGACAGTGAATGTATCAGCATATTGGCAATTACAGTGGCTCCTACACAGCCAGATGCAGATCTGCACGCCGGACAGCTCTGGCAGCTGCTCACGCTGGATCTAACTAGTGGAGAACGCCAGTTGGCAGAGTCCTGTCTTGTCTGCCGGCAGCCACGCGATGAAGTGTCCGAGCTAGTTGGTCTCTTGTTTGACCTGTTAGCCGGCAGGCGTGCCAAGATTCTTTTCGAGCCTGCAGAACCTTCGTTTGAGCTTGCTGTTGAGCGCACACAGGAAGGCGGGATGAAGGTTGAAGTTTGGTTAGACTCAGGTAATGCTGCCAGCGGATTTTACCGCTGGGATGCAGCTGGAATAAGGTTCTATACCACGGGAGAAAGTCTGACTAGCTTCGCTGCCGAACTAATGCAGGAGTTTTCTCCAGAGTCTCCCTAGATGATCTATAAAAGATCTACTTGAAAGCTGAGGCGGATACAACCAGATTCAACGCCTATTGACCTTTTGATGCGTCCCGCAGGTGAGCGATTATCACCATGTTAGACCAGACAATCCAGCCGCTTTCGAAAAGCGCTGGTAGGCGCGCGGTGCTCGCATTCAGGAAATAATATACAATTGCCAGGTGCGGCAGTTTGTCCATGCCGCTTGCAAAGGAGCAGAATATGTCAAAAGTAGAAACTGGAATCACTGTCAATCTTCCTGATGGCTCAAAGTTTAGCCTGGACGGCGGTGCCACAGTAGCTGACCTGGCCAAGTCAATTGCCGAAGGGCTATACCGAAAAGCAGTCGGTGCCTTAATTAACGGTGAGCTCAAAGATTTGTACACAGCTTTGTCCGATGGCGATACAGTGAGGATATTGACTGCTGAAGATCCCTCAGCATTGGAGCTTCTCCGGCATTCTACTGCACACGTGATGGCTGAGGCTGTGCAGCGGCTGTTTCCGCAGGCTAAGATTGCAATCGGTCCAACTATTACAGATGGCTTCTACTATGACTTTGAAATTCCAGAGCATTCACTCTCGCTTGAAGACTTAAGCAAGATTGAAGAGGAGATGAAGCGCATAGTTAAGGAAAACCAGCGCATTGTCCGCCACCAGATTCCCAACGTTGACCAGCAGATATCTGACTTTCGCTCAGCTGGCGAGAAGTTTAAAGTTGAACTGCTTGAAGAGCATAAAAATGAAAGCCCAACTCTTTATCTCATGCAAGATAAGGATGGCAAGACTGTCTGGAATGATCTGTGCCGCGGTCCGCACCTGCCGGCAACAGGCGTTATTAAGGCTTTCAAGCTCCTGAAAGTTTCCGGTGCTTACTGGAGAGGTGACGAAAAGCGCGAGCAGCTACAACGTATCTATGCCACCGCCTGGTGGAAAGCTACTGATCTCGAAGAGTATCTCCATAAGCTGGAGGAGGCAGAGAGACGCGATCACCGCAAGTTGTCCAAACAACTGGATCTGTTTTCAGTTCATGATGAGGTTGGACCAGGGCTTATTTTCTGGCATCCCAATCTTGCCACTATCCGTAATGTCATAGAGGATTTTTGGCGTGATACACACCGCAAGTCCGGCTACCAGTTTGTCTTTACTCCTCATATAGCCAGCGAAAAGCTCTATGAGATAAGCGGACACCTGCAAAGCTATGGCGAGAATATGTATTCAGCCATGGATATTGACGGGCAACCTTATCGGGCCAAGCCGATGAACTGTCCTGGGCATATCATGATTTACAAGTCACGGCTACGCAGCTATCGTGACCTGCCGCTTCGCTTAGCTGAATTAGGGACTGTTTATCGCTACGAGCGTTCTGGTGTGCTTCATGGCATGCTTAGAGTGCGCGGATTTACTCAGGATGACTCGCATATCTTTTGCACTCCGTCCCAGTTAGAAGATGAGATTAACGGTATCCTCGATCTTGTCGAATTCATGATGAAGACTTTTGGTTATACCTATAAAGCCTATCTGGCTACTCGCCCCGAGAAGTCGTTAGGTACTGATGAAGAGTGGGCAATGGCAACCGGAGCGCTTGAGGCAGCTCTCAAGAGTCGCGGGATGGAGTATGAGGTGGACGAAGGCGGTGGTGTTTTCTATGCGCCTAAGATTGACATTAAGCTCTACGACGCTATCGGTCGCGAGTGGCAAGGACCTACTGTGCAGGTGGATCTCAATCTACCACAGCGCTTTGATGTCACTTATATCGGTGAAGATGGTGAGCGTCATCAGGCGATTATGCTTCATCGCGTAGTGCTGGGATCTATGGAGCGTTTCTGTGGTGGGCTGATTGAGCATTATGCTGGAGTCTTCCCCACCTGGCTTGCTCCTGTTCAGGCTATCGTACTGCCTATAGCAGACCGGCACCGCGAGTATGCTCTGACAGCTCTTGCTAAACTGCAAGCTCGCGATGTCAGAGCAACAGTTGACGACAAATCGGAGACCGTAAATTATCGCATTCGTGAAGCTCAGATGCAGCAGGTTCCTTACATGCTAATCGTTGGCGACAAGGAGGCTGCAGATGGGTCGGTCTCAGTACGTCACCGGCGCGACGGCGATCTGGGTATGGTGAAACTGGACGACTTTGTTGAACGCATTGCCGCTGAAATTAAAGAGCGTCAGTAGCTAGCTGCAGCTGAAGTAAATCAATGCCATCTGCGTTAGCGGCAGATGGCATTGTTGCAATGAGCGCTCCGCCGACTCCGTTATTGCCCACCATAAGGCAGCTGACAACTCAACTTGCTGTATATCTATGAGCCAGCAATGTATCTCTTAATCATCTGGGTGCCCAATAATCAACGTTAAAGAGTGGCTGCGGCAGCACCGGTTGCATCGTTTTTAAAGGTTTGCTTCCACGGCTCGGTACCAGGAAGCGCCCAAGCCAATCTGGCATGGCCCACAGATCTCCTTTCAGTTCTTGCTTCACCTGGCGATTGTAATAATAATCGGCTCGATCAAATAAATCTCGCGTGCAGCTTTCCTTACCAGTGAACCAGAAAGCTCTCATGAGAAGTCCTGCTTTACTGT
>CAILLX010000022.1 GCA_903835185.1 uncultured bacterium | reverse complement strand
GATTTGGAAGCAGTTTCTGCACTGTCCGAGGGCTTAGCAGCGTTTGCAGGCACAGTATTTGTGGTCACCCATGACCGCGATCTCGTGGCGGATGTTGCCACTCGTCTGCTTTCTTTCACTGATGGACAATTGCTGGATTTCCATGGTACTTACGATGAGTACCTGACAGTTCACGCACTTAAAGATTCTGGCAAATTCTTTGGCACCAGCAGGAAACAGCGCTGAGTGGGCGTTTTGTGTATCGATGTGAATGACAAGTTGAATACCTGTTGCTAGCAATGTATATGCGCCCAACTCCCGATTGCAATACAGGTGCCGACTGCTGAACAAAACTGAGCTCAGTCAAAGACAGAGCTCAGTTGGATCGGCTGGCTAACTGAATCATTTTTATCTCCTGTTATCTATTGGTGGCTGAAATTGAAAATTGGAATCTAAGGAAATTGGAATCGGATAAGTTCGCTGGGTAGTTTAGCATCTGTGCTGTTTGGATAGAGGCGCGTCGGGACGCGCCTGGTGGGCGGCTCTCGAGCCGCCCCTACAGTTCTCGCAGTCAGTCATTTTGTCGTATCGTGCTGCACCATGATTTTCTCTGTGGTACCCGGCTTGTGAGTGTCTTGTACGATCTTATAGACTGACCTGCGCAGCTCTTCCAGTACGCCTACGTCGTTGAACATGTCCACGGCCACCTTAGATACCTGCACGTTATTGTGCTCGGCATCGTCGAAGAGAGGGACCAGCATATCAAGGTGCTTGTTTAGCTGAGCAACAAGCTTTTGCCAGGATTCCCAGAGCGGATCAATATTTTTCTTGATGGTTTCCGGAATTATCCATGTCTTTACTCCAGTTTGAGCATCTGACATCTCATGAGCAAGCAGCCTGATTGCCGGCTCCATGGAGGCAAGGTAGTAGACGAGGTACTCTCTGCGTGCGGGAAGAAGTTGCAGATGACTGGTATCAATTGGAATGGAGTCTGGTTGACGGATTTCCGGTCCATCAGTAAGAGCGACACGACTGCGCACGCTTTCTGAATAGACATTGATGCAGTCTTGCCGGATGAGTTGAAGCGCCATGCCAACATCGCGCATGTCCTCAAGAGTCAGCTCCTCCATCTTACTAACTGAAGTTGCTCCCGGAGTGGTGCCTTGCTCGGTAACTGGGGAAGTGGAAGGCTTAGCTGTTGGAGTAGCTGGTGCAGTAGCTGCTTGCGTGGGAACAACAGTAGGAACAACAGTAGGAGCAGCAGCTTGGGATGCAGTTGGTGTGGCTGGAGCAGTAGCTGCAGTTGTGTCAGAATTGGCACCGTATGTGGGGGCTATCAGCAGACATGTGAAAAGTAAAATATTAGACAGTGCGAAGCTCTTGTTCCGGACCGACAGCACCGGCGGTTGAACATACATTTGATTAATTTGAAACTTCATTCGACCTCTCCCTTCTGGTGCCCCTCTCATAGTTGAAACAGTTCGTCATCTAAGCCGGCATTGATACGTACATTCTTGAACCAGGCTGCGCTTATCTTCTTGCCGTTATCAAAAAGATCCCAGCGCATTGGTATGTGTGAACCGGGGTCCAGGAAGATACGATCGCTCAGAACATCGCCACTGGCATCCGGTTTAAGTATGTCGACAATAATCACTTTCTTGTCAAGTCCCGGTTCGATAACTGGTGTGGCTGACATATTACACTTGTGCCCGCGTGCGATTCTCTGCGCCAGTTCATCCACCAGTGTTGGTAAGTCCGATTGGGCTGCATTGCGTCCGTTTGGCAGTATCAACATACGAGAGTTCGGTTCCAGATCCATCTTGATATAGGCAAGCATCAGCCCTCCTTGGGCACGAACCTTGCCGCTGTTTGTGCGGACTAGTACTGAACCGTTTTTATAGCCTGCGCTTGTTATCTCAAGACGGAACTGGTTGTCTTTCTTGTAATGTGTTTTGGCACGATAATGTGCACGCTGTTTTGACGAATACGACTCAAGCTCTGAATCGCAGGTGTAGTCCTTCCACTGCTTGATGCTGTTAGAGAGCGACTGCCAGAACTCAGCGCCATCACGGCTGGTGTAAGTGCAGGCTGGTGATTGCGGTGTGGCAGCTGCTGCGCCTACGATGACCGACAGGCTGGATGGCTCCACGCCAGAGGAAAAGAATGCCAGTGTGAGCATGCAGATAGTTGTCTTAATCGTTGTCATTAGTCCCATCTCAATAGATCCAGCTGTCTCTAGTCTCCTATGTGTCCGCCCAGTTGGCGGACCCGTTCTTCTAATTCCTTGAGCTCCTCCAGGCGAGCAGGCTTATGATTGTCAAACCAGTCGCCCAATGCTGCTATTACAGCCCCTGAGCAGTATGATGTCTCAAGGAGAAGGTGACTATGATTGTCGAACCAGCGCATAGTTTGATCGGCAGAGCGGATGTTCTTGGACAGATCCACAATTGCTGCAGGAATGACGCAACGGTCTAAGTTGCCTTGCAGAATCAATACCGGTGTGTCCTGCTTTATGTTACGCGCATAACTGCGAGTCTTGGAGACTAAAAAGTGTGTTTTTAACAGTTCACCTATTGTAAGGTGCTTACGGATGAGCGGGTCGGATGACACTTCTTTGATCACGGCTGGATTATCTGAAATAAGCTTGGTGATGAATATATCTAAGTGAAGCAGACCACTAGGTCTAACCAGGACTGCCAGTAGCCCTTGCCATACGCTCCAGGGGTCGAGGATCATGCGAGGTTGAATCCTCATCGGCGGACCGGAGATGATGAGTCCGTCAACCAGCTCCGGGTGTCCGCCGGCTAGCCGGACAGCCATTGCAGCACCTAAACTTTCGCCGATGACAATGAGGCGCAGCTTCGGGTACTTCTGCTTCATCTGTTGAGCCAGTGAAGCCAGGTCTTCGTAGCTCCGGTCATAGTCGATTTTTCGCTTGCAGTCACTCTGTGTGCTGAACAAGTTGTCAGAGTCTGCATAGCAACGTCCAAAACCTCTCATGTCAGGAGCAACAACAAAATACTTGCCCACGGCACAGGCGCGGCCCAGAAGTTCATAACGTCTGCCATGCAATGTCAGTCCATGTATGGCCAGCACCATCCCCTTAGGTTCTGAGTCCATTGGTGCCCATTGATAAACAGGTAGTTTGACTTTTTGAGACAGCTCGCCGTCCTGGGTAAACAGGTAAGGAGTTGTTGACTCTGCCTCTGGCGCAGCCAGGGTCGGCTGTCCGGCTAAAAAAACTGCAGCTAAAATTAGCACCAGTATCTGGAGGACTTGAAGACCGGAGTCCCAAATTGACAATGTTTGCCGTTCCGGTGCCAATTGGGTTCTTCTCCTTAGTGACCGTGGGGGCGCTACTTCCAGCGCGCTAGCAAGCAGGCGAGGACGTCTGTGCTTACTTGCAGTCAGCCATCGTACCAGAAGAGCCATGCTTGCAACAAGCGAGCTGAGAAGCTGCCAGGATGCCGGCGGCAGGTGTTGCGACGTCGAAACAGAGAAGAACATGTCGATGCTGCTGGCAGCTGTTTGATCAAATTTCATCAAATTAAGGTGATAAGTGGCGTGTGATACCACCTAATATATGCGACACGTCCAACTTCAGTGAGATTATATTGGCAAACCGGCAGCAATTGCCCGGATTTGTGTGAGTAAGGCTATTGCATGGGCTTGCCTTTCGTTGGAATAACCCACGTAAGAGTTGATGAATTGGCGCCTGGTTGCTATTTTTAGTATTGCCTGCTCCGGGCTAATCGGAATGGAATCTTGGAGCTCTAAAAATTGTGAAACTTTGTAGAACGGCAACTTTGCGTAGTAGGCTAAGGTTTCTTTGCCGTAGAGCCTACCTCCTTGAATGTGATGAGTGAACTCATGATACGCAGTCTTTAGAGTTGTAGCTGACATTGATGGTTGTTCACCTGTTCCAATCCACATCCTCTGTGCTGGATGGTCGTCACATTCACCACCAACCATGGCGACGGGATGGACTTCAAGCTGAGGCGAACCAAGTTCCTTCCTAATGGCATCAAATTCGATTTGCAGAGCTTGCTCGAATAATTTCTTCTCGGGGGCACGATCTGCTTGATTTCCTAACTTCTCATATCTTGTGGCGAGTTCGAGGAGATTCTCATTTCCTGCAGCCTTTAGCTGCTCCCTCGTTTGTTGATTGTAAAGCAGATCAAGCAGCGACGTGTTTGCCAACTCGGGGTGCTTCGACCACTCTTTTTCGAGCTCACGTTGGGACTGCTTCTCTGCTTCAACTGACTTGCCGAACTCGCTTGCCAGATTCTGTAGATGGGGCCTTGTCAACCGGCTAATGAAAGCGTCAATATTACTGTCTGAAGCGAGGGCTGATTGGCTTAGGCGGCGCAACTCCCTGATTACAGATGGGCGCTGGTGCGATGCCCAATCACTTAAATTTAGATCGACTGGACTAGTTTCTTGCCACGCCCTGGCTCGTAGCTCTTGATAGTTAGGTGGGCGCAGCTTCGGTTTGTTTTCGGCCAGCCAGGTAAGAATAGGCGCGCGGATCTCTGTCTTGCCGTCGTAGTGTTTAGATACCCATTCTTCAGTGCTGGCGTCGCTGGTTCTGCAGCCATCGGCAGCCGCCTTGAGTCTGATGCCTCGCCCTGGCATAAGGCGATCAAGACTGGCAAGTCCAAAGCCCAGAGCCATATTTCCTGCTGCAGATCCTGCAAGTTCAGTTAGATTTGCTGTTCTGCCATGCTGCAGCAAAGCATGCAGTTCGGCACCTGTGATTCCGCTTGCCGTGCCGGACAGTCCGTTAACGATACTGTCTGCCAGGTAAGTGCGAAAGCCTGCCCGTCCCAATAAGCCGAGTTCATTGGCTTGTCCGTTTGCTGCTCCAAATACGGCAAAAGAACCGAGAGACTCGATCATTGATGTTGCCTTGTGTCTGGCAAACTGACCATCTTCGCTTATAGGGGTAGCCGCCTCGATAGCTGAGCCGGTGAGACCCATTTTTAGCGCTTCTGCCTGCCATGTGCTGGTGGCACCAAGTCTTCCGATTCGGGTAAGCTTGCCCATGGCTTGGTTCACCAACCAAAACTTCACAGTAGAGCCAACAAAACTGCCGGCTATAGCAAAGCCATCAGACTGCAAAGGTTTGTCAGCCAAATGACGTGGAGCAACAGTGATGTTGGCATGGCTTAAAAGCTGACGAACTCCATCATACGGCTCCTGAATAATGCTGTACTTAACGCTGCTCAAGAAGGTCCCGCATTCTGATAACAATGAATGATCGGCAGCTAGAGTAGCTTTCAGCTTGTCGGTTGGGATTTCTGAATTTCTTGGCATTCCAGGTTTGGCAATGATCCATTTGTTTGGATTATGTATCTGCTATATGGATCGTACTTCTGCTCAATTACAGACTCCGGTCAGCGATTTGTCAGAATCGGTTCATAAGGTTAAGTCTGGCTGATTTGGGCTGCTAAATGTCTGTGCGGCTAGACTCAACGCACGATTATGCCAGTTTGGTGAACTGAGCCCTAAAAGCTTGATTGTGGTTAATGATATGCTATTCTGGATAAAAAGGTCCAAATATCCCCGAGTGACCAAGGGATACATGGACATATTGTGGGGCGTCAGTCAGATCACTATTTATTCATCTGTCAAGAAAGACAATGGAGACAGAAAGATGAGCATGTTCTGTTATCAATGTGAGCAAACCCCCCTGAAACAGGGGTGCACCAGTATAGGTGTCTGTGGGAAAACCCCGTCAACTGCGGTCATGCAGGACTTGATGATTTATATCCTCAAGGGCATATCGCAGTATGCGCATCGTGCCAGGCAGTTGGGTGCATCTGATATTGAAATCAATGACCAGACACTGTCAGGACTTTTTGTCACTTTGACCAATGTGAATTTTGACGCTGATGAGCATGTAATCTACATATCAGAACTTGGAGAAACTTTAAATAAGGCACGCCAGTTATACGAAACTGCTTGTGCCAAGAGAGGGCAGCAAAAGGTCGAACTGCTGGGACCGGCACAATGGCAGGGGCTGAGCAATAGAGATGATTTGCAGGCATTTGCTCAGTCACTGTCGATTCTCAAGAGAATCCTGGCTGCAAATGAAGATATTGTTGGTCTGCAGGAGTTGCTGACTTACGGAATCAAAGGACTGGCAGCTTATGCGCACCATGCAAAAGTGCTGGGTTATCGTGATGACAAGATTTGTACTTTTGTACACGAAGCTTTTGATTATTTAACGAGACCAGAGCAGACTGCAGACCGGCTATTAGAACTGTGCCTGAAAACAGGTGAAGTGAATTGGCTAGTCATGGAGCTGCTTGATCGTGCTCATACTGAGACCTTTGGGCATCCCGAGCCCACGCAGGTACTAATAACCCCAGTTGCTGGAAAGTCGATCGTCATATCCGGGCATGATCTCAAGTCGCTTTACGAACTGCTGAAGCAAACTGAAAGCAAAGGGATTAATGTTTACACGCATGGAGAGATGCTGCCAGCGCTGGCTTATCCGGGACTCAAAAAATTTCCGCACCTGATCGGTAATTATGGTGGCGCCTGGCAGAATCAGGTGGGTGAGTTTTCTGCCTTCTCCGGCGCTATTGTGATGACTACCAATTGCTTGAAACCGCCGGCTGCTGAATATAGAGACAGGCTGTTCACAATGGATGTGGTTGGTTTTGAAGGAGTCACCAAGCTTAATGGTTATGACTTTACACCAGCCATTGAAGCAGCGTTGCAGGCACCAGGTTTTTCAAAAACAGAGGAACGCAAGACCATAACAGTGGGCTTTGCCCATAATGCTGTCTTGTCTGTGGCCGAACAGGTTATTGCTGCTGTGAAAAAGGGAGAGATCCGCCACTTCTTTTTGATTGGTGGTTGTGATGGAGCCGAATCCAGCCGCAATTACTTTACCGAGCTGGCAGAGAGAGTGCCCAGCGATTGTGTCATTCTTACTCTCGGGTGCGGTAAGTATCGATTCAATAAAGAAGATTTTGGTGACATAGGTGGAATTCCACGACTTCTCGATCTTGGACAGTGTAATGATGCCTATTCGGCAGTGAGAATTGCCAGCGCTCTAGCACAAGCTTTTGGTGTCGGAGTCAATGATTTGCCGTTGTCGCTTATTATCTCCTGGTTCGAGCAGAAGGCTGTGGCAGTCTTGCTCACTTTGCTGCATCTTGGTGTTAAGAACATTCGCCTGGGACCAAATCTGCCGATGTTCATCACACCCGGAGTGCTGGGCAAGCTGGTGGAAACATTTGAACTGAAGCCGATAACGACACCTGAACAGGATCTAACAGCCATACTGGGTACATAGCACCAAAGTATAGAAGAGTGAAGAGGAGTGATCTTGCGGATTGCTCCTTCTTGCTTTGGTGAGGTGTGGCGGGCAGTTGGTAAACTGGATATTTACATGTCTGCTATGTACTTTGTATGCGCAGGCAGTACCATCAATGTGCACTGCGAAAGGCAGTACGATCAGCTTGCTTCACCATCGAGCGCAAGGTAGCAGTGTCAGCTCGCAGCAATCTTGAGTGTAAGGCTCACGGTTGCCTGGTGTGACGATTAGCCGGAATTTGGGCTAACCTGTGCTAGCCTTTTACGGGGGAACAAATTATGGCTAATCAATGCAACAAGCTGCTCCAAGAGATGGTGCTTCCGGCTCTGTGCTTCGCAGTGACTTTGATTGTTTGCTTGATGCAGAACTTGTCGAGGCGAGCGCTGGAAGTTGCTCTTCTCTTTGATGCAGCACACTATTTTGCCAGTGCCAAAGCTGTTTACCAGGCTGCGAGCGCTCTGTTTAGTCAGGGGACGGCAGTGCATCTGCATCTTCATCAAGTGCTTTCGCCGCTCTTTGATACGCTTATGTTGGACGGTCCAGTTCTTCCTGTCATGGGTGCAGCGATTTTTGCCGTTACAGGCAGGTATCCGTCGGTTGCTGACCGATACATTTTGGTACTCATGCAATGTATTGTGCAGGCTTTAACTGCTGTGCTGGTCTATCTGCTGGCGCGCAAATTGACGGCAAGTCGCACTCTTGGAGTTGTTGCTGCTGCCGCATGGGGGCTCTATCCGGCAGCCGTCATTGCTGCAGGCAGGTTTCTAACTGAAACTGAAGCTGTCTGTTGTTTGCTTCTCCTTACTGCAGTTCTGGCGGCACTGCAATCCCGGTATTTCGTTTTGGGGCAGCTGGGCGGCAGTAACAACCTGGGAGCGCGGGCGTCCTCGCCGGCTTCGGGCGCGCCAGAGGCGCCAGTCGTTGTAAAAGGGACTCAGTACACTCGTGGCTGGAAACTGATCCTGATAACAGGTATAGCAGGTGTTCTTACAGCTGTTACAGGATTGCTGCGAGCAGCTTTGCTACCGATGGCGCTTTTGCTTGATTGCATTGCAGTATTCTTGCTGGCTCGCTGGCGGGACCGACTTTTAGGAATGTGTGGCATCCTCTTGGGGCTGTCGCTGGTGATGACACCGTGGCTCAGTTTTACTCACTGTGCTACCGGCAAATCCCAGCTCACTGCCCAGCGTTTCCCGGTGCACAACTTCGTCTCTGGTTCCAATATTGAAACAGATGGCTGGGGAGTGCTTCCCGACTCTGAGCTGGCGGGTATGTTTTTTCCTGCCGATGGTGGCTTTGCTATCTCTTACGGACTCTGGCAGGCACGCCCGCTGGATTCTGTCCAGCTGGCGTTGCGCAAGGTGAGCAGGCTTCTGAATACCCTCTGGTATGACTATCGGTTTAAATTTCTCGGCTTGCCTTTGCAAGGTCAGCAGTTCTGGCACTTATTGGCATGTATTGCAGGTTGTGTTGGGATGCTCATCTTTTGTTTGAAACCACCTGATCCGGGGCGTGAATCGAGAGTGGCATTTTTTATCGGTTGGGCAAGCATTGCTTGCGTGGGGGTTGTCCCGTTTTTAGTTGAAATTGGCAATCCCTGTCTTGGTGCGGATTTGAACTGAGTGTATCATGCTGCTTGTTTTGTTTTGTTGATTTTTTTGGGATTTAATTTTGTTGTTTTGCTGTTGAATATTTGGTCCG
>CAILLX010000021.1 GCA_903835185.1 uncultured bacterium | reverse complement strand
TTACCGCGGCGGTAGCCGCGCTTTTCGCGCCTCACCAAGAGTTCAAGTGTGCCGACCGGAAGGGAGGCTGCACAGTCTCCTGCCAAAACAAATACCCCTTGTAAATACCAATAATCACGCGCTTTTATGTCGCCGGTGACAAGGGCCGCCGGTTGATCGAGGAAAGAATCAGTGGGTCAATAGCGGCAAAAGATCGTCCTGGCTTTACGAAGCTGATTGACCGGATGGAATCAGGGGATGTGCTTGTCGTAACTAAGCTTGATCGTCTTGGCCGCAATGCGATGGATGTGCGAGCAACAGTGGAGTAGCTTGCCAGGTCCGGTGTGCGTGTACACTGCCTTGCCCTGGGCGGTGTTGATCTAACGAGTCCAGCAGGAAAGATGACGATGCAGGTTATCGCGGCAGTGGCAGAGTTCGAGAGGGACCTGCTGATTGAACGAACGCAGTCAGGAATTATTCGGGCTAAGGCTGCGGGTAAGCGCTTTGGTCGGCCGCCGACACTAAATGCGGAGGAGCGAGCAGCAGTCTTAAAGAGACTGAATGCTGGTGCTACCATTGCCGAGATCGCGCGAGAGTTCAAGACTACCCGGCAAACAATTTTGCGTGCACGGGAAGCCGCTGGTTAGTCCTGCGGACGTCTTTTTATGCGGCGAGCTGGCAGTGAGACGCAACCGACCACAGTACAACGAGACGGACGGCAACGTCATGCGCCCTGTCACCGGCATCGTTTTCAACCTGGTGACCCTTGCCGTCCGCGCCGTGCTGGGGATCTTGGGCTCTGTGTTCAAGATTGGCGCTGCTTCAATCCGCCTGCCGAATCCGACCGGGAAGAAAGAAACCGACAGTGGAGCTGGCCCGCCACCGCCGCGCTGGCAATAGCCGGAAAAGAGGTGAGAGCCATCGACATAAGACGGCTCTCGCGATCGGGCTTACAGGGCTATGGCAAAGTTTGACAATGTTTGCCATAAGGACTAGAATTGAGTTGGTTGGCTTGGAGGTAGCATTTCTATGACTATGAATGTATCGCTAACGCCCGAATTAGAAGATTTCGTCAATGATAAGGTCAAAACGGGGCTCTATAACTCTGCCAGCGAAGTGGTAAGAGAAAGCTTGCGGCTGCTTCGACGCCAAGATGGACTCGAGAAGCTGCAGTTGGACGAGCTGAGACGAGAGATACAAAGCAGCATCAAGCAAATGGACGCTGGAGAGGGCATCCCGATAGAAACTGTTCGCGAGAGAATCCAGCAAAGACGCGCGAAAAAGCGTTAAAGAGGAGCTTATCGCGCCTCGCTTGCTCGCTTCTCTGGTGTCCGCTCTTTAGAGTTCGCCTATTAGAGCCGCATTGTCGCGTGCTCCGTGCCACACTCTAAGAATTTCGATCTTGTTGCTGTGGATGCAATAGTAAATTACGTACATGCCCGAAGTTGCCGAACGCACGCCGGGCGCGATGTCTTCTCTGGCTTTTCCCGACCTGGGCATTGCAGCTAGCACCTCGCAGCGATCGACGATTTGATCGACGACCTTGCCAGCGGCGTCCGCATTGCCATTGTCGGTTATATAGTCTTCTATCTGTTCTAAATTCCTCTCCGCATTAGGGGAGAAGCTAACTTCAGGTTTTGGTTTTTGTTCTTCTGACATTTGTTTGTCCCGGCTAGCGTTGGATTGAAAGCGATTCGCCGTTGGCTCGCTTGCATCACTGCACTGTGTTTATCCATCTGTTGTTGTGATCGAAGCTTATCGAGCCCGGCTGACCGGTGGCGTGCCAAAGTTCATCCAGGGTGTCCATCAAAAACTCGCCTGTGTTAGCCATGCTGGCGAGCTGGTCGGGTGATGTGACCGTAATTTCTGGCAAGTCGACGCGGTTTGAGTTGAACTTAGGCAAAGGATGAGTGCTGGCAATAACCATTTGCTGAACCGGAGAGTAGTCTTTGGCGTTCAGTAGCGAAATACGGATGACGTAGCCCATCTCGATATCGTGGAATTTAAAAATCGAGCACAGTGTCTGCACTGCCCGCACTATCAGATAGTCGAGTTGCTGGCCGAAGAACTGATTGTTTCCGGAGGGCATTGATAAAACGGTCTCAAGTTCGCCTGTCTTGAAAGCTTCTCCTCTGGCGACAATTTTTCCATCATCCCCGCCTCCTCTCACTACCGTCTCCAGTCCGTGCTGCAGGATTTGAGATTCTGAGTAGCGTCTGTGCTCATAGCCCGGCACTAGTGCGTAGGCGTGTTGCTTGAGCGTGTCGACAGTTAGCTTTGCTTTGCCGGATAACGGAAAGGCGTGCATCACAACCAGTGGTCCTTCCTCGAAGCCTTGCAATGGCAGATTGGTGATCCGCTTTTCTATCCAGGCGGACCGCTCATTCTGCTCGATTTTGCTTTCGGCTCGCAGCTTTTCCGCCATCCAGGTTCGCAGCATTACGCTCAGCGGGACTTGTTTGCGATCCGCCAGCGCGTTGAGCTGGTCGGCAAATGACTTTTCGACCCGGAGCTGAATTAGCTCGCCTTTTTTCTCACCGGAAACTTTGGGTGGCGTCATATCTGTCGTCCTCGAAATTGTACTACCAGAGTATAACATATTTTGTTAGACGTTGTCAGTCACTTTTAGATGATGGCGCGGAGCGCCCGACCTTCGCGGCGATACACGTGTCGAACCACCAATTTCAGAAGTCACTGAACTCGTCTTTTGACGAAATTGCACTCGTCTTCTAAGGAACAATTATCAGGTGTTGCCAGGTGTTCTGAAAGTGGCTCGAAATAGGGAGTGTGGCAGGGAGGAGCGGGTCTCGACGATGTAGACGTACTACGTTGGACAGAGCTGTACGGGTAAAGAAAGAAGCGGGTT
>CAILLX010000020.1 GCA_903835185.1 uncultured bacterium | reverse complement strand
CCAATTCGCAGAGATCCTTTAATCTGCCAACAATTGAGACTTTTGCCAAGTCCAGCGATCGGATGCTCAGTTAGAACATCATCTGCACCGTTTGATAATCCAGAAGATATACTCGCGGCGACGGCGGCTAACCACCGCGCAAACCGCCGGATAACTGCGGGTTTACATCCCTGCTAACACCCAGCCTCTCTAAGCTTCTCCATCGCCTTTTTGTGCTCCCAGAGCGTCACAGATGGATTAGAAATTGCCCGATATGGTATTTCCAGATAACACTGACTTTCAGGGTCTAAAACCCACACACTACTGATATCACGCGGATCACGCCGAAGGATGAATCTGTCTAGTTGCTCACGCCGCGCTATCCACGGTTTAAGAATGTCAGAATAATAGGTGATGTGGTCTATCACAAACCCATAACGGCCTACGCCTCGCCTTTCTACCGGCAGGAAATCAATCAAAAATGCCTTCTCATCGGTCACTGTAAAAAGCTTCGCTGTCTCGACATTCTTGCTCCAACAAGCGGCGGGAGGCTCCCACAGACTGCTGTGGACGCTTGCATGATACGTGCCAATCGCAAGCGTCAACCACTTCTCCAGTTCACGGAGCGTCAAGATCGCCCTGGCTTCAGATTTGTACTTGCCGCGCTCCTGGGTGTTTGAGAACGTGGTCCCTGGCAGCTCATGCGCCATTGTCATTGCCGTTCCAATTACTCGCTCAATAATGCCGCCGAAATGGGGCAGCCCCCCTGGTCTGTAGTCACGTTTAATTCCATGCTGTTCACAGCCTCGCTTGAGCGCCTCGCTGTAAAACTCTGGTGCATTATCCAGATAGATCCAGGTCGGCTTGCCATGCATTGGCCATGTCATATCGGTTAGACCAAGCCGCACCAGCCAGCCGCTTTTATCACTAACCATATGCGCAAGACACAACCCGACCGATGTCGCTGATGGAGCTTCTAGCGTCAACAACATTCCTACAATGCACCGCGTAAACGTGTCGATAGCCAGCGTTAAATATGGTCGGCCAATCGGCTCTCTTGCAACCTCGTCCACCACAATCACATCCACTGGCGAGTGGTCAACCTGGACAACGTCTAGTGGCGCTGCCGGTTCTGGAGCTTTTCCGGCAGCCGGCATCAGGACTCTAGCTGCGTCGTGCCCTTCGCGTTTGTTCACCACTTTTCTGGGGTCGAGACTGCTGATTCGCGCCCGGACGGTATTATCGGACGGCATCTTATACCTGCACTCCTTGCAGCGCATCCGAATCTCCCGGACAATCACTGCCACGGATCGCCTCTGCCTCGTTAGGTACTGCTTCTTAATCACTTCCGTGATGAGAGTGTCCACTTCCGGCGCAATTCGTGTCTTTCCCTTGCCTCCAGCCGGTTGCTTCACGGCAAGGTCAGTCACAAGCCCCTCGCCTGCTTTATACCGCCTTATAAGCTTATATATTTGCCTTTGGGATAGGCCAAGCTCGACGGCGGCTTTGTTGGCTTCACTACTGCTGACTTCTTCCAGTGCTGCAAGCGGACCAATCACTTCGGCTCGATGCTTGGCTTTCGCCCAAGCCCTCTCTGAGAGTGTGAGCAAACCACGCTCGCTTATCACCGCATCTGAATCCATCTCTAGGTCCGTCGCCTACTGAACTCGTCTTCTGAATAAAAGTCTATCACTGAACTCTTCTTCTGAAAAAGTCAGCTCAATATTTTCAATAGACGAGTTCAATTTGTGAATATATGGCGATCGTCATTGAACTGCTCTTCTAAGGAACAATTATCAGGTGTTGCCAGGTGTTCTGAAAGTGGCTCGAAATAGGGAGTGTGGCAGGGAGGAGCGGGTCTCGACGATGTAGACGTACTACGTTGGACAGAGCTGTACGGGTAAAGAAAGAAGCGGGTT
>CAILLX010000019.1 GCA_903835185.1 uncultured bacterium | reverse complement strand
CTCAAATTGACGACTTCCTTCCGGACCGCTGGTTGGCTCAAAGACAAAACCACTTTCAGCCAACCTAATGAACTGAGACTAGCCCATCTTCCCGCGCGTGAGCACTCAACTCAAGGGTGTACTTCGTGCAACGGTTTCAGTGCTCGGCTTCTGCGCGCGAAGAGCAAAGATCAACCGGAACAACTATCTCAGACGCTCGCGCGCCATATAATCTGCCAACAGTAAAATAAAACTCGCTACCAGGGGTGCAAAAAACGTGTCAGTTAACATTGCGGGTTTATCAAGCTCTTAAACAACTTGAAGAAAGCCGCCTCGAGTTTTGTATAGTTGGGTGGAAACTTGCGAAGCCACTTCGGCAGATATTGTAGCCTTGAATCGAACAGCTCGATGTCATGCCAGAGAAGACGGCGCCCACCCACCAAGAATATGGTCCCATCATAACCTGCACAAAGATAGGTGAGTGACTGCTGGTCTTGCCAAAGAGTTGCAGGATCATTGTCTTTGATCTCAAACAAAGGGAAATACTCCTGCTTTACAAAGATGGCATTGAAATGCAGCGCGCAGACCAGCTCATATCCCTTCTCTTTTGCCAGCTGCACCATAGCAAGTAAGCTGGAGCCTATATGGCAAGATGGATCTGCTGGCTGAACCGATCTAACGTGGCTAGGAATTGTGGGATTGAACTCAATTACTACCACCTTCGGTCGATACCGGGATATCGCACGCCAGGCGTGATAGTCGTTCCCATCAATGTCGACTGACAAAAAGTCGAAATCCAATGGAATGGGCGTGGTACTGAGGATTTCATCCAGATTATCGTCCTGCCCAAAGCCTACAATGCGATTAATTGCAACTACGTTGTCTTTATGCTGACAATACTGCTGGAGCTCTAAGAACTTCTTACTATCTGCTTCTATAAGAACTGCTGAATAGCCCCGATTTTCGATCAAATTTGCGGTATTGCTGAAGAGTTTGCCGTCCCAGGCACCGAACTCAACACACCAATGATTCTTCTCGGGAAGTAAAGAGAGCACCTCAGCGAAGACGCCATCCTCCCCCGTCTGGGAAAAAAGGTCTTGTTTGTGGTCTAGAAGCCAGGTCGATTTTCTTTCTGTCATTGTTACTCTTATAGTTAGTCGCGCATTCCAGGCTGGAAATATGCGTTGGTTCAGGATGTCCATTCTACACGGCAAAGCCTGGCAATAGCTGAACAGTTACCCATGATCGTAGATGTCCAGGTACGTCGCACAGTCACTTGCGCCCGGGCACCGTCTGCACCTGGTCCTGTTTTGACGACCAGGTGTCCGCCTTGCTTGCTATGTATCTGCTTATGTCTTCAGCTAGCATTTGGCTTCGCTTTAGTCTGGCGACTTTTGCCAAGTGATACACTGTGTTGAAGAAGCAGTCATCAGCGAACGCATAGTTCTCAGGCCTTGATATAATCATAAGCGCTGGGTGCTGACGCAACGAACGTTGTAGCTGGGCGATAAAAGACAGTTTGTACGGCTGATTAAATACTGATTGACACAAGCATGGAAAGGTCAACAGAACCACAGCACCACGAGCTCTTGCTACCACCGCAAACCGTCCCAGGAGATCAATGGCGCTTCCATCTATCACAAGGGGCCCGCTGACAACTCCAGAGTCCGCTAAGTGGGAGTGGTCAGTAGTCCGGACCAGGTGGCTGACTACATCGCCGCAACTGTTAAATCCACCGCGGTCGTAGATTGAGTCACGGCCCGCTTGCCTCACTCCGTAAGCAGACCAAAATTTTACCTTTCGGTGCACCATCTCACCCACCGCTTCTGCCAACTTGGGTACGTTCTCCAGAGAAAGGCTGAATACACCACAAGGGAAAACATATAAAATCTCGGCAAGCTCGGTTCCACCATTGAGCTGCCCGAGGAACTGCTCATACTCAGGTGATACCACGACTATATCCCCGTTGCGCAAACAACGCTCCACCTGGCGCAACATAAAGCGAAGTCCAAGGTTGGCATGCAGCCCCATGTTGATCACAGGGATGTGAAGCTTCTCTGAAAGGACCTGACTGTCAACACCAAAAGCTAAATTTGAGCCACCGACCAGAATCACTCGTGGCGAGCGAACTGTTTGCAAAAGTTGCTCCTTATCAATTATTGCTGCCAGGTATGAGAATCGATGTGTAACTGGTGGTATCATCAACAGCACAAACACCACAATAATAGATATACACAGCGCAGGAAGGAAGCAGAAGGCACGCGTCATTGGAGCGATTTCTCAAAGAAGTACACTGAGTTGGTCGAGAGCTTTTTTCACAGCTCCCAGTTGCAAGAATATCCCCAGGCAGGTATCTTGTCGATAACAAAAGCCTTTCCGTTTGGGCCAAGTTTGTCCTCGTGGTTCTCAATTAGCAATTTGCTCACGCCGGTCAAATCGGCACACTTAACCAGATCACCTTCAATATCCACTAATTAGGAAATTAGGGCGGATAAGTTTTACCTCATCGTTGAACACAAGGACTGGCAAAGTTATTTTTCGCGCTTATGGACTCGATGAGACTGTCCAAGGCGGGGAGTCACTGATTGATGCAAAACGAAAGAGCTTACGCCTAAGACGATCCGCGCCGGTCTTGCCCCTAATCCGAGCATGTCCGGATAATCAAAGACTGGCAGCGCTCCCGAAACCACCGCTGGACACCCGGCACCTTTTCGATTACATGCCCAAGGTACACAAATGACCTGCGCCGATGGCAGACAGCTCGGGGTGACAACACGAAACATAAAATAAGGTTCCTTGCGCTGGCTCTCACTTGCGGGTTATGATTTCTTCCAATCTCTGGGGTGGAATCCACAACTGAACATGTTAAAGCAGATTTTTTTAGGAGCTTACTTTTGGCTATTGGCACCGCTATACCAGCGATTACAGCGGGATCTTGTTCTAGAGCATCAACTTTTCGTAAAAGAATTTTTGAGATTTGAAGAAGAGTTAACCGTCAAGGTAATCAACGAGCTGGTGTCGGTAATCAACGAGCTGATGGCGACAATTCACGCTGGTGAAAATAAGAGCGCAAACGAACGGGCTGCCAACAATTGGGATCAGCCAGCCACAGTCGAGCTGCAATTTAATGACTCTGAGATTGGAACAATCATAGCTAATTTACAATCCACAAGAGATGTATTCACAGTAGCGCGCCAGCACCAGTTATCAATATCAGAGTTATTGCACCTCCAAAACAAGTATGCCGGAATGAACGGTGCAGCGATAAGAACGCTGCGCAAACTGAAGGAAGAGAATACCCAACTCAAGCAATTGTTGGTAGAGGGACTGCTAAATCCCGAACCAGATGACTCACTTGTGAACAAAGTCGAGATGCGGAAAGAGCACGATAACTAACAGGACTATTAACATGGGCGCCGGAAGCCACGACAGCGATGATTTTCCGCTGGTAACTATTGTTACTCCGTCTTACAACCAAGGGCTTTTCATCGAACGCACTATTTTAAGTGTATTAAAGCAAGACTATCCTAACATTGAGTACATTATTGTAGACGCAGTATCTACCGACGATACAGTGAGGATTCTAGACAAATACAAGCATCAATTTGCTAAACTCATTGTCGAGAAGGATAGCGGTCAAGCAGATGCCATCAATAAGGGTTTTGCTTGTAGTCGGGGGAAGATAATGGCTTATCTGAACTCGGATGACTGTTATGCTGGATCATCGGTGGTTTCACAAGCAGTTGATTTTCTCAGCCACAATCCTGACGCCGACCTTGTCTACGGGCGTCGTATGTATATCGACGAGAACGGAAAGTTTTTGCGTCAATACCCATTTAGCCCCTTTTCCAAAGAAGAACTCTACCAAGCTTGCTATATTCCGCAGGAATGCTGCTTCTGGACAAAAGAGATCTATGATCGTGCTGGCTCGTACATAAACCTGGACTATAGGTTTGCTCTGGACTATGAGTTGTGGTTTCGCTTCCTCGATCACCATGCCAATTTTGTTGCAATAAACAGTGTTTTTGGGCTATTTCGCGAGCACCAAGATTCTAAGACGATTAGCGCCTGGCACACGATTGGTTATCCGGAGGCAAGACGACTAATCAAGCAATATACAAAGAAGGACGTCACCATGCACCAAATGTACGACGTCTTGTTCCAACATTTTTTCCATATGTGCCGTAATAAGCAGCCACTCGAATCACAAGTGTCCAGCTTGATCTGGGATCAGCAGCTCCAACTGTCTTCGTTTTTGCTCGGCGGCGCCCCGCTGGATTATTGGGTATACCAACAATTTACAACAAAAACAACACAACACCCGAGCTTTAGCAAACAAACATGCAATCCGTAACTTCACATTCACCCACACGTGTACCTGAGGACCCAGCAAAAGCGCTGATCTACCCTAGTATGGTGGACTACTGTGATATATGCTTTGCTTAACGAGTGCAAAACAGTAGTCGCTGCTCAAGAACATCACGCATCGCAATGAGTCGCCATCCGCTAAACTACGCATCACTCGCTTGTCTAAATTTCCGGATTTTAAAACGACAGCCGCACGCCAACCACGATGCGCTCCACCTGACACTTCTACGCATGATCGCTATCTTGCATATTGTTTATTCATCGGCATGAAGTCTGCTAATTAGTCGATCTGGTGTGGTGATGGAGCGCGACGGGCAGGCGGAACAAGCGGGGCGCAGGTTGCCGGTCAGCAATTCCCGCCTCAATGCCTGGAAACTCGGTCCGTTCATGATCTCGGCAAATCCGTCCTCTTTGAGGTTGCCGAGCGACGCATAGAACCAGCAGCAGGGATATACATCACCATTGGATCGCACTAATGGCTGCCGCCATGGGTCAAGACAGTCCCGCGTCTGTCCGATCGATGCAGTGGTGTTGACAGTCACAAACTGAGGGTTGACAAGCCCACGTGAATACAGTTCACCTGATCCTCTAGGCACAGTGTATGCCCTATCGTCCAACGAATCTTCTGCTGAGCTAATGCTAATGCCATCAGCATCCTCAGGCAACAGACTCATCTGCGATTGCACTTTGCCAGTGGCAACAGGGGCTTTCGCTGCCAATCGCCGCCAGATAATGCCGACTGCCCGCAGCGGACCGGTAATATTCCAGGAGATAGAGTTGCAAACTGCATCTATCGCCTCAATACATTGAGCGTGGTTGGTCGGCTCCGGCATATGCTCTGGCGGCAGCCCACGCAAGCCTCGGGCAAAGTTGCGGATTGGGGACAAAGCTCGCCAGCTAGAAGACAGCCAGTAGCTGGACAGCATACCTTTCTCCTCGGCAACTGTCGAACCATCACAATCTAATGCCTGCTTTTCTTCCAAGCGAAGGATCTTCTCTTGCAGTAGACTAAGTTGCCGCTGGAACTCATCGCGCTGCTCTTTCATTGCACTTCTCCCAGGAGATCGGACGGTGCGTTGATACCGAAAGATGCTAGACGGACGAATACCCCCTCAGCGATGCCCGGCTGAAGATTCAGCTTGCCGCCCCCGTCCCGGGCGATCAGGGATGCTTCACGGATCAAAGCGCACGCTTTGATGAGGTCGTTACGATCGAGCCGCGCTATATGACGAGGGACAGACAAACCCTCTGTCGATATCGTCTGTGCCACCTCTGACTGCTCGACAAGGTTGCCCAGCGTGAACTTAGTCACGCCGTTCAATAAGCCCATCTGAACCCAGTCCGGCAGCCCCCAGACCACCTGGTCCGAAAGCGTGCATTGCCAATTAAAGATCGGCAGCCTATGGTACTTCCGGAGCGCTCTGAGCCGGATGGACTGCAAATTGTAGATGATTGTGCGAAGATCCACCTTGCGCCGGATCGCCATCAACAGCTCCCGGTCAATGGTGTCTATGCTGACTGTGATCCAGTCCATTCTTGCCAGCACATCGATTTCCGAATCAACGAAAATCTTAGAGAAGTTGGATGTGATGCATAGCGCAATTCCCCGGTCAAAGAACAGCTGACAATAGCGGTCCCAACCGGGAAGCACAGTTGTCTCTCCGTGTCCGCTGAGCTGCACCGTGCGGACATTCGCCGACGCCATTGACTGGACGATGTCATCGATCCCAGTGAAATCGAAATTCGATGCCCTATAGGATGGTGCGCTCACGGCGCAATAGGTGCAGCGCAGATTGCACCCTGTTGTGGCCTCGAACAGCACGACATCGATCCTGCTAGTTAGCAGGTCGTCCGATTTGATGAGAGACTCTACGGGAATGGTCAAGCTATTCTCCTTAAAATTGCAACTGCTACATTTTACAATGACATGTCCCGTCGTTAGTCTTGGCTTTAGGGCATGAACTGAACTAAATTCATAGAGAGCAGAATGACCGCCACGCCATGTCCATACCCGTCAATTCTTCACATTAGTTCCTTGTCCAAGAAGGCTCCATCAAGAACGTATGCATCTTTCTTGAATCCACCCTGCTCGCACTCATCTACCAGATCTGCAGCAATGGCTAGCTGAATCTTGTGCTCTTTGCAGTTATACTCGAACTGTTCCGTGAGAGCGTTGAAGTCCTTCAATAGCCCTCTGCCTCATTTACCAAAGATCTTGGTCCGTATAAAATTCATGACCCCGGTTGTCCCGCACAAATCTTGTTTAGACTGGTCAAGCGCCAACTCCAACTGCTTGCAGCGCTCCTGGAGAGCTTCAATTGTGCATCGAAGCTGAGAAAGGTAAGGGTATGCAAATCTGAACTGATGCCACAACTCTGCCGCTGTTTCGTTATTATCTTCTATCAGTTGCTGTGCAGACTGCCTATAGAGACAAAGAGTGTTCCACTCCTGAGTATTGGCGCCCTGTAGATATTCAACGAGCAACTCCTTTGCATAAGGAGGCACACAGACTATGACATCTTCAAAGACAGTTACGTAGTATTGGTCGTTGATACTAGCAATGCACTGCAAGACCTTATCAATAGTCGGCCACTGATCAGCGTTGTGTGGTACTGGCGGGGGGCTTAGAAAGAGCCTGGCGTCGTCTATCAACAGAAAATGGCTGCGCGAGATTCGTGACAATTGCTCCAATTCTCTTAGTAGTGGACATTCATCATACTCTCCGTATGTGGATCCACCCGACCAGTGCCCGTCCAGCCAAATTACAGCAGTTCCATTGGACAACTCAGTTAGCGAACGAAGCTTCTCGGCAGAATTTCCAAAGACAAAGTCGATATTTGTTTTATCCTGGTGCCTCTCTTGGGCAAGCCGATAAAGTTCTTCGGAATACTCGATGGTCACCACCTTCGAAAAGGATTCAGCCGCCCAGGCTGCAGTTTCTCCCTCATATGTGCCAGTTTCGATAAATGTGTCTAAACCAAAGGACTTTTGCAAAAGAAGTATCAATTCCTTAGGCGGTCCCCATCTTACAAGTCCCATGCGCTCACGTCCTCCACAAGCTTCAAATTATAAAACAGCCTGGCAACTATCAATGCTCCACCACCACCGGCGACAGCAAGAGCAGCGATCACATTATCACAGTCATATTCTAGATCACGGATCGAACCATTAACTCCATTGTTGTTGAGCGGGCACCCTTGTGAAAACTGCTATAGTAAATCCACAATGTTTAGTCGGGCGAAGAAGTCTCCAGCCCACCGCCTTAGTCAACAAAATTGCAATAGCTCAATACATTCCGCTGCCAACTGGACTGAAAGGGTTGCATAAGATGCTGAAATCTTACATTAAACAGATAATCGTTACCCGGAAAGAGTTTGATGCCCGCCTGGCAACTGAACAATCCCGCGTGGCGGCGCTGGAAAACAACCTACTGCATACCAGGCAAGCGCTAGATGAAGGACTGAGCGCCATTTCTCCTTCTCTAACAGCTTGTTGGGGCGCTCTGGAAGCATTATCGAAGGACCATATTCGTGTCTGTCGAGCGTTGGAGCTTACATATGCTCTGCAACAAGAATCGCATCTTTTGCGTCTCTGTTCACAGCTGGCAAGCAAGTCAGTCAACCTCATATTCGATGTTGGTGCAAATACTGGCCAGTATGCTCGCTCTTTACTCGAGCATGGTTATGGGGGCAGAATAGTATCATTCGAGCCATTGAGTTCTGCTTACGAGCAGCTAACTGTATCCTGTCAAGAGTTCTCTCAATGGGAGGTAGCAGAGAGATTTGCTCTCGGCGAAACGAGAGCTGAAACCCAGCTTAATGTTTCTGATAATTCATACAGCAGTTCTATTTTAGAGATGCTTCCTGCTCATCTTGAAGCCGCACCGGATTCCCATTACGTCGGGCAAGAGACTGTAAAAGTTCTACCTTTGGATGATGTAGCTGGGCAACATTCAAAGGACGGAGACGTATTGTTCATTAAACTCGATGTGCAAGGTTTTGAAAAACAGGTGTTGACTGGCGGTAGAGGAACACTGTCCCAGGCAGTCGGCCTCCAAACAGAACTCTCAATAGTACCACTTTACGCTGGGCAAGCTCTCTTGCCGGAGATGATTGGCTTTATTGCGAAGTCCGGCTTTTATCTATGGGACGTGATTCCAGGTTTCTCCGATCCAGCAACAGGCAAGTTGCTACAAGTTGATGGCATATTTTTTAGAGAAAACGTTGGCTAATCGAGATGACTTTACCCATCACTTATTTGCAGAAAACTTCTTGGCTGCGTCTGAGCCAAGCCTGACTATTTTTCTGCATTCAACAACATAAACATGCGAACCAAATTTAGCTGAGCAGCAGCCAAAAGCGATGCACTGACTGACTAATGTGCGCACCAAGTTTGGACCAACAACGATGTACCGCGTGGTTCGACAGTTGTGTTTTGATCCACTCGAACGCAATCAATGTATCGACTTGATCGATCAGCAATTCAAGCAAAGCATTGAGCAGCATCACAAGAGCAATGCCAAAGCTTAGGGCTACGAGCTAGTGGTGGAGATGAAAGTGTTTCAATCTATTATCCCCAGATTTCTGCCATAATCAATCTCAATATCCATGGTAATTTTTGATTATTATAGCTGCAGAAAGGATAGGACATTGGTTCAGGCTGCTGTCAGAGCATTTTTCACTCGGTGAACAAGTCGGGTTTCGGGAGTGTTTATTTTGAACGCCTTCAAACATATCTTAGTCACAGGTGGCGCCGGTTTTCTGGGACAGAAAGTCGTAGCCGAGCTTAAAGATCGAGGCTATGACAGTATCACGATCCCCCGCAGTTGCGACTACGATCTCACGGAGCAAGCTCAAGTTAGGCAATTGCTGAAAGGCACACGTCCAGACCTGCTGATCCACCTGGCGGCAAAGGTCGGCGGAATTGGTGCCAACTTAGCCAACCAGGGCAAGTACTTTTACGATAATGCCATTATGGGAATCATGCTCTTGGAAGAAGCACGATTGTCCGGCGTGAAGAAGTTTGTTACTACAGGAACCATCTGCTCTTACCCAAAATTTGCTCCAGTACCGTTCAAGGAGGATGACCTCTGGCTTGGTTATCCGGAAGAGACAAACGCTCCTTACGGATTAGCAAAAAAAATGCTTCTTGTACAGTCACAGGGCTATAGGCAGCAGTATGGTATCAACACAATTTATCTTCTTCCCGTAAACTTGTACGGACCAGCCGATAATTTCGATAATCAAAGTTCCCACGTGAGGATGTCTCAGTTGTAGTTGAAATTAGTTGATCCGGTCATGGGGAGTGCCTTTCGGATTTCATGTCGGTAGTATATCACGCTGCTGCTTTGATGGTACCAGTGGTGGCACGCATGGATTTAATTTTAGTCTGTAGTT
>CAILLX010000018.1 GCA_903835185.1 uncultured bacterium | reverse complement strand
CTGATAGAACCCTCCGCCTCCGCCGCCGCCGGATGTATTGATGTCTCCATTGACTGTGATTGCACCAGTTGTCGTGGTTAACATAATGGACCCACCACTTCCGCCGGCCCCACCACTACAGCCGCCGCACCACCAACTTCCGCCGCCTCCTCCACCATAAGCACGCACATAGCCTGACGCGATGCCTGTGCTGGCGTTAACACTAATCCAGCCGGCATCCCCACCTGTTGAACCCCAGGCGTTATCTCCACCACCTGCTCCTCCGGCTCCTGAAGTATTTATATTGCCGACGCTTACGCTGCCTCCCTCGGACACAATACTTAAATTCCTACCCGGCATACTAATATCGCCGGTGATTACACTGCCTCCCATGGCCGAAATGCTCACATCAGTTGCGGCTCTTGCATACTGACTAGATATGTTGCCGACCTCAAGACTGCCTGCTGCGCTCATGACCGATGCGGTTGAACTGCCAATACTGCCGCTAATCGACCCCAACCAGTCCAAATTACCTAGCGTGACATTGCTGGCGTTCAGGTTGTTACTGCTGCCAGAAGCACCTAATACACCTAGTCCTAATATGCCAACGCCTCCTGGCACACTGACTGAAGTACCGGCTGCGCGGTTGGAATTAAAACTGAATTGGCCTGCCACCACCGACATGTCTGCATGCTGAGATGTGCTAAATGGGTTGGGAGTAAGCGGTGACAGACTCAAGAAAGCACCGCTGATGGTGCCACTAACGGAAAACGACCTACCTGAAACACTGACAATCCCTGATGTTCCTGGATTAACAGTCGGTGCACCAATTTGCGTGCCTGCCTGTCCTATGTTTCCTCCCTGATTCCCTGCCATGCCAAAGGCATTGCCGCTGCCAACGGCACTGCCATTCAACCAGCCATAACCACCATGTCCTGCAGTTCCTGATTGCGCAGGACTTACTCCAACGCCGCCACTGCCAAAGCCGCCACCCGAACCTCCGTTCGAGCTCCATTCTGCACTACCACCACCACCATAAAAGCCGCCTCCTCCTGAACCATAGTTGTAATAACCGCTTGAGCCGCCACCTCCACCACCAAAGCTACCACCACCATCACTAATACTGATACCACACCAATAACAGCCGTAGTTAGCACCAGAGCCGGTTCCACCGCCTGCAGCCAGAATGGGTCCGTTTACTGTAATAGCGCTTGCAGCATCTGTTGAAACAATTACGTCACCAGCATTGCCTCCAGCGCCGCCCTGATAGTACCCGCCACCGCCACCTCCGCCTGAGGAGTTGATATCTCCATTCACTGTGATTGCACCGGTTGTTGTGGCTAGCATTATGGACCTGCCAATCCCGCCACCTCCACCCGCACAACCGGTACATTGCCCACTCCCGCCTCCCCCTCCACCATAGCTGCGCAAATAGCCAGTTGAGATGCCCGTGTTCGCATTTATGCTGATCCACCCAGCCTCCGCCCCAGCCCCTGCAGCGCCCGAGCAGTTATAACAGCCGCCTGCTCCTCCCACTCCCGAAGTATCCACACCACCGACGCTAATTGTCCCGACTGTCAGTCCCGTACCGCTATACGCCAGTAGGGATACATTCCCGCTATTGGTTGCAAGATTGACCCCGCGCATATTAATGTTTCCACCATAGACTGATGACTGCGGACTTCCGCTTTGCATGACAGTCCCGGCTTGCATGGTAATGTCACCGCCGATTCCAGAGAGGTTTGCATTGTTAATGACAGTGGTCAGGATGTTGATGTTGCCATCCATAGTAATGGACACTGCCTGGCTGGGACTTGCGCTGGTCACTGTCGGAGCTACGAGAGTAAAGGCAACTCCCGCTGTCCCAGTGAATGTACTGGCATTTCCACTAATGGTGCCGAGAGTCACATTAGAGCTTGACACCACAATGGGTGACAGGTTGCTGAAACTGAAATTGCTGTCTCCGGAGAGGGCAATTATTCCTGTATTGGTGAAACTGGTAAGTCCGCCACCCGGAATCTGTTCCGGCAACAAAGAATTGCTTGAGCAGTTGCTGCAGTCGCTGTTAACAGTGGTGTACTGCTGAGTTGAAGAAGTCCCCAATGTTTCAATCACGCCACCGTCGGCACCGGAGACAGTGCCAATGTCAATAGATCCGCTGGTCACTGTAAGTGGTGTGTTGTTAACTGGTTGTCCTGCGCCGGCTGTCGTGATGAGGATCTGCCCTGCAGTGTTTAAGCTGGTGCTGGTAGCACCTGTGGTTAATGTCCCACCCACAATGGCATTGGCACTGGTATCGCCGGCGCTTATATAGGCCGAGCCACCGGCTTCACCGGTAGATAGAGACGTATCTAGGACGCTACCTGACAGCGTGATGGACCCAGTTGCAACGATGGCCAAATTGCCACTGTTGGTCAAGCCATTGGTTGAAATGTTCACATTGCTGGCAATTATGTTGGAAGCACTTCCTGTTGCAACTAAAAGAATGTCACCACCATTACCTGTTAAATTGCTGGAGGAAACAGAGTCTCCTAAGGTCAAGTCACCACCTAGCGCCACCAGCATTATTGGTCCGCCATTAGACGTCAGGGTACCACCGGTGATACTCGTGATACCACCTGCAGAAAACAGAGTTATCCCGCCGTCTGCCCTAGTATTGCCTGCTACCGTTATGCTTCCGGATGAGGTTGTTACATTGAACAATCCGGCATTTTCGGTGTTTGCATTTAATACAATGGAGCCGGTCTGGGTGACAATAAGTGAGCCACCTGTGGTGGTACTTGTCAGCTGTCCAACTTGTGTATTGAGCGTGGATATGCCGCTACTTCCGGCATGTATTGTCAGCGTTCCGCTACTTATTAACGTTCCATTGCCAAAACTTGTTCCGGTGCCACTTGTAGTGAGGCTTATTCCG
Organism: uncultured bacterium; assembly: GCA_903835185.1. GTDB lineage: Bacteria > Cyanobacteriota > Vampirovibrionia > Obscuribacterales > Obscuribacteraceae > CAILLX01. The sequence continues at coordinate 16,867 of CAILLX010000018.1, read as the reverse complement.
CCGTCTGCTGTTACTGCTCCAGCTACATTTATATTGCTTCCAGAATCCACAGTAGCACTAAACGAGCCGGCGCCTTCGTTGTTAGCATTCAACTGAATGGAGCCGGTTTGATTGATATTAAGCGATGCGCCGGCAGTTATGCTCGTCAACTGTCCTACTTTTGTATTGAGTGTAGATGTGCCACTGGTTCCGGCGTTTATTGTTAGCGTCCCGCTGCTTGTGATTGTTCCACTGCTTGCAATTGTTCCGTCCCCGCTTACACTGAGTGCTATCGCTGAGTTTGTGGTTGAAATATTGCCCGTCTGCAGGAAACTGCCAGATGACAGGCTGACAGCTCCACTAGCACCATTGATGTCACTTGGAATGCTAGTCACAATGTTGCCAGTAATCAAAGATGTGCCAGTGCTAATTGTTACAGCACCACCTTGCGTCGTCAGGTTGCCAGCGGTTAGAGAGCTGCCGGAGTTGATTGTTATGGCACTGCCTTGTGTCAGTAGGTTGCCAGCGGTTAGTGTCCCGCCTGAGGTAAATGTTGCAGCACCGCCTCGTGTCGTCACATCGCCTGTATTTAGAGATCCACCAGAGTTAATTGTTACGGCACCGACTCGTGTCGTCAGGTTGCCCACTGCTATAGTTGAGTTGGATGTAATCGTACTTGAGCTTGCGATCGTGCCGGACTGAACTCCGTGATAGTCAAAGGAAAGATTAGTTGCTGCTGGCTGCGCGGTAATGAGAGTAATGCTGCCAGCGGTTCCGGTGCTGCCTGGAGTCGTTGTTTTGATGTCACCAACTGAAATACCATAGTTGCTGCCGTTGGTTCCCCCTGCATATATTGCAACTGAGCCATTGGTGCCATAGCCGCTTCCGGCTGTGTTAATAGCAGTTCCAGACGGCAAAGCGATATATCCATTGTTTGGAGCATTGCTGTATGCAAGCAATGTCACATTTCCACCAGCAGAATTTGTGCCGGTGGCATGCGTGTCAATTATGGTTCCACTGGTCGGTCCGTTAGTAGCAAGATCAATGCTGCCACCATTGCTATTTGTGAAGCTAACATATGCTGTTTGAAGAGAACTAATACCAGACCCATTGGCATAAGTGCCAGACAGTGATGGCTGGAAGCTGCAACCCTGGCACTGTTCCCAACTAATCGTAGCACCAGCAATAAGCACAATGTTGGAACCAGTGCTTCCAGAGGTGCTAATTGATGCTATTGACGATGAAGTAGTTATATCGCGGCCGGCAATTATCGCCACGCTTTCGCTAGCCGACACCGGACCATCTATTGAAATGTCTCCAGTGTTCATAAAAGTCGGGTCGCCGGTGATGCAGTTGCTCCCTAAAACAAGGTTATTTGTGTCGGCAAACATGTGTGCCTGTCCGGCCGACACGTTCAATGAGCCCGTTACCCGACCAAGCGCGGCTGTCACGGTGCCCTGTCCAATATTGAAATCAAGCTGTTTTTGGCAAATTAAATTGTGGCCGCGTGGCAATCGAAAATGGGGCCACCTAAGCGGCGGATAAAGCGACACAGTGGGCTTGCAGCCTGCGAAGGCTGAATTAGAATCGTCATCAGGCGGTCTCGACGAGGGCTTGATGATGCTTAGAGTATTGATGACGTTAGAGTGCGACCGATGCAAGCGGTCATACCATCATGCGTCTGTTTCTGCGAAGGCTGAGATATCCTGCTGGGAGGCAGAAGTAGACAATCTCAAGTTAGATGCAGGATACGATGGCTGGTACACGGAAAGTGCGGAGATAGTGTGCAGGGATTGCATGTGTGAGGAATTAATGGACGAAGATGACGTACCGCTGATTTGCAGGAGGTAATTACTTGCTCTTGCCGGTCTTGTTCTTTCGGCGGAGGCTCTCCTTGAAACGATAGCTCTCGCCATTGGCCTCTACAATGTGGCACCGATGGGTTAAGCGATCGAGCAGAGCGGCAGTCAGTTTCTTCGATCCAAATACGCCGCCCCATTCATCGAAATTGAGGTTGGTAGTTATGACGGTAGAGAGGCGCTCGTAACGGGAGCTAATAACCTGGAACAACAGGCTCGAACCCTCTTGAGAGTAATTCATGTTTGCGTCGAGCATGCCGAGTTCATCAAGGATCAAGAGTTCGTATCGCAGAAGCTGCTGTTGATAATGGAGGAGTTGCTTTTCGTCGCGGGCTTCGAGGAGCTGGTGAATCAGATCCGCCGTGCTAAAGAATCTGACACGCTTTCCTTCATGGCAAGCTTGTACTCCCAGAGCGATGGCGAGATGGGTTTTGCCGGTGCCCTGTCCGCCAATGAATATCACATTCTCTTTCGCTGGCAGGTATTGCCCTTTGAATAGTTTCAATACCAGGTTCTTGTCCAGCGCTGGGATCTCCTGGAAATCAAAAGCGTCCAGTGTTTTTAGAGTAGGGAATTTGGCCTCGGTGATTCTTTGCTTTCTGGTGCTTGCTTCGCGGGACTGTACCTCCAGCTCAAGCAAGCAGCACAGGTAGTCCTGGAAGCTCACCTTGTTTGCCGAAGCTTCTGCGGCCAGACTTTCGTATGTTTTGGCGATGGTGGGCAACTTCAGTCGTTTTAAATAGTCGTTTATCAGCACCGTACTCATGGCACACCTCCTGTTGTTAGAGCGGCATATTGGGCGATGGGAGACATCACTACCTTTCGGTCAGCCAGGGCTGGATGTTGTGACAGGTCAACCGGCTCAGCTGACACCGGCTGGAAACGTATGCGATCGATGGCGGCAATGACGAAGGACGCGCTGCAGGAGTTCAAGTCTTTGGCTTTGGTGATGGTGTCACTGACCAACTCGCCGCCGTACTTAACGTGGCAGCGTAAAATCTCAATAAAGTCGCGACCGGCTTGGGATGGTCCTACGGATTCGACCATCCTCTGGTAAAAGTCCCAATAGCCAGCCGGCCATTGATGCTGCAGCAAAGGGCGAGCATATGGAATTGCATGCGGACGTCTTTCGAGCAGCTCAAGGTAATGCTCGGGGCACAGGATGTATTCATCCTTGCCGTAGTTTCGCACATGTTCAGCTACCTTTTCAAAGCCGGTAGTAAGCTCTACGCGGTTCCAGTAAGACCGGACGGTGAGAATTTTGCCCACGTACCGTGCTGGAACTGAGTAATGGTTGTTTTTGAATGCGACCGTGCAATACGAGTCAACTGTTCCGGTTTGCTGCACGGCGGGGTCAAACTGTTTTGCCGGCAGCGGTAAAAGCAGCGGCTGTTCTTTGAGCCAGGCTTCAGCAATAATCTCGCTTTGACCATCTACGACTCTTGAATCGTCTTCCAGGCATTTCTGGAGGATGTAAGCATTTAGCTCATCGAGAGTCGCGAATTCCGGCACCGGTACCATCCAGTTGCGGCGAGTAAAACCCACTCCGTTCTCGACGCCTCCTTTTTCGTGAGCGCCTTCTATACCAGGCTTGCAGAAATTTGTCTTAAAGTTGTAGTAGCCCTTCAGCTCGTTGAATTCCCTGGTGAGCTTTCTTTGCTTACCAGGTTCTACATGGGCGACTGCAGCCCCCAGGTTGTCGTAGGAGAGTCGCTCCACAACCCCATTGAAATACTGGAAGGCTCTTACATGCCCCTCCAAGAAGGCTTCTTTGTCTGTTGTCTGAAAGAACATGACGAACTTCTTCCTGGAGAAGCTCATCCGCATCTCAAAGCCTTGGAGCTTTACCTGCTCGCCGCCCAACTTGGCATACGACTCACCGAAATCGACTTGAGCATCCTTGCCTGGCTGATAGAGGAGTGGGACACTCGCGGCTGTCGCCGGCTTGTTCTTTATCTCTGCGACCAGCTGCCTGACTGACCGTGCAGAGCCGGTGTAACCTATCTCGACCAGGCGCTCGTAAATTCTCTTGGCTGTATGCCGCTGCTTACGTGGAGCGCTCTTGTCCTTCTCCAGAATCTGCTTCACTGCCTCGCTCCATGACCCGGTCACGGGCTTAGAGCGGGGTTGGCTTATACAATATCGCGGTGCGTCCGGCTGCCTCAGATATTTTGCAACTGTCTTGCGCGATAACCGGAATTCTTTTGAAATCCAGCGGATACTCTTGCCTTCACGCAGATGCAACCAGCGAATTGATTGCCAGTCCTCTAAACTCAACAATGGCGTCTTCCAGTCTAGGTCCTCAATGGGACACGACACCATTATCGTTCCTGCTGTCAAGGAGTGACTTATTCCGGCTTGAGCCCGGCCATTGATACCGACGCCCTCCGGTTCACAGCTACTGTCCAAAATCATGAGCTTGCGCCTCCAGGTATCTGTCTGGTGCCATCATCACGGCCAGCCGTAGTTCACCTGCTGCGGTGTTCGTTTTCTCGCATATCCGCCTTATTGGTTCGGTGTCACTGTTACTCGGTAATGTGTCCAGAATTCCTTCCAGCCACTGTTTGTGATACGCAATCTCTGCCCTGGCGGTATCGAGCAATGGCTCAAGCTGCTCGATAAATGACACGCTTCTTGGAGCTTCCCGGGTCCGAATGATCACTTCATCAATTTCGTGCTCGTAGATCTTGAATCCAGCCTCGGCACCAAATATGATCTCTGCGGCCGACCGATACTTGCATTCCGCAATTAGCATCTCCACCAGCATCCGCGACACTTGCCGCTTCTGCGCTATCGTTGCCGCTGAAATGACCGTGCTTTTGTTGGCGCTGTCTCTGACCATTGTTTGGCTGCCTCCATCACGCTGTGTTTCCCACGCACCGGCTGGCTGCTATTCAAGCGCGCAGAAGTCCAGCCAGCGTTCGTAACACCAGCTCTCTCTTCAGCTGTCAAAAGCAGCTAACTCACATTAAATCTACCGGCTGACAAGTGGCCCCATTTTCGACTGCCATTCCAGCCAAAGTGGACTACTTTTAGTTTGCCAGAAACAGTTCTGTGTAACAATGTGCTCGTTGTCTAGTACATATTCTCGCGTCAGCGGCACCCACGCTGAAAACGATGAGCATCTCAATAGGTATAGATGCTGCTTTATCAAAGCGAAATGTCGATTGTGCTATGACACAACTGTTCAAGCCTAATAAGATCTCGGCTCTGTGTCCAGGTAGGAATACCGAAGGGACTTCAATATGTGGCAAAACCATTCTTGAAGCACAAGGTCTCATCCGCTGAAAGTCGATGCTTGGTAAAACAGCAATTATGAACGTTACGGACAGAAGAGAGCTTGGCTATAGTGTGGAGGTTGCTCTACACTCTTGTGTCAACCTAGGTTTAGGCACGATTTTCACTGTTAATGTCTGCAATGCGGTTTTTTGCAGCAGTGATGACTTCAGACTGCGCGCACCACATCAATAAATAGTCGGATGCATGGACCGAGAGGGCGCAATGCTGGTGGAGAATCGGGAATCCAGCCGCTGTGGTACCTTTTTCAAAACTTCCGGCTCGACTCTCTTAATAGTTGTAAGCCACTGGGTTGCATCCTCTGGCTAACCGTTGACGAACCGGACATCCCCTCAGCTGGAGGCATCCATGGTATAACCAGAAAGTTTCACGAGGGAAGAGTGAGTGCAACATTAATCGATGGTTTCTACTAAGCATCTTATTTGTAGACCGATCACGAATGATGATCTGCAGCAGTTAGCTGTGGTTTATATGCGAGTTTTTGAAGATCCTGAACTGAATGAGCACTGGACTGAAGAGTCTGCACACGCACTGTTAGCTGATTGGTACAAGCGACAACCGGACCTCGCATTAGCTGCCGCATGTGATGACAGGCTGGTCGGCGGATTTGTAGTAGGCATTCGTCCCTGGTGGGACGGCAATCATCTCGTTGATGGAGAGTTGTTTGTCGATCCTGAATATCAAGGTCGCGGTATAGGACGTGAGCTTGTCCGGCAAACATTAAAAACGGCAGTGCAGAGATACTCTCCAGTTGTCTGGGAGAGCTACACATTTCATGGTCAGGAGTTCCCACTGAGCTGGTATAAGCGATTGGGTTTTCGCGAGATTCAAGAATGGGTGATGATTCGAGCAGACGTAGCCGAGCTTATCACCAGGCTGGGTTAAGGCGCCAGTTGCCGATTTGCGCTCTGACAGTGGCAGCACAAACCTGGACGAAAAATGTTGTGTAGAACACTATCCTTTTTCCTGATCCTGAAGTATGATATTCCCCCTTCTATAGTTTCGGAAAAAATCGGATACTATAGTCCTCTGCAGATATTACTTACGCTTTCTGCAGAATCAAAAGCAAACACTGAAAAAGGATCAGTCAATTACTTTCCTTCTCAATCTTTTCAAAGGCTGTTGAGTTTCTGACAGCCCTTAAATGTCTGGTTCGGCAATGGCATTACACACAACTTTCTCGTTGCTGCTGCCAGATCAAAAATATTCAAAAAGGATCAATAAATGAACAAGAATGAAACTCCTCTTGGAGCCAGCAGTGCTCCAAACGTGCTTCTTACTCGTAGAGAAGCCGCTTCGTACCTCGGAGTCTCCGAGCAAACACTTGCAATCTGGAAATGTACCCATCGGTACAATCTGCCCTGTGTCAAGATTGGGCGTCTTGTGAAATACAGACTGTCCGATCTGGATGCTTTTATCTCAAGCAATCTTCTAATCGCATAACATCTCCCGAGATCATGCGATCAACAATTTCCAGGGACAATTCCCTGTATCAGGATAATGACTGAGCTGACGGGTCGGTCTGCAGACAATATCACCGAATACGCACAGCGCACATTGGATGGTATGACGCTGGAAGCCATTCGTCTACCTTAGTCTGTCCAAACAAGCAAATGAACATCATCGCTGGTGGGGCCGCTGTAACAGCACCCTGGCATAACAGTGCCTTGCTGCCGCACTGTCCCACCGGCAAGGATGTGATACCAATGACACCCGTAACAGCATCGCCGTTTGCAGGCATTGAGCAGATTCTTCTGATTGTTTTTGTGTTGATGATTCTTGTTGGCATGGCCGGTGGCAATCCGAGCATGGTGTTAAAGCCGACGTTCGAGATAGTAGGGCAACTTGCCACAATGCTCATGGGTCTGGTTTGTACTCTGGTGGCAATGCTATGTCGAGCATTGCTTTCGCTCATTGTTTCTGGGTTACAGGCTTTGCCCACACACACAACAGGCTCGCGCCACATTAACCATTAGAAAAGGCAATATGGATCAGTCCATCACGACAAACCAACGAACACTTACAGGAACAGTACGTATTCTGATCTGCTGTTCAAGCGCGGAGCAGGAAGCGACGCGCAACTGATCCTCGAGCGAAGCGAGCATTACCGGGAGGTTTGACCGTACGGTAATGCAAGATACAGAGCGTAGGCACGCTCATTGAAAATGCTCGCCAATCCAGCGTTTTGACCCAGGCAACGTTGTCGGCATGCTCGCTTATAACCAGGCACACACGCGTCGGAGCTTTGTCCTACAAGCCTTTTTCTCCAGGCAAGGAGGTCTTATGCCAAGAAAAACAGCAAATCCCAAAATTGAAACCAGACTTTCGATGGCTGATATGGATCGCTTAAACACTTTCGCAGCTGCGTCAAAGAGAAGCAGGTCTGATTTCGCCCGCGAAGCACTTCGATGGTACCTCAACCACTACGAAGACATAAAAAGTCAAACCACACAAAGTGAACTGGCACAGGCCATGAAATACACATCCGACCAGACTGTTAAAGCAATCAATGGTGGTGTGGACAGAATCTGCAAGATGCTAGCTCGACAAGGTCGTGCAATCGGCACCTTGTACGAACTGAGCTGGATGTCTCTTCCTGATGATGACAATGCACGCAAGGCGTTTGAGGCGGCGGCGAACAAAGCCAAACAGCGAATGGCTCGACATGTCGAGAACGATGAACGCGAGATTGCCGAACGCATGAAAATAGTGGTGAACAGCTAATGGGCGTCGTTATTCACGGATATATCTCAGCAAGAGATAGACAAAGTCGTATAGGCGGCCGCTCTCCCAGGCTCGTCGCCGTTGAGCGCGCACTTGCTCATGTGAAGTACATACAACATCGACCCGGAGACGACAGGGAGCCAGGCGGCCGCACGTTCTTCGATGAGCTGGATGACAACCTCGATGGACGCAGTCTCAGAAAAGCGATAAAAGATCTGGAGGACAGTAAGGTGGTGGTGCACAAGCTGACGCTGGCACCAGAGATCGACCCGCTGGATAAGCGGCAATACACACGGGAGGTGATGCATGAACTAGCAGCAGAGAAAGGGCTGGATCTCAGATGGTTCGCTATCGAGCACAACAACACGAACCACCACCATATCCACGTTGTTGTTCTCGGGAAGGACAGTCACGGCAAGGATGTGCGCATCGAGAAAGCCCACTATGCCAAGCTCAAAGAATGGGGCGATCAATATCTCGAACGCTGGCAGCCCTATGAGCTTGAGAGATCACGCAGCGAGCGCAGGCGCCGAGAGGAGGAGCGCCTGGAGACCCGAAACAGAGAACGCGAGCTTCGACGTCAGGAGAGAATCAAGGAAGGTTTGGAACTTCCATGGATGCATCGCAAGATCATCAGAGAGCAATATGAGCCATACAGCAAATGGAAGAACGAACAGGAAGAGAAGAATAGAGATCGCAAACTTGATAAATCACGAGAGCAGCCTGAAAAGCCATATTTCAATGACACTATAACAGCAGCTGGCAAAGAATGGTCGAGGGAAAACTCAACGTCCGAACTGAGAGACCTCCACACTTATCTCTGGGATAACCACGACGAGCGTATACCCTTGCCGGAATACAAGAAGCTTGTTGGATGGATTAAGGAGAAGGAGCAGCTGAAGGCACCAGATCGCACCGGTGATGACAACCAACGAGACAATCTGGACCCAGACAGGAAGAAGGAGTACTTCGAGTATAAGGGTGAGAGATTCAGCAAGAACAGCTCATATGAAAACCTTACAGATCTGTCTCACAGTTTGAAGGAAAGAAACGCAGACCGGTTGCCCATCGATGATTATCACAAACTGCGGAACTGGATTGAGAATGCCGACCGAGCTCGTTGGGCAGGTGTAGTTGAGCGGCAATTGGAATTATCCAAAGCCCGCTTCGAGAAAGATGAAGCAGCGAAGGTAGCACCGAACGCACATCGTGACGTCAATCCGCTCCAGCAGCAGATGCTTTCTAACCCGGTCGTCGGTTTATTCATGCAGGGCGCCTCTATTGTCAACGAACTCGTTGGCTGGATTGACATGAGAGATAACCGAGACCGACTCAAGGAAGGAAGAGATGCACTGGAGGACGCTAAGAAGAACAAACATCAGGAGTATGTCAGCGCTGACCGCACACAGGATCAAAAGGCGCGAGATCGGGAGGCTATTGACCAAATAGACAAGTCCATAGATGACAACCAGCAAACGCGCGACAGGGTTCGCGACGAAAACGAATTGAGGCGCCGGAAGAAGGACCACGGCCTAGATTTCATGAGGTGAGTGTACATGAAAGCAAATGATTCAGGCATTGTAGAAACTAACGCCAGCGACTTCCCAGTACTGGCGGTGAATGTGCTCGATCGGCTCGGATATCAAGTTTCGCGAGCGAGCAAACAACTCGACCAGGTACTTGCCATTGAGCGTTTTGACGAGCAGATCGGGCGAGACTGGTGGCGCCATGAATACCGTGTGGTTCTCCGCTGGAGACCCACTGACCGGGGTGACATAGTAGTAACAGTCGACATTGAGGAAAGGAAGGGCTCTGCCAGCCAAACCGACTGCCAGCAGCGCTGTGATCAGATTCTTCTCGAGTTGCAAAATGACGCTGAACGGGCCGCTGAGGCTAGCAAGTACAAGCAACCCAGCACCGTATATGGCGCAGCTCGCTGGGGAACGCAGGATGACCTCGCAGCTGCCGGCTATCTTGCAAGTAGAGCTGACACAAAGAGGCTAATTATTGGCAGGACCGCCAGTAGACAGTACATACAAGTGCCCGAGTTGTGGACACATGCCCATGCTCTAGTGTGCGGGAGGACCGGTGTCGGGAAATCACGCGGCTTCTTCATACCCCAGCTTATCGAACGACTCGGCACCAGTATGATAGTGACAGAGGCAACACCCGGCTACGAAGCCGGCGAGCTTTACAAACTCACATCTGGCTGGCGAAAGCAGGCGGGACATGAGATCTACTGTTTTAACGCCTCTGACATGACTTCTCACAGAATCAACCCAATTGATCGCGTGCGGCACGCACCAGAGGAGCTTAAGGCACAGCTTGCAGAGAAATTGGCTGACCTGATTATCCTCAATGGAGAAGCAACAGATGGAAGGTACGAGCAGACATGGAACCGCTCAGAAAAGCTGCTTCTGGTTCCGTTGATACTCCATGCAGCGGCAACCGACCCACAGTATGGGCACTTCGGCGCGCTGCGTTGGCTTCTGCTCACGGGACCAGATCGCCTGGCTGGCGTGCTGAGAAATAGCCCATCGGAAGTCGCACAGATGGAATTTGAGGGCTGGATGAGGCTTAGCGGCGAGACTGATTTTCGATACGGTGTTTTTTCGGGGCTGCTTACAAAGCTGAACCCCTGGATGACTGATCAGATGGTAACTCTGACCGAAACCACAGACATCGATCTGGATGGGCTTAAGGACTCTCTGTTTACTTTTTATCTTGCGGTGCCCAGCCGCAGTCGGGACAGCAAGTTAATTGGCTCATTGATGCTGAATTTCTTGCTTGACCATATCCTGGAAATCAGAGATCGAATGAAGCACCCTGTCACGATGCTCCTTGATGAGTTCACCAACTTCGGCAAGATATCCGGCATTGGCGACACGCTGGCAATTATTCGCAAGAACAAAATTGGGCTTGTCCTCGGCTTCCAAAACTACTTTCAGCTGGAGCAGGTGTACAGCAGGAAGGAAGCTCAAATAATCATTGACATGCCGGCAACGCAAGTCTACTTCAAGCAGAAGACATTTGCTGAAGCCAGGGACCTGAGTGAAGCAATTGGGCGGACCACCATAGAGGAGGCAACTGTAAACGACAATGGGCGTGTCCATGACATTATTCAGGGACGCGCCCTCATTACACCTGACGAGCTGATTGGACTCAAGAACGAAGTTATCATCTTCACGGCTGATACCAAGCCGCTCAAACTACCTCTCACATCTCCAGTCGCCTATGAGCATGCACTTGCTTATGATCCACCTGAGCGCGAACGGCATGCAGTAAGCGACTTCGTGCGCAAGAGGGGAGGGATTGCCCGAGCCCAGGCTAAAGCGTGCGGGGGCGAGCAGCACGAACAACCTGCCAATCGGGAAAGAACATATGACAGAACACGCAATCAGTCTTGCTCCTCGCCCGATGCTGGGACAGAAGGTCCACCACCACCCAACAAAGCTAGGGCAGAGGAGCACAAGCATCACCGAGAAACGGATCTCACGCCAGGATCCCCAGATTATGCAAACTAACACGTCACCGAAATAACTATTGATGACTAATACGGCATCGCGGCTGATGCTGGCAACAGGGAGGAAAGATGGCTGGATTAGGAATAGCACTCGGAGTATTTGTTTTTCTCTTTACCGGAGCATTCATCAACGAAGGCATTTTGCATAGCAAAGATGTAGGGTTGTTGCCGGGGCTGGTACTCGGTGTCTGGGCCGCATGGCCTTTGTTTCATCATGCTGGAGTGCAGAGGTACAACTTCTTACATCCTGTTCCCAAGGAATACAAGGTCCCTGCCCCCAACGCCTTTGGCAAGGTTCGAGATTTCCTGGCAGAGGTCTCTTATAACTTTGGAGACAAGTGGCATGTGGTGACAGCTGACACACACACTGGTCGCATAGTAGCGAACCTGCGCTTCACTGATGAGCAGGTTCATTTTGAAACTGATGGTCGCGGGCACATTCATACCAGAAAGGAGCGGCTGCAGAGGTTCGTCGCTCTGGAGCTTTACCTGAAGAATTCCGGTTGTGGAACAGTAATTGTCCAGCTCGACTTTTGCCCAAAGGTTGAGGGGGTTAAGTTCTTCGCCTGTGATTCAATCGTCTCCGCTGTCAGCAATGCCATCGAATCCGCGCTGGGTCCAGGAACACCGGTTGGCAATCCAGCTGATACAGCCTTGCCAGCTCCGCCGTGGTGGCTTCTTGGCTTAAGCGCACTCGCTCTTCTGGTGCTGTGCAGCGATGTTATGAAGGTGGTGTTCTAATGAACAAGGTACATAAGGCATATCAGACACTCGGTCTTGAGCCGGGCACCCCCATAGAGGCAGTTAAGCGCCGCTACAAACGGCTGGTGCTGGTGTGGCACCCGGACCGTATGCAAAACAATGAAGGCAGATACGAAGCTGAGGAAGAACTGAAGCGCATTAACCATGCCTTTGACACTCTCAAAAAGCATTTTGAGTGCCCGCACCGGACTGGAGCTACATGTGATTGCCAGCCGGACCCTGCTGGCTCCTACCAGCACGGCTCAACCGCTTCGGGCGCACAGTCCGGCAGAACTGGCTCTGACGCGCACCAGAGGGACTACGAAGAAGACGCTCGACAGCGACACGAAGAGCGCCGCCGTAAAGCTGAGGAAGAAGCTCGACAGGCTGCCGCAGAGCAGGCAGCACGACAGCAACAAGCGGCAGCTGATGCTTCCACTCGCGCGACCGAAGAGGCCGTCAAACAGGAGCAAGCGCTAAGGGAAGAGAAGCTCCGCTGGCGTTTGGCCATGGCAGCAGGAGCTGTGCTTGTCTTCATGCTAGCATTTGGATTTATCGGTGTTGCGGCTAAGAGTCTTATCAACAATATTCAACACCAGTTGGACAACCATCATCCTCAATCCACACACGCCACCGATTCGCTACCCTCATCCACCACAGGCACTGCCAGCACTCCCGCGACTGACGATCCAGATCATCCGTTCATCCCCTTGCAATACCGCTTCCGTGGTGGAAACCCTGCATCCTGGCGCAAATTTATGGATGACGATACGCGCAAGCAGCAACAGCGCGAAGAAGAGCAGCACAAGCAGGACATTTATTTTACCCTGCTTGCCATCGACCGCAATCAAAGACTAATTGACTATTGCACAACCACTATCGTTCAGCTGGAGGCAAAACTTGCTGATCCTAACGTAAGCGAGTGTGACAAAGACAAGCTCCGCAGCTACCGCAATTACCAGCAGACCAACTTGGAGAACGCTCAACGAGAGCTTGCAGAGGCGAAATTCAAACTCAAGCAACTTGTGTAACACAAAGTGTTGCCAGTGATGAAAGCTACCAGAGCGACGACAAGGGTCTAAGCATTTCCCACAAGGAAATTATCCTGCAAAGCTCGACGGAATCAACCCCAAGCTGCTTCGCAGTAGCTTCGCCAGGGTTGACACCACCTTAAGCTTTGCAAAGGAGGACATTCATGGGAAATGTTACCTAACGTTTGGATGGGTGGTAGCGCATCACTTTGATATAGAGACAAGCAATAAGAATCAATTGATTGTCCAATTAACCAGGTAGTCTTTGTCGTCGGGCACCATCAATGAGTGTTCCATTCCCGAGAAAGAGTTACCCTGCGGCAAACAACCATCAGCCCTTGGCTCTCCGTAAAGCTTTAAGTATCAATGAGCCAGTCTTAGGCATCGGGCCGTCAGCCAGGTATTGTGCTGTCCGTATTGGTGTCACTTCTGGTTTTCCGTTCTGCGTAGCCCAAACATTGCGCTGGCAAGAGCGCGTGATGAATTCTGATAGGAAGACGTCCGGTCCGAGATCTAGCACATCCCTCGTAAACTCGTCAGGGTCCTGCGTCTCCAGATCATGCGGCGCCAAGGACGCAACAGGGAAATGCCGATGATTGTAAGTAACGATAACATCAACTTTCTTGGCGACTGCTGCTGCCAGAACATGTCGGTCATCTTTGTTGCAAGTCATTGCCTCGATCAAGTGTTCGTAATCGCTCCGAGGAATGGTGGCACGTCGATACAAATCCTTCATGTCTCTGAACATGCGGTCCATTCCAGATCGCGTTGCCCTGCCATCGGCAATCAGATTCCTTGCGCATTCTTCCAGGATTTCATCTGTCCAGTACACAGCAAAATAACGCGTGCGGGCAGCGACCATCAGTACGTCCCTGATCTCAAATGGATATAAAACGCAGGCATCATATAAGGCGGAGAAAGGCACTTAATACCGTCCTTCCAATACGTTCGGCTGCAATTTACTTGAGTTCATATCCATCTATTTCTTCAGTATGAGCAACTAAGGAAGCCATTGCCGCATCTCGCTCTCTGTCTTCCTCCTCCATAAACGTCATTAGATCGTCCAGCTTTATCCGTCGATGCGTCCCAATCTTGGTGGCCTTTAACTTGCCTTCGTTAATAAGATCGACAACATGCTGACGTGAACAGGCAATCATTTCGGCAGCTTCATGAGTTGTAAGAAACTCCGGCCGGGTAATTAGACTCACTGCTTGCCCGCGCGACATCGCTTTTAGGGCACATGAGAGCAAAGGAATAATTTCTTCTGGTAACTCTATACGCTCATTACCCCATAGTATTGCTGGCTTATCGGAAGCGGTGGACTGGTCCAGCACCTTTAGCAGCCCTGACATTGTGCCTCGGCGTCCAGTTCGGAATGTGTTTGCTGTGATTGAATGCATAAGATTACTCCCACCTCTACACCTGCATCTTAGCGCATAAACACCAAAAACGCAATAAACCCCAAAAACCACACAATCCGGGTCCGTCCAAGTAGTCCTTCCATTCCAGCGCCTTATAACTCATGCAGGACCCAGCATATGCAAAATAGACTAAACGCCCTCCAGCCAAACAAACTAAATATTCCCCTCAAGTAAATAGTAATAGGTAAATTGGAATAGAACCAGCCTTGTCATTTGACTCGCTTGAGAACCCTGGGCTTTCGTTTGTGCGGCAGCAGCCCTGCCATAGCCATCATTTGTGACTGGGCGCTCTCCATTGCCTGCCGCACCGGGTCATTTGCTAGGCGGGAATATATCTGAGTCGAAGCAGGCGAGCTGTGCCCTAGGACACGTCCGATCATGTGCAGGCTCTGGTTATTCATTGCCATGTAGCTTCCGAGAGTTCGGCGCAGGTCATGCATACGCAAGTCAACCAGACCGGTCAGCTTCAACAGCTTGCGCCAGGCATTCTTCGGCTCGACAAAGTGGCCTGTTGCGCTATCGCTCGGGAATACCCAATCACTGTTGTTGTCTCGCCGCTCAAGCAGTACATCCAGTGCCTGATTGGTTAAGGGGATGAGGTGTGACCGCCCGCTCTTTGTCTTTGGTATCCGCCAGGTGCCAAGATCAAAATCAATTTGATCCCAGCGCATTGCCAGCACATTAGCCTGCCGTGCTCCAGTAAAGAGGCTCAAATAGACATAATCACGGAAGGCAATGTTCTTCTCTGCCTTCAGACCGTCGAAGAATTTAGACATTTCCTCCGGCTTGATGAAACGCTCACGAGACTGTGTCTTGAATCTGGAGATACCCACTGCCGGATTTTCGCACTTGATGTAGCCATATTTGATGCCCCAGCTCACAGCTGCTCTCAAGTCATCAAGGCTCCGATTGGCTGTGTGATGGCCGTGATCTCGCCCAAGCTCGTTGACGCGGCTTTGAACCTCTGCCCTCTTAATTGTTGAAACGTGCCTGTTGCGCCAGAGCCCGTAATACCGCTCGAAATTTACCACCATGTCCTTCGATGTTGCACAATGGTGCTGCGCGTATTCCTTGATGTATAAATCGAACACCTCTCCCAGAGTTGGCTCGCCCTTTAGCTGTCGATAAGTTTCATCGGGATCCTCTCCCTGCGCAACTGTAGACAACATCTTCAATGCCATTTTTCGAGCCGTTTCTACGTCAATTTCACCGAACTTGCCAAGCTTCGGTTTGATTGTCTTGTTTGACCGCTTCAACTTCTTGATCAGGTGGAACGTCTTCGTTCCGGATGGGTAGACCACCAGCGACAGCCCGTCGACGCCCAGGTCGTTATAAGTGTCACGTCCGGTTGCCGGCACAGGTAGATCCTCTATAGCAGCCTTAGTAAAATTCAGCTTTTTAGGGTGCCCCATAATTCAAAATAGCCTCTATGTTCAACCGTTTTGTGATCCCATGACCAAAATTATCGAATATATGGGGATCGTTCGTCAAATCGTGTTCAACCTATGTTCAACTTTTGCCAGAAATGAAGGGATAGCAAGAGGACAATAGAAACAACCCTCAGCCCTTAGTGGGACGCTATTTCGGGACACCTCAATTAGTCAAGAGCAAAATTGGTGAAAAGTCCAGAAACCCTAGTAAATACGTTGTAGAATTCGTTTACACCGAAGGGGCTAGAGGTTCGAATCCTCTACCGCCCAAGGGTTTTGAGAACATAGTTACCTTAGTTGCTATGTTTTTGCTATGTGGTAACAAGGTCTTGGATAAGTGATAGAAGCCAAGACCACTACTGTTCATCTTAGTGTTTTGGGCTATCGATAAGCTATCGCTCACAACCCTTGTTAGAATGCCTGAACCGATAGCCGAGGGACAGACAAGCGTTAGGTATTCTGGTGGTCCCTGCCGATGGATTCTTGCATACATTGACTGGGGTTATGGGTTACAGGTACAGGGTTTTACAGCACTTTCCCGTAATCATCGGTCAGCACGTGAGCGCGATAACATACACAGGTAGGGTATTTACTCGGTAAGGCGGAGTCGGTTGTGACGCGGCTCGGGCAAGCACCCAAGCCAATAGGCATCGTGCGGAAGTCGGGATAGCCCATCGCTCGACGCTCCGGGAAGCGCATAAATACAGACTTTCGCTTTATAACTGAAACCGTTGCACGAAGTACACCCTTGAGTTGAGTGCTCACGCGCGGGAAGATGGGCTAGTCTCAGTTCATTAGGTTGGCTGAAAGTGGTTTTGTCTTTGAGCCAACCAGCGGTCCGGAAGGAAGTCGTCAATTTGAG
>CAILLX010000017.1 GCA_903835185.1 uncultured bacterium | reverse complement strand
CTCAAATTGACGACTTCCTTCCGGACCGCTGGTTGGCTCAAAGACAAAACCACTTTCAGCCAACCTAATGAACTGAGACTAGCCCATCTTCCCGCGCGTGAGCACTCAACTCAAGGGTGTACTTCGTGCAACGGTTTCCAAACAGCCTGCTCAAGATTGAGATCCTCCCAGCGCATAGTTAAGATGTTCGACTTGCGAGCGCCGGTTAAGAGCGACAGGAAGACGAAGTCGCGGATGTTGTAGTCAGACTCTGTAACCAGAGCCTGGATGAGACGCCTGACTTTATCCTTGCTGAGGAATCGCTCTCTAGGTTTCTCGGGAAAAGTGAGATGCCGCTAGCTGGATTGTCATGCATGAAAAGCTTCCAAATGCGGCCACGGTTGTAGATTGCACGGAGAAGCTGGATTGTTCGATTAGCCGTGTAAGGACCACGCGTGCGCGCAAGATAGCCATGCAGTTTTTCAACGTCAGTATTGCTTATTGTGGAAAGCTTGTGATCCTTCCATTGTCCGAGATTGCGCTGGAAATCCCTCTCCATGATGTCAGCAGTTTTGCGTTTCTTGCGCGCATGGCGAATCAGATACTCGTGAAACAGTTCGCCAAGGGTGAGTTCCTGGTCCCACTGCTGGTGGGCATCAAATGGGCTGTGCCCTTGTGCAATAGCACCATTAATCTCTGCCGCCTTGTTGCGAGCCTGCTCAATAGTGAGGTCTGGATAAGATCCAATCCGTTCCCAATTGGAACGGGCATTAACCTTTCGGCGGAGCCAAAAAGTCTTGGCACCAGTGCTTGTGATCTCGACTAGCAGACCCCGCATTTTGCTGTCATATACACGCTTTCGCTGCCCTGATGGAGGCAGTGGTATTGTATCTAATACCGTTTTTGTGAAGTTGAATTTACTCCCCATATTAGTGTACCTCCTGAAGATTTTCGACGAGGGTGTAATGTATTTGTTCCGGCTAAAACCCGCTGTCCGTGCGGATAAAGAGACAGGAAGCAAGAGAAAAGCCATGGCAAAACCATGAGGTCCCCGTCTCCCTTTGGTCTCCCTTTTTAGGGGAAATTAGAGATATATGGGGGAGCCTCGGACAGATCAGCCAAGCACCGGAAACGCTAACCCTATGAGCATAGCGCAAGATTGAGAAAATGAGATAAAGGGGTACTTGGAAAGACTTCGAACCATGAGGTCGGGGGTTCAAATCCTACTGGGCGTGCCACTTCCCTAGTGTCCGGACTGGACTGTGGACGGAGAGTTCTGTTGGATAGAAAATATCTAGGCTTTCCCTTCTGCGTGCACGATCGTGTCCATGCCTGGAAAGTGCCTGAACACGGCACCGTTGGAAATCTCTACATCCTGAACCAACGTCTTGGTAGTCAACTGTCGTGCTCCTTTTACTGTGATTATGCGCATTGCCGCCTCGGCAACCGCTTGATTAGTCACTGAATTTGATGCCAGTAACCGTACTGGCTTGGTTTGCCGTGCCCAACGTGCGAAGCTGGGCTAGAGCTAGTGCAGCGCGAGCTGTTTATTCAGGAGATCTGTTCACCACAACACCTACTGGCTATAATTGAAAACACATATTTTGTCCCGGCTACATCAAGTAGGCTTGAGCAATTTGTGTGTTTTGGTTCTACTCATTTGGTTGAATGGAGTCACCTGTCAAAAACTAGGAGATAACAATGCCGGTACGTAAAGCTGAGCTTTCCATGAGAATGCGAGCTTTTGGTGTAAGTGTACTTTTTGCGTTCACCACGGCTGTTATGCCTTATATGGCATTTGCTCAGTCGGCGCCTGCTGGAGGCACTCCTGGTGCGAGTGGAACAGGTCAACTAGCTACTACAAGTTCGACACAGCAGTCGAACCATACAGGGGCGCACACTGGTGTAAACCTTGACTTGTCTTCAACGCAAGCAACGCGCACAGCTGGGCGGTTGGCAGGCGATGGCTCTGTGAACATAACGGTCGGAGGGCAAACCCAGGTTGTGACTTCGACAATGCAACTGACCGCAGCCGAAAGAGTTGCGGTTACACAGGTTTTACGTACCGGTCAGCAGTCTATTCAGTTAGGCGCGCATGGTAACGCTGTAGGTGGCACCTTTACAATTGGTTCCAGGCTGAGCCAACATATAAACACTCTGGTGATTCCATCAGGTGTAACAGCAATTGACAACGCCAGTCGTTTATCGACATTAAACGTTGCTGGCAATCTGACAAATGCTGGCAATTTTTATGTGGTATCAACAAATCCAGCAGTTACAGCAGCAACAATTAGCGCGGCCAACATAAATAACTTGCAAGGCGCGGTGCTTTCATCCGTGTTGCCAACAGGTGGGTTGCCAGGATTTGCAAACGCTGTCGCGAATTTAAGTTTAAACCTGAGCGCAATAAACAATATTGTCAATGCAGGGAAGATGGCAAGTGCTGGGAGTTTGTCGCTGAACGCAGGCGGTAGCATAACCAATGCGTTGCCAAAGGGAACCACTGGCGTCAGCCCTGTGATTCAAGCAGCAAATAATGTCAATCTTGTTTCTGGACTTGGCAATATAACTAACGCCGGGTTGATTCAATCAGCTATTGGCAACATCAACATTGCTTCGACGATTGCAAGCAACAGCATCAATATAAAAGGATTAGGCGGTACGCTTCAAGCATTAAATGGGGCAATAAATATACGCGATGCTTCTTATGCCGGTTCAGCCAATATCAATTTAAATAGTGGGGACTATTTGTCGCGCGAACTCAATTTAAATAGTGGCAGCGGTTCAATTGAAGGAAATGTAGGTCGGGTAAGCGGAGCAGTGAACAGTCAAGCTGGCTCAGAACATTTGGTAGTCAATACGGACAAATTGGTTCTTCACTGCAACAATGTTAGTGGTGACCCTACGTTTGTGAACGTGGGCGGAAGCATTGAAATAGACGGTGTAAACACATTTGGAGAGAATGTGGCAATTCTTGCTGCAACAGACATTACTTCTGATAGCTCAGGAGCCATTGTGGACAATGGGTACAATGTGACTCTAGTTGCTGGTGCGGGATTGTTGGTAAATGGAAGTGGGGGAGACAATAATCCTAGTTCGGTAATTTCTAGCAGCACTGGTCCGTCATTGCTAACTTCCGGCACAGTGACAGTAAACTTTTCAACGTCGGCATCAGGGTCAGTGCCTGGTGGAATTGGTGGCAACATTGACTTAACTGCCGGCGGTACTAGTACTGTTATTGATGCAAGTGCAACTCCATCGTCTGGTGCCAGCGGAGGGAACATCATCCTTGCGGCTTTTGCTAATGGAACCACCGGTGGACAAATTTTATTGAACACCGGCAGTACCATTAGCACATCCGGTGATGGTGCAGGATCTGGTGGTAATGTCAGTATTTACGCTGGCGCCAGTCCATCATCTGCTGTTACCACAGTCCAGGTGGGTGCCATTAATACAGGTGGTACTGGAAACAGTGCCGGAGCGATCAATATTTATACAGCCCAGCCGACGGCAATGAGCGGCTCGACAGTAACGTTTGATTCTTACGGTAATCTTGGCGGCGGACAGGCAATAGTGCCTTCAAATAGTATCGCCAACAACGCCTGTATTTCAACAGGGGCACTCACAGCTACTGGCGCGGGAGGCAATGGCGGCGCGGTAATAATTGTTGCTGGAGGTTCAATTGCCGCAGGCAGCATTAACTCCAGCGGTGGTAATTTTGCAGGCACTTTCGAGGGCACTACTCGCGGATTGTCCAATTTCGGCAATGGTGGAAATGGTGGCAGTGTGAGTTTGCAGGCTGACTTCGGCCACATCACCATTGGCACTATCTCTGCAAATGGCGGCTCTGTTATCGGGACTGTTTATGATTCTTCATTGGGTGGTGATTCAAATTACGGTAACGGTGGCAGCGGAGGAATGATTAGTTTGCATACGGGTGCTGGCTCCAGTACTGTCAGTGCTATTTCAGCCAGTGGTGGCTCTGTTGCAGGGGTTGTGTATGACTTCCGTAATGGAACTGACACCGATTCGGACTACGGTAATGGTGGAAGTGGTGGGAGCATCAACATAAGTAGCTCGGCTGGACAAATCAATACGGGTGTTATCAATGCCAATGGTGGCTCTGTTACCGGAGCAGTCATTAGCTATCCAGGAAGCTTTCGAGATAACAATTTTGGTAATGCAGGGAACGCATACAATAGTGGCAATGCAATATCTATCAATGTAGCTTCCATCACTACTGGCAACATTTCTTGCAATGGTGGCAATGTTACCGGAACGGTTATGGACTATTCCGATGCTGGTGATCAGAATTACGGCAATAGTGGCAACGGTGGTACGGTCAGTCTGGCTGCTACTACGAACGCATCCACCGGCAGCATAAGCAGTGTCGGTGGTATTACGATTGTTACGGGAGGTAATACTGGTGGTGCGGGC
The DNA here is from genome assembly GCA_903835185.1 of uncultured bacterium. Lineage (GTDB taxonomy): Bacteria > Cyanobacteriota > Vampirovibrionia > Obscuribacterales > Obscuribacteraceae > CAILLX01. Next base: position 10,622 of record CAILLX010000017.1, on the reverse strand, counting down.
GGTTCAATATGGTTTAACACTCCCAGTTTGACATTGACATCGGCGGTGCTGACGGCGGACACGTTAAACTTCCAGGGGACGAGCCCAATGGTGATTTCCACCAATGGCTCGGATCTCGTGGTGTGTGCAATAACGGAAATAACCAATGCCACTGGACCTGCACTTTCAATTATTACTGGTGGTGGCAATGTCTTGATGGTGACAACCGCGCATCCAGAATCTGGGGCTGCCATCAATTTCATGGGTTCTATATCCATTGACACATCAAATCTGTCTGGTGGTAGAGGAAGTGTTGCCCTGGAGAGTCTAGGTGCAATTAATCTCGGCACAGGCAGCTCAATTACGACGTGGGCAACAGGCAGCGCGGGCGGCGCTCTATTCATCAGCGCCCGAGACAGCGTAACGTCAACAAATTGCGCAGTGACGCTCGGTGGCGGAGCCTTTATGGAGACAAGCGCACAACCAGAACAGACACTATTGCAAACAGTTGGTTCAATTATTCATCAAGACACATCTGGACAATTTTCTCTTCCAAACGTGTATGCTTCCGACCATAGCTCAGCCGGTACCATTTATACGTCGGCAACAATTGACTGGTCAACTTCTGTCACCATACTGCCATCAGGTTTCCACAACAACGGTATAACAACGTTGACTCCATCTGTTATGCCTGGTGGCGGGTTTGTCTACTTCACAAACACCGGGACGGTGGCTTTAAGTGATGACAATCTGTTCTCGTTCGGCTATTTAACCCCAATTGCAGTGAACAAAGACATAACTTCATTGGGCACTATTGTTGATCTTGCCAACTCATCTAATTTCGTTCTTTCGGCTCCGTGGATTCAAACTGGTGGTGGCAATGCTTCTATAACGGTGAGAGGATACGTTAATCTTGAGTGTGTGCCAATGGTTATTACCAGTCTAATAACGAGCCCGGGTTCGTCTGGCGTAGCTGGTGGAAACATTACAATTCGTTCTGGGGGCTACACCGCAACTGGCACTCTCATAACTGATGGCAGCGCGGGTGTTGTTTTACCTTCTGGTCTAGGAAGTCCGGTCTCTGGAGGCAATGGTGGAGCTATTAGCATAGTTGCGAATGGCGTCAATGGCTCGGGTGTGGGTATTTCAACAGGCGTTATTAGTGCTTGCGGTGGTGTTGTTGTGGGTAGCGTTGATGATTATTTGAGTGGTTATGGCAACAGTGGAAGTGGTGGAAACATCATGTTCAGCGCTTCATCTGGCTCGATGAGTACAAGTGCAATAAGCTCATTGGGTGGTGTCGGATATGTAGCAAGTGTTAGTGGCGGTACCAGGTTTGGAGATGGTGGGGCAATTAGCCTAACCGCCTCTACTGGCATTTCTACAAACGGCGGTGACATTGCAAGCAATGGTGGCAATATTCTGATAATAACCACTGACGGTTCAATAGATGTTGGTAATGTGAATGCATCTGGTGCTGGGGGAGCTGCTGCAGAGTCCTTAACCGCTGGCTACAGCGGGCAAAATGGTGGCAATATTGTCATTGCGGCGGCTAATAATATTGAAACAGGATATATTCATTCCTATGGTGGTGGCGGTGGTGGAGCTGGCAAGGCGTATAGCGTTCAACTCAATGGTGGTGCTGGCGGCAGCGGTGGCAGCATAACCATTACGTCTTCTAACAGTGCCGTCATAGTAAATGGGGATATAAACTCGTCAGGCGGCGGTGGGGGTGGTGGCGCTGGTGGTGATGGCGGTGCTGGCGGCAAAAGTGGTTCAATTCTGATTACAACGGGTACCTCGCAAGCGTTTAGTGTTAGCGGTCCAGTACTGGCTGCTGGTGGAGGTGGCGGTGGCGGCTATGGCGGCAATGGCGGAGGAAGCTTTGGTGGTGGTGGAGGCGGTGGTTGGGAAGCGGGAACAGGCGGAGGTGGATACTTCGGTGGTGGCGGCACGGATAGGGATAGCGGCGGTTATGGCAGCGGTGGTGGAGGCTTTTTCGGTGGTGGCTGGGGCTATAATAATAGGAACGGTATCAGCGGCAAAGGTGGTTCGAGCTATTTCTATTCAATTTCACCTACGACCAGTGCCGGCGGCAATTTTGGAAATGGTGGTAAAACAGACCCCAATTCCAATGGGGCCGGTGGTAATGTTGGTCAGTCGGGTAGTGGCTCGGTATACGGTTACAGCGGTGGCTCTGGCGGTAACGGCGGGGCTGTAGCGATTTCAGCAGGCAGTGTTAGTGTAAGTCAGTCGGTGCAGGGTTATTACAGTGGTTCTGGATTTACAAACTCTACTTACGCCAATGATGCTATTAACACCGCAGGGTCCTCTGGCGGTAATGTTTGCCTCGTTGCTTCGGGAGCGCCGGGCAATGGATTTGTTAGTATCAACGGGAACGTTAATGCTGCAAGCAATGGTGCAGGAGCCGGTGGAGCTGTAGCAATTGTGGCTCAAACATATATTTCTAGTGGTTTGATTGAGACTGATGCAACTTTTGGTGGCAATGGCGGTGCAGTGAATCTGTCTGCTGGAACCTATATTGCCCTGAGCAGTAGTACTGGTAGGTGGAAGGGTGATTCTGTCGTTACATGTGGGTATGGTGCTGCCAGTGGCAATGTGTTAATGGTGGCTCAAGCAAACATTTCAGCTGGCGAGATCAATACCGACTATGTTGGTGGTGATGGTGGGGATGTTACGTTAATTGCTGGTGGAAATGTTAATATTGGTAATGGCAAAGTAGCAATCACAACTGAAAGTGGTGACAGCGGAGGCAATGTAGTAGTTGTTGCTGGTGGGCAAATTAATGCTAGTGGCAGTATCTACACATACTCTAGCTACTCTAATGGTGGTTCTGTCACACTGGTTGCTGGTGATACTATTTCAGTCAATAGTATTTTAGCTTTCACTGCTAGTACTAACGCAAACAACTTTTCTGGCAACATTTTTGTGTCATCTGGCAGCAGCAGCGATGGCGCGGTTAAACTGGGTAGCCTTGATGTAAGTGCAGCATCTGGCAGCCAGGTTGGCTACATATTTCTAGGTGCTAACTCTGGAGCCAGTGCAACTGATAATGGAATCGGTCCATCAGCCAGCTCAAGCGGAGCAATTCAGTACTCTACTTCAAGCAAGCGAACTGGCACCACTACACCACACCCGTATTTGTTTTATAACACTGGGTCCAGCTCAATCACTGGCAATAGTCCTATCAGGGTCAATTATGTAAACAGTTCTTCTGGGGTCAATATTCAGCCTGGCTTTTATTCTTCAATTGGAACCGTTGTAACACCGGTGAACCTTACGCTTGACGTGGACGGGGACAGCCGGGTGATTGTGCCGGTGGTGACATCAGGCGATATTTATCTGGGTACGCTGTCTGTGAGCAACACAAGGCAGGCGTTGCGGGTTGGCGTTGGTTACACTTTGCCGATTGTAAGCCGTGGCACTACCGGGATTACGATGAACGCTGACATAGGAAACATTTATGATGGTTCGTTTGCTCGTAGTGTTGTGATGTCTGCTTTGAACGGCGGATCAATTAGTAATAATGGTGGTACTGTGCATGCCAATTCACTTGGACTCTATTCCACCGCCGGCAATATTGGTTCAACTGGGTGGTGGGTTTATACAGATGCCAATCATCTGTCTCTTATTGCAACTGGTGCTGGGGCAGGTCCTGGTAATATATATGTATTAGACAATAAGAGTGTGTCTGACATCAACTGCACACTGAGTGTTGATGTTGGTGTTGCCGGTGCCCAAGGTGGAATGTTTAGCCTTACATTCCCAGAATTCATGATTGCTCCAACTCCACTGGTTGGAAGTACGATTTATTTGACTCACATTGGAATGGGAGGCGGAATTGGGTCTTGGTGTTCGCCTGTGCAGGTTGTTGCTACCAGTTTGTCTGTGTCTACACTGCCTGGTGCCGGCGCGTATCTTATATATGGAGGAGCAATTACTTCTGCGTCAATTGGCAGTGATTTTTATGTGTATTCTCCGGCAAGTATAACAGCTACGGGAAATGTGACTATTATTGGTGGTGGGGCAGGTTCCATCATGCTCATCGCGGCCGGGGCCATTTCAGCACAAGGATTAATTAGCACTGGGAATAACGGTGGTGCTGTCACTTTGATTGCGGGGACATCTATTGCAGCCAACGGAATAGATACAAGTTCTTTGTACACCAACGGTGGCACTGTTACTTTGACCGCCGGTACATCTATTGCTGTGTCAAATGGCAGCAATAACTTCGCGATTTCTACCTATAACAACAACTACAGTGGAAATGGTGGCGCTGTCATGTTGAATGCTGGAACTTCTGTGTCAGTGGGGGATATGGATACACATTCAACCAGCAATGGATACGGTGGCGCGATAACAGTTTCTGCAGGAACATCCATATCCACTGGTGACATTAATACATATTCGTCTCTTGCAAATGGGAGCCATGGTGGTGGCGTGACTCTGACATCTGGCACGGACATTACCGTCGCTGGCACAACGCATAAAGTTAAAACATCCGCTGGCTTTGGTTATGGTGGTTCAGTCTACATTTCCGCAGGCGGTGCTACCACCATATACGATTCTATAGATGCTTCCAGCTATCACAATGCCGGGTCGGTATCTATCGCCGCGGGTACGTCGCTAAATATTGTCGGCGACAGCAATTATATTAGTACGCACAGCGGCGGTGATGGTAATGGGGGCGCCGTGACTCTGATAGCTGGACTAGCGTCTGTCAATATAAACAACACACATGGCTATATAGATTCAAGCTCCAATTCTGGTAATGGTGGCGCGATCACAGTGAGTGCACCTAGCGGTGGAATTGCTGTAAATGGGAGCATTGAAACATGTGGCGGTGGAAACAGCGGAGCAGTGGTAATGACTGCCGGACAAAATGTCACTGTCGGCGTGATTGATACTCACGCTTATGAGCATAGGGGTATTAACGGTGGAGCTGTAACAGTTATTGCTGGAGGATCAATATCCATTGTCAGTGGAACTAATGGTTCCATTTACACTGTTAGCGGGAGCGGCAATGGTGGAGCAGTGACGTTAACTGCAGGATCTGCTATGTCTATTGCTGGAGAAATTAACTCTTATAGCACCGACAATGGCAATGGTGGAGCGGTAACGTTAACGGCTGGCTCTTATATATCTGTTGCTGGGGACATTGAAGCTTATAGCGCCAACAATGGCAATGGTGGAGCGGTTACGGTTTGTGCCGGCACATTTGTCTCGACTAGTGAAATTGAGACTTATAGCCGTGGAAATGACGGCGGAAAGGGTGGCACAGTGACAATAATTGCCAACAACGGGGATATTAACAACGATGGTATCAACGCAAGTGCTATCAAAGGTAATGCCGGCGCGGTAACTCTAACGGCGATAGGCGCAGAAGCCACGCATGGAAACATTTCATTAGGAGGAATAGATTCATCTAGTCAGCTCAGAAATGGTGGCGTTGTGACTCTGACTGCAACTGGCTTTGTTGCTTTTGATGGTGGAGCTACGGGCGGCAGAGGTATCGAATCTACTGGGGGCTGGGGCAATGCTGGTGCTATAACCATCACTGCGGGGCAGTCTATTTCGGTTGACAATGTTTCAAGTTACGCTTTCAGCGGTAATGGGGGTGTAGTTACAATGACTGCAGGGACCTCCATTGCGGTAGGTAGCATTTATACGAGTACAGGGACGAGTGGAGGAAACAGTGGTGCTGTTACGTTAGTTGCTGGTACTTCGATAACTGTTCTGGATCAGCTTCTGGGGATGGGCATACTCACATTTAGTGGTAGCGGTACTTCAAATGGTGGCGCCGTGAAATTGGTTGCTGGAACCGACATAGACGTTCATAATTCTGTATTTACAAGCTCGCGGGATGCAAATGCTGGCTCAGTGATGATCATTGCAGGACAAAACATATCCATTTGCACTGATTGTGCGGGCACTAACAGTGCAGCAATTGACACTTCGGGAATCGCTGGTGGAGGTTTTGTAAATATTGTTGCTGGTGGAACAATTACGGTTCTACGTACTATAAATTCCAGCTCGGTTTCAACGGAACCCAGGTCGGATTTAGGGAACGGTGGTTCTATAGCATTGGTATCTGGTGACGTCATATCATGCAATGGGTTATCTACTTATACAGCAAGTACAAGCAGCAGCCACTACGCTGGAAATATTTTTGTGTCTTCTGGGAGCAGCAGCAGTGCAGGCGCAGTGACATTGGGGCGGCTTGATGTAAGCGCAGCCCCTGGTAGCCAGGGTGGTTATATTTTTCTAGGTGCCAATTCGGGTAGCAGCAGCAATAATGGAATTGGTCCATCATCCAGCTCAAGTGGCGCAATTCAGTACACTACCTACAGCAGTCAAAGTGGTACCGCTACACCAAACCCGTATTTGTTTTATAACACCGGCTCAAGCTCAATTACTCGCGATAGTATTATTAGTGTCAAGTATGTAAACAGTTATTCTGGGGTCAATATTCAGCCAGGCTTTTATTCTTCAATTGGAACTGCTGTAATACCGGTGAACCTAACGCTTGACGTGGATGGAGATAGGCGGTTGATAGTTCCAATTGTTTCCTCTGGAAACATCTATCTAGGCGGACTTACAGTGACCGAGTTAGCATCTTCTGGTTCTGCTTACACAGAAACAATAGTAAGCGCTGGTTCCACTGGAATAACTTTGAGTGGAAATATAAACGATCCGAGCAGCTCAAGTGCGCCGGTTATTGGCGTTAACATGACAGCTCTTTCCGGTGGATCAATCACAAGCAGCAACTCGACGATTTATGCTATTGATCCTACACACAGTGGAGCAATAAACCTTATTGCTCCAGGCGGAAGTATTGGGTCGTTAAATAGCGCCATGACTGTGGCTGCTGCTTCGTTGTATGCTATCGCTGGCGCGGATGTTTGCATTAACGACAATAGTATTCAATTTGGAACCGTAACAGTCAATTCTGGCATCGCACGAAACGGTGATTTCTCTTTGACTCTGCTGTTTGGAATCAGTATGGCTATCGCTGGGCCAATAGTTGCCAGCGCAATTGCTTTGAATTCTTATTCTATAACTGTCGGCAGTGGTACTGACAATGGAGCTGTTCCTGTGATTGGTCTCGGGGCTGTCACACTGTCTACTAATTGGCTCGCTTGTAATGGTGTGATTCAGTCCTCTAATGCTTTAGCCATTTCTGGTGCCAGTGTTGGTGGTGGTGACCTGGCAATAGCAGGAACAGGCAGCCTTAATGCGCCGTCTGGTATTGTTACTCTTCAATCGGCTGATGAAATGTTTCTGCAGGACGGAACTAATTTGAGCGTTGCTGGAATGTTGGTGATGATCGCGCCTAACATTGGTGTTGAGCCGGTTGCGGGGACAAACCCGATGCAAGCGACAGTGTCTGTGAATTATGGTGGCACTGGTGCCGGTATTATAATAAAGCCAGCAAGTGATGGTACGGGGTCACTGTACTTCCAATCTGGATCTAGTGGTGTCAGCGCTGTTCTCAATCTCGATGGCACTGCTGTAGCTACATATAGCAACGCAGGAACATCGATAGGTTCAGGGTTTACTCTTGGTGCAAATCAATCTATCAGCATGACAAATAATGCCGGAACTGGTGGTATACAAGCGGCAGATAGCACCAGCGTGATTCAAAGTCCAGTGATTGTGCTGAAGTCAATAAACGGTGGTGACATTGGGCAGAATTATTCTATAAACACAACCAGCGGAATTGCTGGGCAGGCAGCCCATCTTACAGCTGTGTCCACTCAGGATAATGTTAATATCAGCAATACTGGTTCTGTAATTCTGGATGGAGCAAATTCCGCAGGTTCCAGCAAAACCTTTTTCTTACAGACGATACCGGATGCTCAGGGCTCAGCCAACATTACTCTCACTGCAGGGGCTTCGGTGACTGTACCGAGTGGTCAGATTGATTTCAATGCTGGTGCAGGGGACTCCGGTGCGAGCAAGGTAGATGCAAATATTACTCTCAATCAGGGTTCTGTTTTAAATGCATCTTTGGATGGAGCTATTTCTCTCAATGCAGCGTATCAACCACAGACTTCTGCAACTCAAGTAAATGGCAACATTACTCTCAATCTTGGGGTTGTGCTAAATGGCTCCAGCTCCATTACCATATCAACAGCAAACTGTGGTCAGGGAGCACACAACCAGAATGTTTCAGGAGTGGTAAGCATTGGCGATCAAGTTAGAATCAGCAGTGGTGATATTGGATTGAATTCTTCATCTTTTGGGACAGGATCTGGGGTAATTGAGCAAGTTGGAGCACTTACTTCACCAACTTTGTTTGCAACCCAGATTAGTTTGAATTCCAGGGGTGCTGGATCCGGTGGCAATGCTATATCAGTCGGGGTGAGTAGTGGTATTGCTGGAACCGCTACCCAGTTGTTGGCAAATTGTTCCTACGATAATGTGACTGTTGTAAGCACAGGAGGTGTGCTTTTGATGAATTCTATGGTTCCAAATTCAGCCGGCTATGCCAAAACTTATAGCTTATCCACTGTACCAGATGCCAGTGGTGCGGCGGCTATAACTGTGGGCACAGGTGCGTCAGTGACATGCACTTCAGGGACAATAATGTTGACGACGGCGGCTTTTGTGATACCAACTTTTCAGCCCTTTATCACGCAGAGCATGACAGCAGGCATAAACTTTAATGATAATGCCACGCTAAGCACCGGTGCGACTGGAGCCATTTCGCTGCAGACTGTGGCTGCGTGCAGCTTATGCGCACAAAATGTCAATATTACGGGAGCAATAGCAATTACTGGAAGTGGTACGTCAATAAATGCAGGCACAACCGGCATTATTAACTTGACTGCTATGTCGGCTGGAACAGGTGATGGAAGCATTTATTCTAAATCTCATACGCCAGCCTTCATAGCGGGCACCATAAATGTTGCTTCCTTGGGATATGGCAGTGATGACAATGATATTGGTATAGTAACAACCAGTGGATCGGCAGGTATGCCTATCCAAGTGCATGCAGTTGCTAACAATGGTTACGTTTATATTTTAAATATCGGTCCAGTGTACCTTGAGGGTGCCAACTCGGTCGGCGATAGCGGAGATTTTTGTGTAGAATCCAGCCCTGACAGCAGTGGCGCAGCGGGCATAACAGTAGATACGGGTGCGTCAATTACAGCTTCTGGCACCAATGCGGGTTATGTTGAGTTGTATGCCAGCACAATAACTCTAAATTCAGGCGCTCGAGTCCAAGCTAACGGCACCACAGGCACCACTGGTGGGGTTTTGTTTAGCTCTCCTGACTGGAATGGGCAACTCACTTTTGTGAACAACGGAACAATTGAGTCAAAAGTCACAAATGCGCGATTTGATGACTCCATCATTGGCTTCAATTGTGGTTCCGCGCTCAACCTCAGTGTCTCAGGCAGTGGAGTCATTACTTCCGGTGGTTATGCCAAATTTGGCAACCTGGATTATGTGACACTGAATATGGTTGGACCATTTGTGACAATAAATCCGCCAGGCAATGTAACACTAGGGAATATTTCCATTGACGGGCAAACTATTACAGCTGGTGTAATGCAAGTGAGCAGCCCCATTCCGGTTCCAACTCCAACTCCAACCCCGGTCGTGACACCATCTGGCAGCGGGTCTGGGCTAACTTTGATTGTTCCATTGCCAAATATGTCATATCTTGATGGTGTGGTGAGAGTTGCAACAGACCTGACACCACCTGTAGGAGCGTCCACAGCCCAATATGTGATACCGCTTATAGGCAATCCTAAATCAGCGCTCTTGGGCAGCATACTAAGCGCTTTGTTCGCGTCCAGCCAATTTACTCCAGCGGTGGTTGCGCAAATCAACAGTGACAACTTTGCCCACATAGAACTGGTGAATGACGTTGTTACTCTCATGGGAGGCAATATCGTTCTCGCTCCAGAGGCAGACCTGGTTGTTAAAACAGAGTTTGGCAACATCCATATTGCACAAGGCGCAATTGTTTTTGTGATGAACACAGCAGAAGGGCTATGTGTCTATGATCTTGCTGACGCGCGCGGAAATGATGTCTTTGTCGAGTCCAACAAGAACATAATTAGGACAACTCCCGGCATGATGGTACTGCTTACAAAATTGCAGAACCCAGTGTTTGATGCGATCCACCCTGGCAAGCTCATTGCGTACAGGAGAGAGCAGAAACACGACATGGGTGGTGGACTAACAGCGTTCACTGCTGATTTCTCGCTCATCTCAGCCATCTCAAACGTTAGAGCGTTGCGTCAGTTGGCTCAATCCACCGACCCTAGAGCCAGACATCTGGGACTGTTGTTGTTGAGGAACGCAGCGATTGTCGCCCATATACAAGGCAATAAAGGCTCATATAAGCAATCTCAGTGATTTCCGTGTAGAGAAGCCTGTTGCACATAGCAATAAAACCACTCCGTATCCAACCCGTCCACGGCATGACCTAGACATGACTCTGTTACGTAGAGACAGGAAACGGTGCATCGAAACCGTTGCACGAAGTACACCCTTGAGTTGAGTGCTCACGCGCGGGAAGATGGGCTAGTCTCAGTTCATTAGGTTGGCTGAAAGTGGTTTTGTCTTTGAGCCAACCAGCGGTCCGGAAGGAAGTCGTCAATTTG
>CAILLX010000016.1 GCA_903835185.1 uncultured bacterium | reverse complement strand
CTCAAATTGACGACTTCCTTCCGGACCGCTGGTTGGCTCAAAGACAAAACCACTTTCAGCCAACCTAATGAACTGAGACTAGCCCATCTTCCCGCGCGTGAGCACTCAACTCAAGGGTGTACTTCGTGCAACGGTTTCCAACATGGGCCGCAGCGCTGAAGAAGTCTGGCATGAGACATCGTCCGTCATATCAACTGCGCCACACATTTGCGTCTCTGTGTTTGCAGGCAGGAGCAGAACCCGCATGGATCAGCAGGGTAATGGGGCATTCCAATCTGCAAACATTCTTCCGCCACTACGCACGATTCATTAAGAGTGCGTCGAAAGAGAATGAGAGAATCCTGGAAAACACCTTCAAAGTTCCCGCTGGCAACTCAGGGTGTCCACAAAACTGTCCACAGGCACAATAATTGCAAATTGCCCTGGCGCATAAAGGCTGACCAGGATACCGTTTTTGGGTTTTGTTTCTTCATACTTAGCCGACAGTGGGATTTGAACCCACGACCTGCGGTTTACGAAACCGCTGCTCTACCACTGAGCTACGTCGGCATGTGGCAGGTCACTATTATCCACTTTGAGGAGCAGTTGTGTCCAGCCCTTGCGCTGAACTGTTATGCATGACAGATCGGGTGTAGTTTGCAAGAGATGCAACACTCAGCAAACATTCCCTTTGAATTGAACAGTTACCAGCACCAGGACAATAATTATTTGTTGAGACTCGCAAACTAACAGTCCCTCCTGACAGGTTAATCTCAAAATAATTTCTCGTCAGGAGATAACACAGTGCATCGCCAAAACCACTGTCGAGGAGCACCGTTTTATATCCAACGGACCATTTTCACACATACACTTGTCATACAGTAGATATAAAACGGTGAGCAGTGGAGCGAAGACACTGCTTTAAGCCGAGGGTCCGTTCGGAGACGACAGGTCGGCGCTGACAGGAAACGACAGGAAGCGAGCCCGCCCAACGTGAAGGACTGGCTGAAGCGTGAGGAAATACTCAGCGGGTATGGCAGCCGGCAGCCAGACAGTAGCAAGAGCACTGCCGCGAAGCAATTCAGGCAGCGTTTTTGTTTTAGCTGCTCTGCCAGTGTTAGAATTAGCCGAGAAAAACTGACAAACAGGCTGCTGCGTTTTGGGCGTGCAACCGAAGGAAACAGGATGTCTTGGCGTAAAAGTGTATTGTCGCAGCCAAAAGAGGTAGGAGCGCTTGCCTGCCTGGCGGCTTATTGCTCACAGAGTTCACAGGCAATGGAGAGCTGGCACAATGCTCAATAAAACTGTTTTGCCTAACGGAGCCAAAATACTGACTGAAACTGTCGATGAAGTTTATTCTGCCTCTATGGGCATCTGGGTCGACGTAGGCTCTCAAGATGAAAACGAGAAAGACAACGGCGTCTCGCACTGCCTTGAGCATATGCTTTTCAAAGGCACTGCAAAGCGTAGCGCAGCAGAGATTGCTCAAGAGATAGAAGACGTAGGAGGCAGCCTGGGCGCTGCCACCAGCAAGGAAAACACCTGTTATTACGCCCGTATCATGGGCGACCAGTTGCCTGTCGCCATTGATCTTCTAGTTGACATGCTTAAGAACGCTCGCATTGATTCTCAAGATCTTGACCTCGAGCGTGAAGTTATCCTTGAAGAGATCCGCATGTACGAGGACGATCCTGAAGACCTTTGTCAGGAGATCTTACTGTTCAACATCTGGCAATCTCACCCGCTTGGCCGCCCGATAACAGGCACAGCAGCGAGCGTCGCCGGGATAAACAGCGAGATGCTCAAAAATCATGTCAATAACTTTTATCGACCCAAGAATATGATCGTATCCATAGCTGGTAAGTTTGACGAAAAAGCAGCTATCGATACACTTGCTCGAGAGCTGGGTGCAATCAAGTCTGGCTTACCCAAGAAATCTTTGCCAGACCCCACTTTGTACCCTTGCAAGATCATCAAAGACAAGGACATAGAGCAGGCGCACGTAGCCATTGCCACTGAAGGAATGGGCGTGATAGATGACAGACGTTATCAGCTGGCCATACTTGATTTAGGGCTGGGCGGCAATATGTCGTCACGTCTATTTCAGGAGGTGCGTGAAAAGCGTGGGCTGGTTTACACAATTAATACTTATAAAGCAAGTCACAGCCACTGCGGGCTTTTTGGCGTCTATGCCGGCACCGGACCAGGGAAGGTCAAGTCTGTTCTTGAGCTCGTTATGGAAGAGTTCCGGCGCGTTAAGGCGGAGGGACTGACAGAACGAGAGATCAACCGGGCTAAGGCACAACTGAAAAGCGATCTGCTTCTCGGACTAGAATCTATGCGTAATCGGGCCAGCCGCAACGCCTACGGAGAGCTCTTCTTCGGCAAGCAGTTGGAAGTAGAAGAGATTTGCCGCGATATCGAGAAAGTGACTGCTAGCGAAGTCAAGCAACTAGCCAACGATCTACTCAAGACAGAGAAATTGTCGCTTGTAGTTGTCGGTCCGGGCTCGCAGCTCCAGGATGACTACGAATTGTCTTGCTAAACAGCGGAATAACCAGGAGGATGCCGTGGAAGTAATACAGCTAAAAGTAAAGCGGCTAGCTCACTGCCGGGATCTACCACGCTATGCAACAAGCGGTAGCGCAGGGCTCGATCTCACTGCAGCAATATCTGAGCAGCTTACGCTTGACCCTGGCAGGCGCACAGCTATACCAACCGGCATTGTGCTCGAAATACCTGCAGGCTACGAAGGGCAGATCCGACCTCGTTCCGGACTGGCTGCCAAGGCAGGCGTTACACTAACAAACTGTGTCGGTACTGTCGACTCGGACTATCGAGGCGAGGTCAAGGTACTTGTCATCAATCTTGGACAACTGCCTTATAGATTTGAGCCCGGTGAGCGCATCGCTCAACTTGTCGTCATGCCAGTTCCCCAGGTTGAGGTCATAGAGTGCGCCGAGCTAAGCCTGCCTGACCAACGCGGCGCCGGCGGATTTGGCTCTACCGGACGGTTGGCCTTTGCAACTGCTGCCTCCTGCGAAACGCAATTTGAAAGCTAAGTATTTGCTAGTGTTTCAGAAAGAGGCTTAATGCATAACACTCTTAACCTCAACAACAGGTTCAGAGCTATACTTTCTCATCTATATATCTCAGGCGGTCTTTGACATCCGCCAAAATATGTGCCACTAAAAGGACAAACAGGATGGGTGCGAGAATTCGAGTCGTCATAGGCGGGATCCACGGCAAGATGGGGCGTGCCTCTGCTGCGGCAATCCTGGCAGATAGCGAGCTTGAAATAGTCGGAGCCTTCGATAAAGCAGGACAAGCATACATAGGGGCAGAAGTTGCCAGCCTGCTCAATGGAACAGATCCAGCCAGGCAGGCTCAACAAGCGGCATGTAGGCAACAAGCTTGCTGCTCTCACGGGCAGGTTGAGAATGGAGGCAGTGCAACAGACGTCGCGCTTGACAAGGATGGATTTCAACAGATAATCACCAGGGTCGACCCTGACGTCTATCTGGATTTCACTGCCGCCGAAGCCGCATTCACCCACGCCAAGCTAGCTATTGAGCACAAGATTTCACCAGTTATAGGCACGTCAGGATTAGGCGAGCAGCAACACAGAGAGCTCTGCGACCTGGCTGCAGCCAAGAAGTTAGGCGGGATAATTGTTCCAAACTTTTCTATCGGTGCTGTTCTCATGATGGAGTTTGCCAGACAGGCAGGCAGGCTCTTCTCCAATGTAGAGATCGTGGAGATGCATCACAAAAAGAAAGTTGATGCACCGTCAGGCACAGCAATGCACACAATTGCTCAACTGGCATCGACAGGCACCACATTTAATTGTGCTGAAGTGCAGGAACATGAGCTCATCGAAGGGGCACGGGGCGCCCAGAGCCGCTCAGGAATCCGGGTCCACTCATTACGCCTTCCCGGTCCCATATCTCATCAGGAGGTCATCTTCGGTTCGGAAGGTGAACTGCTCACCATCCGCCATGACAGCTATAACACAAGTTGTTTTCTAAAAGGCATTTTGCTGGCGCTTAAGACAATCACCAGCCTCGACCACATGGTTATCGGACTCGATAAGTTGCTGCCACTACAGCAGTAGCTTCTCTGCAAACTAATCAAGCTAGCTGCCGTTCATGGCACATCAACTACTAAAAGCACCTCAGGGAGGAGAACTCAACGAATGTCCAGGACACAAGTCAACGTAGCAATTTTGGGAGCCACCGGAAGAGTTGGGCAGGAGTTGCTCAAAGTGCTCGAACAACGAGATTTTCCAGTCGCAAAGCTCACTCTTTTAGCAAGTGCTCGTTCAAAAGATGCGTCGGTGACGTTCAAGGATAAGTCTTATCAGGTGCAAGAACCGTCAGAGGCAGCCTTCAAAGATGTAGACATAGTCTTATCGTCGGCCGGAGAAGCTATAAGTATGCAGTGGGTGCCGATAGCAGTTGCGCAAGGAGCTGTTGTCATAGATAACACCAACGCATATCGCATGGATCCTGAGGTACCGCTGGTAGTACCGGAAGTGAACGCCCATGCTCTCCACCAGCACAAAGGGATCATTGCCAACCCTAACTGTTCGACAGCACAGCTGGTTGTGGTTCTAAAACCTTTGCATGATGCCGCTGGACTCAAGAGGGTAATTGTCTCCACTTACCAATCGGTCAGTGGCGCTGGTAAAGAGGCAATGGACGAACTGGAGCTACAAACGCGCGCTGTTCTGAATAACGAAGAGTACAAGCCACAAGTTTTCCAGCGCCAGATCGCTTTTAATCTCATACCTCATATAGACAAATTTCTGGATAATGGTTATACAAAAGAAGAGATGAAGGTCGTCAACGAATCAAGAAAAATGTTGGAGATTCCAGATCTGCCAATTACCTGTACAGCCGTCAGAGTCCCTGTGGTAATAAGCCACAGCGAATCACTCACAATAGATCTGCAACGGCCGTTGAGTCCAGCACAAGCGCGTGAAATTCTTGCCGACAGCCCTGCTATTGAAATCTGTGACAAGCCGGAAGATTCATGCTATCCGACACCTGTTGATGCAGCCGGGGAAGATCCTGTCTTTGTCGGACGGATCCGGCGGGATACCTCCTCGGATACTGGTTTGAATATGTGGGTGGTCGCTGACAACCTCAGGATCGGGGCAGCACTAAATGCGGTGCGTATCGCTGAATACCTGACCAGCCATGATCTTCTCAAGCGAAAAACCGCAACCGCACAGCAGGAGGGCAGCTGACAACTGTGACAAGGCAACCTCATTTGAGCATTCCAGATCTAATTTCACACGTCTCGGTACGCGCGACAGCAGCTAGAGCTGCCCAAGCGCTTCATGAATAAAGGAGAACTCCCGTGATTGGCACTGAAGCTTCGTTGTTTGGACGCGTAATAACGGCAATGGTAACCCCTTTTGATGATGATCTGGAGATTGATTTCCCAGCCGTCGATCGTATAGTCGAGCACCTGATTGCAACAGGTACTGAATCAATTGTGGTAGCAGGCACAACTGGCGAGAGCCCTACTTTAGAAGGGTATGAAAAGAAAGAGCTGCTTAAGGCAGTGAAGTCCAGAGCTGCTGGTCGCGCCAAAATAATAATGGGAACAGGATCAAACAGCACTGCCAAAACAATTAAGTCCTGCCAGGACGCTGAAGCTGACGGAGCTGACGGACTTCTCGTGGTGGCACCATACTACAACAAGCCCAGTGCCGATGGAATCATGACACACTTTGAGCAGGTCTCACATGCAACACGCTTGCCTATCTTTGTATACAATATTCCCGGACGCACAGGAATAAATATTACGGCAGAGACAATGCTTGAGCTAACCAGACGCGCGCACACTATTCATGCACTCAAAGACTCTACTAACAGCACAGAACAAGCAGCCGACATAGCCGCATACGCCCGTGAAGATTTCCGCATTTATTCAGGCGATGATTTTTTGACTCTGCCATTTCTCTCAATTGGTGCGTGTGGTGTGGTGAGTGTGGCCAGCCATCTTGCCGGTCAGGCTATCCAGGAGATGGTCAAAGCTTTCTTTGCCGGGCGTACTGAAGATGCCAGACGTTTACATTACAAATATCTGCCACTCTTCAAAGGATTGTTTACAGCGCCAAACCCCACCTGCGTCAAGTACGGACTCGCTAAACTTGGGTTGTGCAAAGCTCACCTGAGGCTACCACTAGTGCCGCTGACAGGAAAGCAGAAAGAAGCGATGGACATCCTTTGTCATGACTTCCCACTGACAGTCACTGCACTATGAATGCCTCAACAATAAGAACTGACTGAAGGA
This sequence comes from uncultured bacterium, assembly GCA_903835185.1. Lineage (GTDB taxonomy): Bacteria > Cyanobacteriota > Vampirovibrionia > Obscuribacterales > Obscuribacteraceae > CAILLX01. The sequence goes on along the minus strand of CAILLX010000016.1, from coordinate 129,808 downwards.
GAGCGTTGTGGATTCTGACAGCATTCAGCCAGCTGCAAAAACAAGAACAAGACTGACCGAAGAGCCTCAAGCCTCTCCTGATGGTACTACTCTTAAGGTAATCCCACTAGGCGGTTTAGGCGAAATCGGCAAAAACACAATGGTGCTCAGCTGCGGAGCAGACATGCTTCTCGTTGATGCTGGGCTGGCATTCCCTTCTGAAGACATGCTCGGCGTGGACCTGGTGCTGCCAGACTATAGCTTCCTGATTGAGAATCAGGAGAGAATCAAGGGGCTTGTCATTACTCATGGGCATGAAGATCATATAGGCGGCGTCCCGTTCTTATTGCGCCATCTCTCAATTCCAGTTATATACGGGCCGGCTCTGGCGCTCGGACTCCTGGAAGGAAAACTGCGCGAAGTCGGGCTTGCAGATCGTTCAGTGATGCGCAAGGTACGACCAAGACAGGAGGTGAAAATCGGCTGTTTCACAGTCAAATTCATCCGCTGCACTCACTCAATCGCTGACTCATACAGCCTTATCATAAGCACTCCACTGGGTAAAGTGGTGCACACCGGTGACTTCAAGTTCGATTTTACACCAGTTGACGGCGAGCAGTTTGATATAGCCAGTCTGACTGCTGCTGCTGAAGAAGGCATACTACTTCTCATGAGCGACAGCACCAACGTCGAGCGCCCAGGATTCACACCTTCAGAACGTACTGTGTGGGCCAAACTGGACGAGATTTTTGCCAATGCTCGCCGGCGCATAATTGTCACCACATTTGCCAGCAATGTCCACAGGATAAGACAAGTTCTCAACGCTGCTATGAAATACGAGCGCAAAGTTACTGTATTAGGGCGCTCAATGTTGAATCTCGCAGGCATTGCACGCGAGCTGGGCTATATGACCTATCCTGACGGTCTCATAATACAGGCGGATGAGATCTCTCAACTGCCTGCCGACAAAGTGGTAATCCTCACGACCGGAAGCCAGGGAGAACCGCTTTCAGCGCTAACTCGCATAGCCAACAACGAACATAAGCAGATCAAGATTGTTTCTGGCGATACTGTCATAGTCTCAGCAACCCCTATTCCAGGTAATGAGCGCTCTATAGCCAACACAATAAACGCTCTGTCAGTGCGCGGAGCTGAGGTCATATACGGCCGCGACGCCGGCGTGCACGTATCCGGACATGGCTGCCGCGAAGAGCAAAAATTAATGATCAACCTCTGCCGTCCCCGGGTCTTCATGCCTGTTCATGGCGAATACCGCATGCTGGTCCAGCATGCAGCGCTGGCAGCTGAATGTGGTGTCAGTCAGGAAAATATTTTTTTGCTTGAGAACGGCGATGTTTTAGAGCTGACAAAAGACCAGGCACAGAAGCTGGATCCTGTGCAAGCCGGTGCTGTCCTTGTCGATTCTTCTCGCGAGTGGGAGATTGATGATCACATAGTCGAGCAACGGCGTCATCTTGCCGAGGACGGCATGGTCACAGTGGCAGTTACTCTTGATCAAGAAAGTAAAATTATGGCAGGTCCTGACATTACAATGAAAGGGTTAATCTTGCCACGCGGAATGGTGCCAGAGGAGTTCTCTTTATGTCTGAAAGAGAAAGTTGTCAAACTGCTGGCACAATACAAGAAGACATGCATTGAGCCGCGAGCATATCTAAAACAGGCGCTTGTAGCATTTTTTATCGAAGAGATGAAATCACGCCCGCTAGTGCAGGTGATACTACAAACAGTATCACTCGCTCCAACGAAGGATAAGCAGCACTGCCAGCCCAAGCCGCCAAGAGAATGACGCCCTTATGACGTGGCGTGAGATTACAGCTGCCCAGCTAAACAACTTGAGGCGACCGCTCATTGTCGATGTGCGGTCGCCTGGCGAGCATGCTGCTGAAAACATTGTCGGAGCAATCAACATTCCACTCCTTTCAAATGAAGAGCGTGCCACGGTAGGCACTATCTATGCACAACAAGGAGAGCTTGTCGCACGCCGGCAAGCTCTGGGTATCATTGCCCCCAAAATTCCTGAGATTATAGAGACCATTGTCACTTTAAGAGCCACCGGTCAAGCTATTGTTATCCACTGCTGGCGTGGCGGCTTGAGAAGCGAAGCAGTCGCCTCTATGTTAAGTGTAGTCGGCATCGACTGTTTTCGCCTGTCAGGAGGCTACAAGTCCTGGCGCAAGCAGGTTCTCACAGACTTGCAGAACAACTCTTACAGATTCCGTCCAGTAGTTCTGCACGGGCTGACCGGTGTCGGCAAGACAGTTATTTTGCAAGAGCTACGGGCTCTGTCTTTCTCCGTACTCGATCTAGAGCAGCTAGCCAACCACCGGGGCTCGGCATTTGGTGGCATGGGTTTAGAGGCACAGCCGACTCAGAAGAACTTTGAAGCAGCCTTATGGCAACAATTGCGCAGCTTCGACAATGAGCTTGTATTTATGGAAGCTGAAAGCCGTAAGATCGGCAAGCTGGCGTTGCCGGACTGCACTATACAATGGATTCGCACTGGACAGCGACTGCTGGTCACATCAGAGATCGAGACCCGCTGCGCTCGCATCATAGCCGACTATGCAGGAGCTCTTAATGACAATGAGCGCCAGCAGGCGATTGCGCAACTCCTGGGACTCAAAGAGCGTCTGGGAACGCAGCGTGTCCTGGAGATTCAAGAGATGTTCCTTGCCGGCAACCTGGCACACGCCGTTGCAGCGCTTCTCCTGGAGTATTACGATCCGCTCTACAGCAGCCAGATTGAACAGGCACATCCTTTTGAGCTTACTGTAGATGGCGGCTTGCCTCGTGCGGCAGCCCAAGCAATAGCTCAGTGGGCAAGGAGAAATTTAGCCGTATAGCAACTCTCAGTAGCTGTCACTAGCCAGCTTGGTTAGCTTTTCAGGACTTGCCAAGAAGCATCATCTGGGGTCGGATAGCATACCGGGTAAAAAAGAACTTCCCTCCTGCATCAGCCTGGGAGGGAAGAACTTGTTGTGGTGGATTAGGTAAGGAGGAAACTAAGCACTGGGCGGGGAAATTTCCGCTTCGCGCTCTGTATGGACATAATAGCAGCGGCTAGACTGCGCAACCGTTAAAAAACTTGAAGAGGGTCGGGAACAACCCAGAAGAGACGTCGGATGAAATCTTTTTAAGCTTGTCCCCTTGGCCACAAATTGCTCAAGCCGAGCTTGTCAGGAGAGACTGTCGCGTTATAAAGGAAGTCAAGCGGATTGTGTTCGGAAGAAACTTTGCGTTCCTCTCCCTCAGTCGCAATAATCTTGAAATTGCTCGGGCAGAAAAGATATACCTGCTCGCTCATTTTATGGAAATTACCATCAATGGCAGCAGAAGCCCCAGAAACAAAATCGACTAGTCGATTGGCATCCACCTTGCGCATATTGTCCAGACATATGGTGGCAGCGCATCTGGTGCGCAAACAATCCACTATATCTAGTGCCTCATCAAAGTTAGCAGGGCTGAACATAGAGATATGCGGAGCGCTACCTTGAGGCACTATCCGCGATGACATCGTAGGAACATTCTTACGATCAATGAGTGCAGGGAACAGGTCAACTTCCTGCTTGGAGCTCCTTCCTGCTACCGAACTGGATTTATCTTGAGCTGTATCTTTATCGTCTTGAGTCATAACTTCCTTCTGCCATCCAAACAGGTTCACCAGCTACCCCTCATTCTAGTTAATTTAGGACAATTGGCAAGAGTCAAATCTCAATTGCCACCAATCGGCACCCTGGGTGGTGGCGTTATGCCAGTGGGAAGGCTAGCACACAATCAGCGTCAACGCAATACAGCAACACTCCCTTGAAGCTGAATGATCAGATTCGACACAGGGAAACGAGATAAGAGCCGACAGCATTTATTCGGCTTTGACGCTGTACTGGCAGTTCATTTGAGCATTGCTTCCGCCAGGAAAAGATCCTCCGGCTCAGTAATCTTCAAATTGAGTTTAGATCCGCGCACTACAGCCACCGGATAACCGGCTGCTTCGAGAAGCGCTGCATCGTCGGTAGCCTGAGCGTTCAGACCTTTCCCAAGCTCATGAGCAGCTACCAGATAGTCAAATCTAGCCCCCTGCGGAGTCTGCACCAACACCAACGTATCCCTGTCAAGCGTCCGAGAAACAAATTCACCTTCTACTATCTTCACCGTATCTGATGCCAGGGTCGCAGTTGTACAAGCTCCATATCTCCTCACCGCCTGTATCGTTGCGTCAATCAGGTCACCGGTGATAAAAGGGCGTGCAGCATCATGAACAATCACTATTTCAGCAGGCAGACCGGTCTGTTTAATCTGTTCCAGCCCCAGTCTAACTGTTGCCTGTCGGCTAGCTCCACCGGCGCATACAGCCACGGTATCTGACAGACCTAAATCTTCAACCTCCTGCTGCACACGCTCAACCATCTCTGGCAATGTCATGACTACAGTATGTTCTATCTCTTTGTGGTGGCACAGTGTAAGTAATGACCACTGATAAAGAGCCCGCCCTCCAAGTTGGACAAACTGTTTCGGTCTGCCTTCCAGTTGAGCAGCAAGGCGTGCCCCGACACCTGCAGCAACTAAAATGGACCAGACTCCATTTACCACCATGTCACCAGTCCTGCCCAGGCAGCTGCTCGGCAGCTTGGCTGCCCTGCCGAGCAGCTGCCTGGGCAGTAGCAACCTCCGGATCACCTTCTGGCATCTCAGCTTCACCAGACACAACATCTATAGCAGTATCAAGCAGTTTCTCAATGGCAGCATCAAACTTGGAGGTTGAAACACCGACGCCAGGTTCTCCATCAAAGTGAGGCACGTGAGGAAGAGGCAGCCCCAGTTGCGCACTGCCGGTGCTGGCTGCCAATGCAGCTAGTTTGGCTTCCTGCTTCTTTATATCTTGTCGGAGCCCACGAGCATCGCCTGTCAGTCGGAAATATTCCTGAAACTTCCTGGTGGTTGTCAGGGTGGGCGAACGACCTTCCTCCTTCTTAAAGACAAGCTCACGGCTGAGCAGCTCTTTAATATGATCGTAAGCGCCAGCACCACGCACTCTTACAATCTCCGATTGCACCACCGGCTGCTTAATTGCTATGGCAGAGAGAGTTCTTAAGAGCGCCACAGACATATCCATCGGCAGGAACTCTTCAACTATGGCAGCAAACTCGTCTTTCACCTGGATCATATAGCCGTTGTCCTGAGCAATCTCCAAGCCGCCAGCACGTTCTTCATAATCGTGAATCAGCTCGAGCAGGCACTTCCTGACCAATTGCACATCGGTATTCACTATACGTGCCACTGCAGCAGCATGAATCGGCTTATCAGTGAGAAAGAGCACAGCCTCAATCTTGCCTTTTAAATTCATAAACACGTTTGCTTCACCAGTAACCTACGCTAAGCTGTAACCGGTTCTAAAGGCGCAGTCGGCACCGCACCAGAGCGAGTTATGTACAGCGGACCGTAAAACTCCTCCTGCTCCAGCAGTATTTTACCGGCATTGGAGAGGAAGAGCACAGCCAGGAAGGCGTCGACCCAATCGCCACCGGCTCCAAGCAGCCGGATCAATTCTATAAGAGGAACAAGATCAGTTGCAGTCAGAAACCCAGAGAGGATCTCTTCAATTCTCTGGATGATTACTTCTATATCCTCGTCATGCGCCAGATCCAGGATATCACCAACATCGTTTATCTCATGCTGTCCTTCAAGATCTATTTTAGGCGCACGTCTTTTAGACTGGCGAGCATCGTCAATACGCTCGGCTTCACGCAAAGCTTCAATCAACTGTTCCAGAGTAACGCGACGCTGGCGAAACTGTTTGGAGTGAACCCGACGTACAAGAGCACGTTCGAGATCCTGAATAGTAATCTGACGTGCTACTGGCTGCAAGCGAGAATCATAGATAATCGGGCTGCCGTTTTCGTCAAACTCCATAAAATCATCGATGGCAAAATTATCATCTTCACTACTAATGGACAGCATGGCTTCTGCCTTCATACGTAGCAAAACAGAAGCATGAAACAGTATCTTGCCGCTCTGGCGTAAATTCTCCTTGGGGGCAGCTGCAATAGCCTGCAAAAACCGGTCGGTAACATCGATAATGTCGATATCCTTAGGATCAATCTCCCCTTTCTCCGCCATCGCCACAAGAATCTCAATTCCGCCTTCTTTGACAGCTGTTCCTTCAGCCGGCAGGGCAGGATCTGGTGTCCTTATCTCTTCTCGGCTCTCATCCGGCACTTGGCACTAGCCCCCTATGCTCCAGCAGCCTGCTCGTCGCTCAAATGGATTTCCCGGATACCCACTACACGTGAATAGCCGTCCGGACGCAGCGAAACGCCGATGGCATGATCAGCATTTTCAATCATCGGTCTGCGCAAACTGACAACAACAAACTGAGCACTTTCACTCTGCGAACGGACCATGCGAGCAAGTCGCTCTGCATTAGCTCCATCAAGCATCATATCAACTTCATCAAAAGCATAAAAGGGAGCCGGGGCATAGCGTTGAAAAGCAAAAACAAAAGACAACGCAGTGAGTGATTTCTCGCCACCAGAAAGAGCTTCAATCCGTTGCATCTTCTTGTCACGAGGCTGAGCCCTAATAATCAGCCCGCCAGCAAAAGGATTCTCGGGATTATCCAGCTCCAGTCGACCGTGTCCATGCGACAGATCGCCGAAGATCTCCTGGAAATTCTTGTTTGTCGCTTCAAAAGTCTCCATGAAGGTACGTTTCTTCAGCTCGTCATAACCGAGAATCCGCTGGAGAATCAACTCTTTTTCACCAGAGAGCACATTGAGTGTCTCATCCAGCTCGGCACGCCTATTTTCAGTCTGGTTGTACTCATCTAGAGCCTTCATATTAACAGGCTCAAGTGCGCGCATCCGTTTTTCCAGACGTTCTGACTGGCTCTTCAGCTGCTCAACAGTACCGCGAGAAGGCTTCTCATAGTCGGGGTTGGCAGCCAAAATCTCTTCAACATCAACTTTGAGCTGGCTTAAATCCCTCTCCAGGTCATAGTGTTTGAGCTTGCGTTCATTACGCTCCTTACTGAGGTGTATAACATCCTCACCAACTTTTGTCTTCTTCACTTCAGCAACTGTAATCTGCTCATGCATCTGGTCCTTGCTTTCCTGCAGCTCTTTAAGCTGGCTGGAAAGCTTGGTTATCTGGCTCTCAACTGCCGAAATGGCTGTTTTCAGCTCGTTGATTGTCCGTTCATGCTCTGGGCACTGTCTATTGAGCTTTTCCAGCTCGCAGCTCAACTCGTCGCTCTGGAGAGCAAGTCCATCTCTGGTATTTTGCTCGAGACGCTCTTCAGTTTCAATCTTATCCAGCTCTCGCTGGACGTCCTTGGCGCTATTTTCTACAGCCTCGACATCAGCGCGCAGCTCTTCCGATTCGCCAATCAGTCGCTCAATCTCACTGCGGTTGCCACTTCCAGTAATATCACCAAGCTCATCTTGAAGGTTATCAATCCGCTGTCCCAGAGTCTTGAGCTCTTCGCCTATCTGAACAACTTCTTGATCAATCCTTTCAATTTCGTCGGCATTAGACTTCAAGCGTGGTTTTTGATCATCAATGTCGTGGTCGATAGCCTGGCACTCTCTGCGCTTGGCATCAAGCTCTGCCTGCTTGGACGCTTGCACTGAAGCTGCCTCAGTATGTTTCTTACGCTCATCGGTCAGCGCTTTGCTCAGCTCAGTAAGCGAATCCTGCAACCAGCGGATATCTTCAGTCACTCCTTTGACCTTAGCTTTGAGTGCGCCCAGGTCGCTCTCTCCCTTGTTGGAGAAGTGCAGTTTGGATCGCCCCTCAGTACCACCTGTAATTGAGCCTGATTTTTCGAAAAGCTCACCCTGGAGAGTCACCATGCGAGCCTGATTAATGAGCTTGCGAGCAGAATCCATACTATCGACAACTATTGTCTGTCCGCAGGCATACTGGAAAGCTTTTGCATATTTAGGATTGAAGTCAATCAAGTTGTAGGCAAAATCGACAACACCTGCCTTATTAGGAAGAAGTCCAGGAGCCTGAGCTACAACTTTGTTGAGCGGGACAAAAGTGGCCCGTCCGCCCTGTGTCCTTTTCAAGAAATCGATGCACTCTTGAGCAACACTATCATCATCGACAACAAGATGCGCCAGCCTGCCACCAATGGCAATCTCAAGAGCAAGCTGATATCGATCATCCACCTGGGCAAGCTGCCCTATAGTACCGTGTACTCTGCCGATACCAGAGGCAAGCACAGCTTCGACAGCACGCCCGTACCCGCTTTCACCAGCCACCTCACGATGTGTCTCCAGCTGTACTACCTTACGCTTGGTAGACTCCAACTCCTGGCGTTTCTGTTCAATATCTTCGCGCGTAGAATCAATCTCTCCTTCCAACTGCCGGATGGAACGTTCAATGCCGACAACAACGGCTTGAGAGTCACTGTATTTACGCTCCATTGTCTGGAGAAGCGCTTTTAACTGTGCCGACTTGCCAATTAAACTGGTAGCAGATTCTCTTATCGTCTCCAGTTCACGATCAAGCCCCTGTCTACGGGTATCCAGCTCTGTCTTCTTAACTTCCAGCTTGTGTTTTTGATCGCGCAGATCCTGCAGTCCGCCATGCAAAACTGTCACTTTATCAGACGAGCGATCTTTCTCCTGCCGCAGCACCTCAATCTCAGCAGTGACAGCGCTTAATGCGCCCTGCTTCTCCATGAGGGCCAGCTTAATTGTTTTGAGATCTTCCTGACTCTGTTTTTTCTTCTTGCTTAGATCGTTTATATGCTTGTCGATCGTCTTGACCTGCGCCTGCAGGTTCTTTTGCAATTTGGTCTTCTCGGCGATGACTCCTGAGAGATTAGACAACTTGTTATCTTCACGCGTTAGTTCACCACGTTTAACCTCTGCCTCCTGCCTGAGCAGAAGTTGTTCGTTGCCGCCTTTTTCCCGGATCTCTTCATCAATCCGCCCCATCTCAGAGCGCAGAGTAAGAAGTTCAATCTCCACAGCATCGAGCACTTCAAGAAGGTTGTTCTCTTTGCTGTTGAGCTTTTCAATCTCTGCAAGTTCCGCCTGCGCTTTGGCTTCCACTTCGCTTATACGGACAAAGATAAGATCTCGCTCAACCTTTTCCTTCTGCTCTTTTAAATCAAGATACTTAAGAGCCTGATCCCGGTCGGTCTGGAGCTGCTCCATACGCGCAGTAATTTCAATCAAGACAATCTTCTGATGTTCAATTTTCTCGCCCACTGCTGCTAACTCCTCGTTAGCCTGATCAATGCGGCGATCAAACTCGGCAACACCGGCCAGTTCATCAATAATTTTGCGGCGCTCAGTCGGACTCATTGTGACGATTCCGGTTACGTCTCCTTGCATGATGACGTTAAAGCCGGTTGGGCTGACATTGTACTTCTGCAGTTCGTCATGAATCTCAGTGAGCGTAGAATTCCTACCATTTAAAATATATGTGCTTGTATAGCCGTTGTCCTTGACCCGCAACCGGCGCGTCACTTCAATCTCTTTACCGTCATTGCTAAGGAAGCGGACAGTCACTTTGGCTTCGTTCTTGCCACTTAAGTTGTTGAGAAGATCAGGAAGCCGCTCGGCACGCATAGACCTCGTAGAAGAGAGCCCGAGAGCAAATAAGAGGCTATCTATAATATTTGATTTACCAGAACCGTTAGGTCCGGATATAGTGGTAAACCCCTCCAGGAGCGGAATGACTGTACGCCGCCCGAAAGATTTGAAATTGTCAAGTTCAATTTCTTTTATCCGCATTGAGGCTCCCAAATACCGCAAGGCTGAACCTTACTGCACCTGTAGCAAAACATTCTTATGCTACATATCGAGCAGATCTTACCTAACGCCCCATTAAAACTTGACACAAAATCCACGTATACATCTCAGCAATTCGCACCACAGCCGAATTAGACTACATCTGCATCTAGAGTGTCAAGAACAGATAATGACACAAGTCTGTCAATGTTGGAAGTAATTGCACCGATGTATATAGCCCAGATATTGGACCGGGCTATAGCAGACTCTTGTTAGCAATACAGTCTACACAAGAAGTTTTTATGGTGATTTCTGTTTTTGCTAGTTGGCAGCCCAAACTTACTGACCAGCCGTTTCAGGTAAGATTAGAAAGGTTGCATTTGGCTGCCATGGATGTGGATGTGGATGTGGCGGCCGACTCACAATTCAAGGACTGTCAGACAGCTGTTTTACTTGCCCAGTTTTTCCAACAACTTGCGCGCATTACCAATATCTGGATCTTTGGGAGCAAGTTGAATAAACAGCTTGAGCTCTCGGGCAGCCTCGCTCTCCTTCTCTTGCTTCACCAGCAAGAGCGCGACATTGTAGTGAGCCGAAGTCAAATCAGCTTTTATCGCTATTGCTTTCTTATACTCATCAATCGCTTCGACAGTATGTTTAGGACCAGGCAATTGGGCGGCAATCCAGGCACGATTGTAATGACAGTCCCCACAATCTGGGCTTCCTGCAACCCACTTGCGCGAGAGCTTGTCAGCATCGTCCAGTTTGTTGCCAGCCACTAGCACACGCAGCAGAGGTCCATAGATAGACACATTGAGAGTCAGCGACGGATTTAAATCCAGCGCTCGTTCATACTGAATCTGAGCAGCACGATTCTCTCTATTCATCTCAAGATAACGCCCAAGAGCCAGATGCCCGGCAGGATTATCGGGTGCAACCGTTGTAGCCTGGCGAGCCCTTTTTAAGGCATCATCCAAATCCCCTTGAACAGCAGCTGCCTGGGCAATCTCAAGCAGTAGTTGTGGGTTATTGGGCATTAGCAACAGGGCTTTTTGATAGCGAGCCTTAGCTAACTTAAAGTTGCCTGCTGCTGCCAGTACATCTCCTGAATATTTAATTGCATAAGGATCGCCAGGCCAACGCAGCACAGTGTTTTCACTTACTTCATGCGCCCCTGCCGGCTGACCGAGATCTAGCTGTGCTTTTATAGCAGCAAATCGTGCAGCTCGCAGATCCGGATCAATACGCAATGCTGCCTGAGCTACCGTCGCAGCTTCCACTGCTCTTCCAGTTGCCAGACAAAGCCAGGATTTATTGGCAAGTGCCACTGCATAATCAGGTTTCATCTTAATTGCCAGGTCAAGCTGTTTGCCGGCATCAGCAAACTGTCCAAGTTGAGCCAGACAGGCTCCTAAATTGCTGTACAACCGCGGATTGCTTTGCGGCTGTTTTACAGCAGATGCAAACTCCTTTAACGCCTGCTGCACTTTACCAGCTGAAACAAGGTCAAATCCTTTGACTTCATGCAGATCAGACTTATCAAAGTGAGTTGCTTTAGCTCCTGGAACCGGCAACAACTGTTCATGTTCATCGATAAGACCAGGTTCTTTGCTACCTTCTGAAAAAGTGAAGTATCCCAACGAAAATGTATAGGCAAACGGCTCGTCAGCCAGCGTCAAGTAGATATGGAGAACATCACGCTTATCAAGGAGCTCGTCATGCAGACAGAGACGGGGATCTTTCTGCTGTCGCAAGAAAACAGGTAGACACTTGGCTGCCCGAACAGATACAGGCTCGCTGCCAGCTTCAACACTTCCAGACAAAGCTGCCGTTATCAGCACCAGCAGAATCAAAGCTGTGGTTACCTTCAACACAAAGAGCGCTCCTACAACAGTAAAACAAACGAAGTATATATCATGCCATCTCTTCACCTTATGATTGACACTCTGCGCCAGCCCTTAATGGTGACAATGGCTAGCCTCATTGCAACCCTAATTATTGAAAGCGTACCTATTCGGTTAGCACCCGTAAAATCAATCGGGAAGCTGCAAACTTTCTCGACGACTGGACATCAAAATAACGTAAACTCATGATTTACAATCTATGAGGCTTACGGTCAATACAGTACAGCGTAGGGGCGCGTCAACAGCTTATCTAAACAGTATTGGGATTAAGGTAAAGATCCGGCACTGCGCACAGTTGACTGACAGAAGTAGCTGAGCTTAATTTAGTGGTCAGTTCCTTCCGGAGGATTAGAGTCATCAATTTTGAAATTGAATCTGTTTGTCCATGGTCAGGTGCCCGCGCAGGACGCCTCATAACTGCACACGGAGTCATTGAAACTCCTGTATTTATGCCGGTCGGAACAAACGCTACAATCAAAGCGCTTACCTGGGAGCAAGTGGATCTTTGCGGCGCACAGATTGTTCTGTCCAACTCTTATCATCTTTATTTGCGTCCTGGGCACAAATTGGTTGAGTCACATGGGGGGCTGCATCAGTTTGCAGCTTGCCACCTACCGATACTCACTGATTCAGGTGGGTTTCAAATATTCAGTCTGGATGAGCTGCGCAGAATTACAGAAGATGGAGTCTATTTTAAGGACCATTTGAGCGGACAGGAGCACTTCATCGGTCCAGAGAAATCGATGGAGGTTCAGAACTCGCTTGGCGCGGATATCATCATGGCGTTTGACGAGTGTGTCAAAAATCCGGCCACTTATGAAGAAGCCAGACAAGCTGCAGATCGTACTCACCGCTGGCTGGAGCGCTGTGTTGCTCGCCATGCCCGTTCAGCAGATCAAGCACTTTTCGGCATTGTCCAGGGCAGCACTTATGAAGAACTGCGCACCCAGTCAGCTCAGATAGTCACCAGCTTTGATCTGCCGGGCTTTGCCATAGGCGGTGTAGCTGTAGGAGAGAATCGGCAGGCTATAGAACATATGGTTGCTTATACAGCACCTTTACTACCCAAAACTAAACCGCGCTATCTTATGGGAGTCGGCACTCCGTGGGATATCGCCTACGCCATTAGATGCGGTATTGATATGTTTGATTGCGTCTTGCCTACAAGGCTGGCCAGACACGGTGCTGCATTCACAAGTGCAGGAAGAATTGCGCTTAAGGGAGCACGTTTTACTACCGATCCTGAGCCGCTCGAGCCAGGCTGCTCTTGCTATACCTGCCAGCACCATAGCCGTGCTTATCTGCATCATCTAATACGGCTGAAAGAGATGACTGCTGCCAGCCTGCTCTCCATCCACAACATCTTTTATCTAGTCAGACAAGCTGCCTTAGCCCGTCAAGCAATTTTAGAAGGCAGATTCCGTCAATATTTTGAAGATGCTGTCACTCTTTGTTCTCAACCTGCCTGACCTCTTCAGCATCAACTGCTTCAGGGTGCTTATCGGCTTTGTCAGCTCTTTTTTCAATAAGAATCGGCTCTTTAAGCTCATCTACTATCAGCTTCGGCTGGCTTGTACCTTTCAAAGCTGCCAGTTCCGCCTCAATATCAGATTGCCCTTCAAAACTCTTGAAAGCCTTGTCCAGCTGATCTGTACCAATCTCTTGTAAAGCAGCTGCTTTAGCCTCGCGCTCGTTAACTTTTTGTTCCATGCGCTCGATCACTGACATCGCTCCTGAAGCGGTTGTTTTTGCCAGAATTTCATTTGCTTTACTGGTAGCTTGAGCTGCTTTATCCCTGGCAATAAGAACCTGCTTCTTTGTATACGCTTTTTGCACCTCAGATTCCAACTCTGTCAGTCGCTGGCGCAATCCAGTTGTGGCGTGCTTCTGCTGAGCCAGCTGCCCCTCAAGGTCGGCAGCAGCCTGCACATACTGCGCTTTGCGCTGCAACGCTTGCCTGGCAAGATCGTCATTGTTCTGCTGAACAGCCAACTTGGCACGATTAGCCCAGGTTTCAGCTTGATCTTTGTTCTTCTGCAGCTGCTGCTCAAGCTGTTTTTCAGTGGCTATCGCCTGGGCCACTGCCTGACGCACCTGGGTCAAATTCTGCTGGAGCTCCTGCTGCATCTGCTCAAGCATCATCTCGGGATCTTCGAATTTGCCCATTAAGGCGTTAAAAAAGGCTTGCATCAAAGAGACAAATCGGCTGAACATGACAGGTTGACTCCTTCTTACCTTGCAAGGCGATACTAGTTAGCCTTGATTAACTAAGTGTATCAAATGAACTCTCATTACTTACACCTGGCGCTCACACAATGAGAATATCCACGACTCTCTTGACTAGTAGCGAGATTCCAAAATAGTGCCATAGCGCTTGGACAATTCCTCGTAGGGGCACGTTGCAAACGCCAGCGGGCGGATACAATCCGCCCCTACTAGCAATATAGAAGCAGTGCGTCAAGTGCAATCCAGAATATTCGGCAGCACAGTCCATGTTTCCAGGGGATAATTAAAGAGGCGTTAGTTTAACAGGCAGTGACAACTTTGAAACCAGGAAGCTCCGAAACAGTTAAAGTTTGGTCATTAGCCGGCGAGTCTGTCTTAGGCATCGCTCTAGTCATAGCTGCTGGCGCCTGGGCAGGTATCTGGCTGGACAAAAGGTTACATACGCACCCATGGTTTACTTTAGTACTGCCTATATTAGGAATGGTTCTGGGACTGGCACGTTTGATAAACAAAGCGCTCGCTGCAGACAGGTCGTGTCAGTCGCAACACGCCGGACAAGAGCTCAACAGTAAGGATTGTAGCTGCCAGCAGGAAGTTTATAAAGCTGATAACAAAGACGCTTAGCCTGCCGCAGTCAATCTCTGGTATTATGCCCTAGTCCCCGACACAGACAGCTGGCAAGCGATCAGCACTGGTCACAAGCAGGATTCATCTTCAAATTTAGACGAAGCTATGTTAGGCAAGAACCTTTATTTTTCGCAGTTTGTCCATGACCCTGCGCTCAACAGCATCAATGTCCTCGGACCGCTTGGCAATGTACATGTCGATACTCTCCTTATGACCTGGAGCTGTATGGGGCTAGCACTAGGCGGAGCTGCTCTGGCAACAAGAGCTATGGTGGTAGACGGTCCTGGTGGCAACAGCCAAGCAGTTGTCGAGATGCTCTACTCCTTTTTGGCTGACCTGGCTCGCGGACAGATTGGTCAGCAGTGGCGCAAGTTCTTCCCTCTTATCGCTGCAATATTTATTTTTGTCTTAATTGGCAACTTTATAGGTGTAGGACCATGGAAAGCTTTCGAGCACCTTTCCTGGTGGCCAAAGCTTCCAACTGGTGAAACATTCGAGCTGGCTTCACCAACAACAGACTTTAACGTTACAGCCGGGCTGGCAACGATTGCACTTATTACTTATCTCTATTCAGGATTCTGGGCTCATGGTCGCAAGTTTCTGCGGGTCTTGTTTGCCAGCCCTATGAGCCCTATTGAATGGATGGATGTAATAATTCGTCCATCAACACTTGCTCTGCGTCTTCTTGCAGTCATTACAGCCGATGAGCTAATGCGCGGAGCGTTCCTTCTTATAATGCCTGCTCTTTTACCTGCAGCTGTCATGGGCTTCGAACTTTTCATCGGAGTCATTCAGGCTCTTGTATTTGCACTGCTGACCTCAATCTATATTGGTCTTACTGTAGCTGAACATCACTGAGAAAGCAATGTCATACTGCTATAATCGGTGCCGACTTTAATGTCTTAAAAACAGTCGCCACCGGCGAAACAAACCTTTTTACAGGAGTAACTAAGTGGACCCCCAACTCATAGCTCAAGCAAGCGCTGTTGCCGCCGGAACTGACTCCGGCACCATTGTCAAGGCCGCCTCGCTCATAGGGGCAGGAATTGCTGCTGTCGGTGTCTTTGGTCCTGGTATCGGCATAGGAATAGCTGGTGCTCGTGCTCTGGAAGGAATGGCACGACAACCAGAGATGGCGAATAAGCTACTCGCAAACGCCATCATTATTGCTGCTCTGATGGAAGCGCTCGGACTTCTGGCGTTCGTTATAGCAATTTTGCTTTATCTGAACGGTACTAAAGTCTAAAGACAGTGTCTGAACTCACTTTGCGGAGATCTTGCCTGACGCCGGGACGAACAGCAACGCCAGGCAGCTAACTGGCAAGCTTCTTCCTAGCTGAAAAGTAACAGCATCAAAATGTTTGAACTAAATGCGACCTATTTCATTTTCATAGCCAGCTTCCTGGTGTTCATAGCTCTGCTCAACGAAATAATGTTGAAGCCAGTCGAGCGTGTTCTCAAGCAACGTGCCACAAAGATCAGAAATGACATTGACGATGGAAGGTCTGCCAGAGAGCATGCTGAGCAGGTGTTGGAAGCCTATCACTTGCAGCTGCAAAAGACTAAAGGTGAAGCACAAGCTTTAGTCAACGAAGCGTTAGAATCAGCAAACAGCTATCGCACGGTCGAGCTTAACCGCCTCAAAGTAGTCGGACAGGAGAAGCTGCAGTTCGCCCAAGCAAAGATGAGCTCTGAAACTGACAGCTTGATTGAAGAGCTTGTCAAAGAGGAGACAACATTGGTCCGCGACATTACAGCTAAACTGCTTGGCGAGCCGGTAGCTGTTCATCTTGATGCCGACACAGTACGCCATACTCTAAAAAATGCTCTCTAAAGTATATTAATCTGACACTATGGGACACTCCAACCTAATTTTCTCCTTCTTTGAAAACAACCTGATCAACTGGTTTGTTCTCATCGGTTTTCTGTGCTGGTTGGTAGCAAAGTATATGCCAAACATACTCTGTGACCGGCAGGATAAGATAAACACAGCTCTTGGAGATGCCAGCCGCGCCCGTGCCGAAGGTGAAGCTTTTCTCGAAGCACAAAAGAGCAAGATAGCCAACTCTGAAGTTGAGATGGACAACATCTTATCCGAAGCATTGCGCGTGTCAAGAGAGATGAAGGGGCGCCTGGATGCAGAAACGCAAGAGGAGATAGCAGCGGCAGGCACCAAGATTGATCTCGAGATAGCTGCCGAACGCCAGCTAGTAATATCTAAGTTAAGAGCAGCAACCGCGACAGCAGCAGTGCAGCTCACTCAAAGATTACTTCCGGCTGCCATTACAGACAGTGCCAGAAGTCGGCTTCTTGATCAATTTGTTGTCCAGTTGGAGGTCCCAGGCAGAAGCGATGAAAACTGAGTTGGCACGCAGTGCTTCTAAATACGCCGCAGCACTCCTTGAATTGGCCTTAGAAGCTCCTGATGATGTATCTGATTTTATATTGGCAGACCTTCAACTAATTAGCCAGGTCGTAGAAAGCGTACCTGAGTTCAGCACTATACTCAATCATCCGGCTATTGCGAGCAGTGTGAAGAAAGATCTCTTGTCCAATTTATTTGCCGGACATATAAATGAGCTTACTTTGCGCCTGCTCAACCTTCTTGCCGATAAGCGACGCCTTCAATTGCTAAGCCATCTCGAGAGAGAGTACAAACAGCTGTGGCAAACAAAAAAACAGATTGTGACAGCAACTCTGACTTCTGCCTATACGCTTCCTCCAGAGGCTGTGCAGGTTATTAAGAGCAAACTTATTGCCCGTTTAGGCAAAAAGCTGGAGCTAGCTGTCGCCGTTGACGAGTCTCTTTTGGGCGGTATGGTATTGCGTATAGGCGATCAGGTATTGGACGGCAGCCTGAAAGGAAAACTGCAAGTTCTCGAACGAGCGCTCTGCTCTGTATAGTTTTTTCCCGGCTCCGACTGCCGGAGCCGACTCAGCTAAGGTGGACAAGAAAATGGCGATAAGACCAGACGAAATTACATCAGTACTTAAAGCACAGCTTGAGCAGTATAAGGCAGAGCTGCAGCTCTCTGACGTAGGCAGCGTTCTGCTTGTGGGAGACGGCATAGCTCGTGTTTACGGTATGGAAAAGGCCATGGCCGGAGAGCTCCTCGAATTTGACGACGGAGCCGGCACAATGGGACTGGTGCTCAATCTTGAAGAAGACAATGTAGGTGTCGTCATTTTAGGCGAAGGGCGAGAGATTGCCGAAGGTATGTCTGTTAAGACGACAGGAAGGATAGCCTCGACACCGGTGGGTGAAGCGCTGCTTGGACGTGTAGTCGATCCAATTGGACAACCACGCGACGGCAAAGGACCACTGAACACAACACAAACACGCCCGATTGAATTTAAAGCACCCGGGATTGTCAGCCGGCAATCTGTATGCGAGCCGCTCATGACAGGGATCACTTCTATAGACGGAATGATCCCAATTGGACGCGGGCAACGTGAACTTATCATAGGCGACCGCCAAACAGGCAAGACAGCTATAGCCATCGATACCATTCTCAACCAGAAAGACCAACCCAATCGCCCTGTCTGCATCTATGTGGCTATCGGACAGAAAGAAGCCAATATAGGGCGGATCATGAAAATACTCGAAGAGCACGGCGCTATGGAGTACACAGTTATAGTAGATGCTCCAGCCACCGCTTCTGCTGCTATGCAGTTTCTTGCCCCTTATGCCGGTGCTGCCATAGGCGAGTATTTCATGTTCAAGGGACAACATGCTCTTTGCGTTTATGACGACCTCTCCAAGCATGCTCAAGCCTATCGAGCTATGAGTTTACTTTTGCGCCGCCCGCCAGGACGTGAAGCTTATCCAGGAGATGTCTTTTATCTGCACAGCCGGCTGTTAGAGCGCGCAGCCAAGCTTTCAGACAAGCTTGGAGCAGGATCACTCACAGCACTGCCTATAATTGAAACCCAAGCAGGCGATGTATCGGCATATATTCCAACCAACGTAATCTCAATTACAGACGGTCAGATTTTTCTCGAAACAGATCTGTTTTACGCCGGAGTCAGACCGGCAATCAATGCCGGTATATCAGTATCCCGGGTGGGTGGAGCCGCACAAACAAAGGCGATGAAAACAGTGGCAGGAAAGCTCCGCCTCGATCTTGCTCAATTCCGTGAGCTGGAAGCATTTGCCCAATTTTCCTCAGATCTCGACAAAGCAACTCAAGATCAGATCCGCCGTGGTCAGAAGCTAACAGAAGTGCTCAAGCAGCCACAGTATCAACCGCTCTCTCTGGCTGCCCAGGTATCAATTATCTATGCTGCCAACACAGGGCTAATGGATACGATTGAAAACAAAGATATCCTAAGGTTTAAACGTGAATGGTTTAAATATCTTTCCAGCCAGGCAAGAGATATTGAAGCAAAACTCAACTGCGGTACCAAACCGACAAAAGAAGAGGAGCAGGCTCTGCAGGATCATATAGTTAAATTTAGAGACAACTTTTTCAAAGCATAGAGAATCCCAGGCACAAGATGACAGACAGCTCCCACAAAACTATCCTTCATGAAATGATGAACTAGCAATGGCAAACCTCAAGGCAATACGCAGCAGAATAAAGAGTGTTCAAGCAACACAAAAAATTACTCGCGCCATGAGGCTGGTTGCTGCAGCAAAGGTACGCCGTGCTCAAGCGCGAGTTCAAGCAGCCCGCCCGTTTACTTCACACATAGTAAAACTTCTCGGCAATGTAATACGCGATACTGCCCCAATTGATCTGCAGGATTTGCCGCTGCTCCAGGTGCGCCCAGTCAAAGCCACCGGCATAGTTGTCCTGGGGTCTGACCGCGGTCTGTGCGGATCGTATAACGTCAATGTCTTTCGAGCTGTGCAAGAGCGCCTTCTTGAGCTCCAATCTGCCGGAGTGAAACCGTATCTTATCCTGGTCGGTCTAAAAGCAGTTGCCTTTTTCAAACATTCACATGTTGAAAAGATTAAGACATATACATTGCTACCTGCCATCCCTACAGTTGAAGAAGCTAAGCTGATTGCAAATCAGATAGTAGATCTTTTTGTCAGCGGCAAACTAGACTCAGTTGAGATCATAGGCACTCAATTTATTTCTATACTGCACTCGAGCATTATTACTACAAAGTTTCTACCAGCAGGACTGCCTGCAGCTCTGGAGCACAAGCAGTTAGAACCAGAGATGCTCTTTGAGCCGAGCATACAAAATGTGCTCAGCCGCGAACTAATTCCAAAGTATATTGAAAATGTCATGTTCCAGGTTCTCCTTGATTCTGCCGCATCCGAACTGGCAGCACGGATGAACGCCATGACTAACGCCTCCAACAACGCCCGCGACCTTATAAGTGCGCTCACACTTTCTTACAATAAAGCTCGCCAGTCCAGCATCACTCAAGAGCTGCTTGAAATTGTTGGCGGTGCCGAAGCTCTTAGAGGCTAAGGAGAGACGTTAGCTTAGCAGTTGAAAACTGGTTGTTCTACATTGCCGGCAGCCTATAATGAAGAGATGGTGACAGGCGAATCGACACAGCCTTACAGAAAGCCGGACCTCGCTAAATTGGCAGCAGCTCTGGCAGCTGTTACTGTGTCCCAAACAGCCAGCACTAAGCCGGCACCGCCCAAGTCAAGCTGCTGGGCTGCAGCTTCTTTACTCGAATCAGCTATCCTGCCATTGAAACCACAATTAAGCCCACTGCCGCAGCAGACAAGAAGCAACCTGTGGCGGTCAGCATCCCACACATTGCTCATCATTATGCTCTGCTGCACTTTTGCGTCAGCAACTCTTCTGCCTGTCTGCTGTCAACAGCAAGATCCCCCGGGCAGCTCTCCGGCAACAGCAACACAACAAAATGTGTACGAGAATAAACCCACTGCAGTAAGAATAGCTCTAGTACTTGGGTCCCACAGCATAACTGTCGAACTCCCAGACGGTGCTCAACTAATCAGCACTAGTGACAATACCTGTTTGACGCAAGCGCCATTACACAGCCGATTCACCTTCCAAGCTGACGATCAACTAGGAGTTGTCTGGCACCTTGGAACAACTGACCGACAGTTTAAAAGCGAACGCAACCGCGCTTCTTGGCACCAGGCGAGTTACACAGTGAAACCGCTGGGAGCCGATACTGTCTTTGGTTTAAACGGCAAGCTTTACCGTGGCAGCATACTTATCTGTCACCAAGCAAACGGTAGTGGAATAAATGCCATTAACATACTTGACATTGAAGAATACTTGCTATCTGTTGTACCAGCAGAGATGCCGAGCACCTGGCCGCTCGAAGCTCTCAAAGCACAAGCTGTAGCTGCGCGCAGCTATGCAATGGCCAACCTGGGCAAGCATGCCTCTGACGGCTATGACCTCAAGTCCACAACAGAAGATCAGGTCTACCCCGGTGTAGCGACAGAAAGCCGCGCCAGCAACCAGGCTGTAGCTGAGACTGATGGACTGGTCTTAAAACATAACGGACAAATAATTGCAGCTTTTTTCCATAGCACCAGTGGTGGTTTCACTGAGTCGCCGCAGCAGCAGCCCGGACGATCACTACCATACTTAAAATCAGTTCCAGACTACGACGACAAATCACCATTGTTCACATGGTCTCAAATAATTTCAGTCCAAGCTCTTGAAGAGAGTTTCCAGAAGTCCGGCTACAATTTAGGCAACCTGCTGGCAATGTTTGTTATCTCACGCGGACATTCTGCCAGGACCCGCAACGTCATTGTAGTCGGCAGCACGCAGACAAAACTTTTGAGCGGAGAAGAGGTACGCCGCCTCCTCAACCTTCCCAGTACCAATTTTAATCTCGGCTGTAATCATGAGTCTTACTTAATCGCCGGACGTGGGGCCGGACACGGTCTTGGCTTATCGCAATGGGGAGCTAAGACACTGGCGGAAAACGGGTATAATGCAGCGCAGATCCTTACGTATTATTATAAGGATGTATCTTTGGATTATTTGTGATTAGCGCTCTGGTCCAAACAGGATTAAGCTGCGCTCCTTCCTGCATCATCCATGTCCGGCAGGGAAAGTTGCATCTGTTTAGTTTGGTAAGTCGCTTAAAAGAATGAGAGGAAGTTCAAGCAGTGGGATTTGTGCAGATAGTTGGTTATGGTCTAGCAATACTTGTCATGTTGGGGATACTCAGCATGATCATCATAGTTCATGAATGCGGACATTATCTGGTTGCCAGGTTATTCGGCTTCCAGACCCCAGTATTCGGCTTCGGTCTGCCTTTTGCTGGACCATACTGGGTACTCGGTAGACGCTGGGGTACTGAATTTCGCTTTCATGCTTTGCTGCTCGGCGGCTATGTAGCTATTCCCGAACTCGGCGACGAATCAGCACTTGAAGAAGATCTCGGTGTACCACTGAAACCGTTGCGGAAATTTCCAATCTGGCAACGTATCTGTGTAGCCTCGGCAGGAGTCTCTTTCAACGCCCTGTCAGCATTCGT
The DNA here is from genome assembly GCA_903835185.1 of uncultured bacterium. Lineage (GTDB taxonomy): Bacteria > Cyanobacteriota > Vampirovibrionia > Obscuribacterales > Obscuribacteraceae > CAILLX01. The sequence goes on along the minus strand of CAILLX010000016.1, from coordinate 107,865 downwards.
CATCATGGTCATCATGTTCTTTACTCTAGGACAGCCGGTACAGCCAACAGTTGTCCACGCATTGATTAAAAGCAATCCTATAGCTGCATCTGCAGGCGTACGGGCTGGAGATCAGATTTATGCCATAGCCGGACAGAAAGTGTTGAGCCCTGATGATGCAGTACACATCCTCACCAGCCACAAGGCTCAGGCGATTAATCTCCAGCTTATGCGTGCAGGCAGCCCAGTGACAATTACTGTCACAACTAATAAGCAAGGCAAAGTGGGAATGGCTCTAATCTCTAAAGGGCGAGCCAAGTGGGAGAAGGTCGAAGGCAGCTTTACTCATGTTGTAGGTCTTGCCACAGTACGCTTGTGCACACTTACTTCTAACATGCTCGAAGCTTTAGGGCAGCTTTTCTCCGGCATCTTTAGCGGCGGAGCTGGTGAAAAAGGAGCGCCTTCACTTGGCATTCAAGACCTACACGGCATCTTTGCTGTCATTAAAATTGGTGCTGATATTGCCCAACAGGATTGGACTCAGCTTTTCTTGTTTACCATCATGATCAGCATGGATATTGCCATTATCAACATCATGCCGTTTCCTGTCCTTGACGGCTGGCATGTAATCTGTTTTGTACTGGAAGCGTTGCGGGGCAAGCCGCTACCAGCGAAACCCAATGCTGAAATAATGAAGTGGGGAGTCGTTGCATTACTTACTCTGATGGCACTTGTCACTGTAAACGACGTAACAGCATGGCTGCAAGGCAAACTAAACGTCAAGATCGATAAAGATGATAAAGTACGATCAGCTACCCCGGCAGCTCCAGAGCGGAGCACCACACCGGCTGGCAGCATAAAGCTGGCTCCAAGCACCACAGGCAACCAGCATTAAGGAATCAATAAGCAGTCTAGCCGTTACACCAGAGGGCAGGTACTATACTTACTTCTGTCTAGCTATAAGCGCAGGAAACAAATGCCACAATACGACTATCGTTGCCAGGATTGCCAGAAGCTCTTCACCATTGAAAGATCAATGATAGAAAGTTTTGACCCTGATTGTTCTCACTGCGGAAGCAGCAAGGCGATTAGAATCTGGAGCGCCAATATCATGTCCGCAGGGACCAGCGCAGAAAGCGGACACAGCCAACCCAGCAGTAGCAAACGCAAGTCAGGATGTGGTTCGTGCAGCTCTCATTGCTGCGGATCTTGCCACTGACAGCTCAACAGCTCAATTCACCCTTACTGATAAAAGTGATGTCCATAAGCGACCTGAGCGCCGCTTCTTCATCAGGCGGGAATGTAAACGACTCGTCTTCACAAGGAAAACATGACTGTCTAACATCTGTCGCATAAGCTTCAACCGCCTGACTGCAAACTTCGGAGAGATTAGCGTAACGGCGGACAAAACGTGGCAAGAAATCGGTATATTTGCCGAGCAGATCATCTGTGACAAGAATCTGTCCATCGCAAAATTTGCCGGCTCCAATACCGACTGTCGGAATGGTCAACTGCTCACTTATCAGTTGTGCCACCATGCTAGGTACCATCTCAAGCACAATGCTAAAAGCACCAGCCTGCTCTAACGCTTCTGCATCCTGAATCAGCTTAGCAGCTTGCTCTGCTGTACGCCCTTGCACGCGAGTACCGCCCAGTGCATGAATGGATTGCGGCGTAAAGCCAAGATGCCCCATGACAGGAATCCCCATATCAACCAGCCGACGCACTGTCTCAAGGTTAAGCTCAGTGGCACCTTCTAGCTTAACAGCCTCAGCAGCAGCTTCCTTGATAAAACGACCAGCATTGCTGATCGCCTCCTTAAGATCAACCTGATAGCTCATAAAAGGAAGATCTGCTACCACAAATGCTCTACTAACACCACGTGTCACAGCTCTGGTGTGATGAATCATCTCATCCATTGTCACAGCATGTGTTGTCGGGTGCCCGAGAGCAACCATGGCCAGGCTGTCGCCAACTAAGATAATGTCAACTCCAGTCTTGTCTAATATTTTGGCTGTGGAATAGTCATAAGCTGTCAGACAGACAATCTTTCGTCCTTCCTGCTTATACTTCTGGAATGTAAGTGTTGATATTTTCTTTGACACTGTACTGCTCATTTTCTTTGACTACAGGATACCAGTTTAGCTTGAATGTCCAAACAAGTTGAGAACCTAATAACCCCGCTTACGAATGAGCTCCTGGCGTGCTCGTTCACGAGCATCTTCTTGCTGCAAGGACACTATGTGTTTGGGATCGTAAGGATAGCGCCCGGACAACTCGTGAAATTTCTGATACATTAAGCCAGCTTCCGCAGGCAGATTCATTTTTTCAAGCAGATAAGCCATATTGTAGAGGGCGCCGTCGAATTTGGGCAGAATCATCGCTGCCGCCTGATACTTAGCCATCGCCTGGTTGAGATCACCTTCAGCTTCCATGCAATAGCCAAAGTTCTGGTTAGCTTCAAAACTTTGCGGATTAAGTTCCAGAGCGTGCTGGAAAGTCGACTTGGCTCCATCAATATCGCCATTATCATACTGAGCAATCCCTTTCACCACCAACGCTTGTACCTGAGCAGGATCATACGTGAGTGCTTTGAGCTTACCGGCAGAACGCTTGCGCGCTTCTCTTTCCAGCTGCTGGATATGCTTCTGGGTCTCTTTGTTGCTTGGTACAAACGGCAGGTAATCCCTCCAGACATCAATAGCATCAACCAGCATCCCCTTAAACTCGTAGCAGGTGGCTGTTGTGGACTTATTCTTTATGAGGTCAGCTTGCGGATAGCCTGCCTTCTCAGCATAAAGCGGGTTAATCTTGGCAGATTCTTTCATCTCGGCTAGACAACGGTCAAGATCGCCACGCAAGTAGCGCAGCTTGCCTAGTTCCCAATGTGCTGCTGCAAATCTTGGATCATACATAATAGCCCGGCGAAACTCCGACTCAGCATCATCAAGCTTTCCGGCAGCACAGTAGATTTCACCAAGATAATAGTGAACTAGCGGATTATTTGGTACAAGCCTGGACGCGGTCTCAAGCTTCTGCTGAGCATCAGAAAGGTCGCCGCCGCGTGCACGTTCAAAAACCGCCAGACCAAGATCCCGCTGAGCTTGCCAATAGTCTGGCTTGAGCTGGCATGCAGTATCAAACTCTTCAATAGCACGCCCGAGATCACCCCTGCGCTGTAGCACTTCACCTAAATGATGATGAGCAAACGGATATCTGGGGTTGATCCTCACACACTCTTCAAATTCATGCTGAGCATCCTGAAGCTCACCGCGCTTCAAATAGTATTGGCCGTAAGAATTGCGACAGTCGAGGAAGTTGTAATCAAGCGTCAGCGCGGCACGAAAGTTGCTCTGGGCATTGTAGTTATCACCATTGTCACCCTGAGCCTGGGCCATCAAAAGATAGGCATATTTGTTTTGGTTGTCAGCAGCGACTGCAGCGTTGCAAAGGTTTATCGCAGTGATTAAATCACCATTTTTATAAGCCTGAATAGCCTGCTGGTAGAGCATTAGCGATTTGGACCTGCCTGCTTCTATCTGATCCTGCGCAGAAGCTGCAACAGAGAAGCTGGCAAAAAGGCACCCCGCTACTACAACAGCAGACACCAGCGTTCTCATCCAGTTCATCAGACTTACCCCCGAGTCGGTGGTGTGACTTTAAGTTAGATATCATTTTAGCGCTCTCATTACTGCAGATCTTCTGCCGGTAAGCAACTGGCGCCGTTTGCAAAGCGCCACTGCCAGAAGCTCTGCCTTGGATTACAATCAGCCAGCAGATTTACCCACTTAGCTCACCGCTCTGACATAATTAGCTCGTTTGCTGAGGTCTTAGTTTCCCAGATCTTATATTCAGCTCGGGCATCAATAATTAGGCAAAGAGAGAATGAACGAGAAGACAAGCGATCGGATTCGCGGCACCATTTTCGGCAGCGCCTGTGCTAACTCCTTAGGTGGAAGCTGTGTAGGACTCAATCGCAAAGATATCCTTGCCAGTCTCGGATCAACAGGGCTGCGCGATTTGAGCGCCGGATTACTCCGTAGCTGCTTGCCAGATCACCAGCCCGGCGCCATCCTGGCAGATACCTTTCTGGCCCTTGAGCTTGCCGAATCACTTATGGACAATACTGGCAGTCTTAACGCTGCTGACCTGCGCCTACGCTATGCAGGCTTGCTTGAATGCAACCAGTTTTTAGCAAGCGGGCCCGGAGCACCATGCCTGGCAGCACTGAGGAGGATGAGCAACGGAGAGGTTGCAGCCGAACCAGACTCGGTCGAAGCAGTTCACGATCACGGAGCAGCCAGAGCCTACCCGATTGGTTGTCTACCGGAAACAGCGACTGTAGTGGATATCGCAGTTCAGCAAGCAAAGCTTAGCCAGGCAGACAGCCGTGTCTGGGCTGCTGCTGCAGTTATCGCCCACTCAATTACCCGTTTTATAGCCGGAGATCGTTTAGATACCGCCGACCAGGTGCGCGGCTATGTCCGCCGAGAGTTTGAGGTGGCAGGCACAATAGATCCACGCTTTGCCGAATGGTGGGATGATGTCGCCCCCGACCTGGATTATGCCCATAACGCGCACGAACTGCCATACTCCCTTGTCAACGTCCAGCCAGCTGTTAACGAGGCTGTACCAACGGCTGTGGGTATTTTTCTCATTTTCAGGCACAGTTTTGAAGAGGCTGTTTGTGCTGCTGCATGCGCTGGCGGCGACACTGATACAGCCGCAGCAATAGTCGGAGCTCTCTCTGGTGCTTATCATGGCGCCAGCAGCATCCCCAGTCGCTGGATAGATAAGCTGCAGGAGCGCCCAAGACTGGAGAGAGTGGCTGAAGGGTTAATCAAGTTGTGGTGAGCTTGCTACCCCGCTCTGGGCAGGTTAGCCATTGTGCTCGTTGAAGGAGGAGCTGATAAAGTGGATAGTTTAGTTGACAAGGTGGCAGTTGTAACAGGCTCAGGTCGTGGTATTGGACGTTCAATTGCTGAGGCACTCCTGCACGCAGGCGCAAAAGTAGTAATTTCAGACATTAATGAGGAGCTTACCAGACAGACAGCCTCTGAGCTCAACGGCAGCGGAGGACGGGTTCTGGGAGTGCCCTGCAACGTCACAAACACTGAAAGCATCGAAACTCTGCTTGCCACTGTCAGCAAATCCTGGGAACGCATCGACATCCTGGTCAACAATGCAGGAATTACACGTGATTCACTCTTTATGCGTATGAGTGAAGATCAGTGGCAAGCTGTCATAGATACTAATCTCACCTCAGCATTTAAGGTAACTAAGCCGATACTCAAGCTGATGTCAAAACAGCGTTACGGCAGAATCGTCAACATAGCCAGCACAACCGGTATACACGGCAATTTTGGGCAAGCCAACTACGCCTCAGCCAAAGCCGGGCTAATCGGCTTAACTAAAACGATCGCTTTAGAATACGCCTCACGCGGCATCACCTGTAATGCAGTAGCTCCAGGCTTCATAGACACCCAGATGACCAGAGCGCTTGGTGAGGAGATTATAAATAAGTTTGTCGAAAGAATTCCGATGGGACGCATGGGACTCCCTGATGACATAGCAGCAGCAGTTGTCTTCTTTGCAGGACAGGCAGCTTATGTGACAGGACAGGTTCTGGAGGTGAATGGGGGGCTCTATACTTAATATAAGCGCTCCGTCGCCAGCTCCGCTGGCTCCTCCGCGCGACTACACGCTCGTCCGCTGACGGCTCACATATATTTCTGCAGCATTGCTCTTCTCAACTACTGCTGCTCTTTACTACTCTTTATTTAGAAACTTGAATTTCTGGCCTATTCTCTCGCAGCAGGCTACCCGGCGGCTTCACTTTTGTTATGCAAGGATATTTGTGAAAAGAAACGTCCAGAATGGGAACGACCTTTAGTAGGACATGTTATTCTAAGTCCTCTGGCAAAGTTTACTAAGAGCCGTTCAGTTGCCTTTTGCGGATAATGGGGAGATAACGAGTCATGGAAGAAAAGGAAGCCTTCGAGCGAGTAAAGAAGGTTACCGTCGCTCAACTTAACGTCAACATCGACGAAGTTACGATGGAAGCAAGCTTCACCAAAGATCTGGGTGCCGATTCGCTCGATACGGTCGAATTGGTCATGGCCCTTGAGGAAGAGTTCGGAATGGAAATTCCGGATGAGGATGCAGAAAAGATTACAACTGTTGGCGAAGCAGTCAAGTATATCTCCCAACATATCTAAGGGCACCGTTCCTGCAGCAGAGCCTTATCTGCGACTCAGGGCGCGCACGGGTTAGCTCCTGTAGGTTTGAGTTGGGGAAACTTCATCAGTCATGACATTAGAACGTGTAGTTGTAACCGGAATTGGGCCTGTCTCATCTGTTGGGATTGGCAAAGATAAATTCTGGGCTAATATTCTCGCTGGCAAGTCTGGGGTTAGCCTGGTGACCTTAGTTGCTGAGCAGTATATGTCTGCTTGCAGGATTGGTGCTGAGATCAAAGATTTTGATCCACTCCAATATCTAGAACCCAAGCAGGCTCGGCGCATGGATCGTTTTATTCAGTTTGCTGTCGCAGGCAGCAGATTGGCAGTTGCCGATGCAAAGCTCGACATGACCAAGGAAGATGCTACCCGGGTTGGTGTGGTAGTTGGATCTGCAGCTGGCGGTTTTCAAACTATTGAAAATCAGCACAAGATCCTTCTGGAAAAGGGACCCGACCGTATCTCCCCTTTTACTGTACCGATGCTTATTGTGAATATGGCTGCCGGATGGCTATCCATTATTCATGGAGCTAAAGGACCAAGCACTTGCACAGTGACTGCTTGCGCCACCTCGGCTCACTCCGTGGGTGATGCTTATCGCATCATTCAACGTGGCGAAGCTGACGTAATGCTGGCAGGCGGCAGTGAAGCTCCAATCACAGCTGTCTGTATGGCTAGTTTTGCTGCTGCACGTACCTTGTCTACTCGTAATGATGCGCCAGAGAAGGCCAGCCGCCCATTTGATAAAGACAGAGATGGTTTTGTGATGGGAGAAGGAGCAGCTATTCTCATTCTTGAATCACTCACACATGCTCAAGCTCGCGGTGCGCATATTTATGCTGAACTAGTTGGATATGCAATGACAGGCGATGCTTTTGACATAGTCCAACCATGTACCGACGGTGACGGAGCTTGCCGCGCCATGCAAGCAGCTTTGAAAGACGCTAAGCTAAAGCCCACTGATGTGACTTATGTCAACGCACACGGTACATCAACACCGCTAGGCGACGTTGCCGAGACAGTAGCTATTAAAAGGGTTTTTGGCGAGCATGCCACCAGTCATAAACTGGCTGTCAGCTCAACCAAATCAATGACAGGACACCTTCTTGGAGCTGCCGGCTCGCTTGAGGCTGCAGTATCGATCTTAGCTATCCAAGACTCTGCACTGCCACCAACAATAAATTTGGACAACCCTGATCCAGCCTGCGATCTGGATTATGTCCCCAACACTGCACGCACTAATATTGACGTACAGGTTGCCATGTCCAACAGTTTTGGCTTTGGTGGTCATAACGCCTGTCTTCTCTTTAAGAAATATGGCGAATGATAAAGTTGGCTACCGGCTTACTTTCAGGCATATAACAAAGCTAACTGACCTGTCGTTATATGTGAGTCTATCTGCCGGTGGGCAGAGGAGAAGATCATATGGCGACCGATAGTTCAACTCTGATCGGCAAGTCAGTGCGCGAGCTAAGAGCTCTACTCACCAGCGGTTCAGTAAGCGCCAGAGAGATTTTGCAGGACCACATCCAACACATAGAGCGCTTTGATCCAGAACTTGGCGCTTTCAACTGCCTGACGACTCATCTGGCATACGAGCAAGCAGAGAAGATTGATGCTCTCGTCAAGAAGAGAGAACCTTTGCCAGCCCTTGCCGGTGTGCCTGTAGCTATTAAAGACAACATCTGTGTTCCTGGCTATCCAGCCACCTGCTCAAGCAAGATCTTGCAAAACTTTGTACCTCCTTATAGCGCAACTGTAATTGAGCGCCTGGGTGCCTCAGGAGCAATCATAATCGGTAAGACCAATATGGACGAGTTCGCCATGGGATCTTCCACCGAGAACTCAGCTTTTGCCCCTACACACAACCCCTGGAATGTGAAAAAAGTTCCAGGCGGCTCTTCAGGCGGCTCGACTGTAGCTGTAGCAGCAGGCTTCTCTACACTGTCCTTAGGATCAGACACTGGTGGCTCAATTAGACAACCAGCTTCATTTTGTGGTGTGGTTGGGATGAAGCCCACCTACGGAGTCGTATCCCGCTTCGGGCTCATCGCCTTTGCTTCCAGTCTGGATCAGATCGGTCCTTTAGGACGTGAAGTGGAAGATGTAGCTACCTGCCTGCAAGTAATTAGCGGACACGACAAGCGCGATTCCACCTCTTTACCTTTCTGCCTGCCTACTCAAAGCGAGACTCTTGCTTCCGGAGTGAAATCTATGCGTATAGGCATCATAAGCGAGCTGTCAGGACAGGGCATTGATGACGATGTACGCTGCTCATTAAAACAAGCAGGAGAGACGCTCCAGAGCCTGGGAGCAGTGGTGGATGAAGTATCCCTGCCTAATTCAAAGCATGCTCTTTCGGTCTATTACTTGATTGCTACAGCAGAGGCTTCAGCTAACCTGTCCCGTTATGACGGAGTCAAGTTCGGCTTGCGCAACCAGGAAGCTGACGACATTTTATCCATGTATTTCAGCAGCCGCTCAGATGGTTTTGGTGCTGAAGTGAAGCGGCGTATAATGCTGGGCACATATGCCCTTTCCAGCGGCTATTACGATGCTTATTACAAGAAAGCTCAACAGGTCAGGCGTTTAATCAAGCAAGATTTTGATCGGGCGTTCAGCCAGTTCGATCTGCTTATCTGCCCGACATCACCAACAGTAGCTTTTGAACTTGGTGCCAAGACTGCCGACCCTTTGCAGATGTACTTATCAGATATAGCTACTATTCCGGCCAATCTGGCAGGAATTCCAGGAATTTCTATTCCCTGCGGCTTCAGTCAGCAAAGACTGCCGATAGGGCTGCAACTTCTGGGTCCTGCCTTAGCAGACAGCAAACTGCTTGCAGCTGCTTATGCTTTCGAGAAAGCCACTCAATTTCACACAGTAACCGCACCAGTTTTAACTGCGTCTGCCAAGCATTGATTCTGACTGGCAGCGCAAGGAGAGTACCCGATGCTATCAAAATTTGCTTCAGCCCTGAAGTTACAGGAAGTCCGGACAGCTGACTACTCCAGGCAAGACACAGCCTCACTCTGGCATATACCGGGAGCTGCACTGCTCACAGCAGCTTTGCTTCTGGGATTGGCCGGACAGAGTGTTTCAGCACAAGGACAAAACAACTTCTTCGGCAGCAGCGTGCCAGGCAACGTCCCCAGCGCAGCCAACCCACCCACCACTGGTGGCAGTGGTGGCGATTATAGCGACGATGAAAAGCGCATGCAAAAGAAATTTAAGTCCAATCTGCAGCATGCCAAAGATCTTGTCACCAGGGGTGATGCCATGATGAAAAAAGGCGAGTCCAAAAAAGACGACAAGAGTTACAAGCGCGGGAAGATCCTCAAAGAGATTGGAGAGAAGCAGCTCTTAGAACTGCAGTCCAACAATCCATTTCCTGACACTAAGGATAACAAGAAAAACCCTGCCCAGTAGCCACCAGGTAGGCTGGACTCAAGAGTCTTAGCAGCGGGAGCTGTTTGACTCTTTCTCCAGATTATCCAGAACAGCCATGAATATGTCGACCAGAAGTGGATCCCACTGACTGCCGGCACCGTTTTTTAAGGCCTGTTTGGCTTGATCTCGTGTCATAGCCGGACGGTAAGGACGGTTTGAGATCATGGCATGATATGCATCCACTATAGCTACAATACGCGCCGGAAGAGGAATTTCCTCACCTTTTTTCCCGCGTGGATAGCCGGTGCCATCCCAGCACTCGTGATGATTTTCCACCACCTCACAGATCTCTTTCAATGCACGAATGGGTCGCAACAGCTGTGCTCCCAGCTCAGGGTGCTGGGCAATAATGTCCATCTCTGCTTCAGTTACCAGTCCAGGTTTGTTGATTATGCTTTCAGGGATGGAAAGAATGCCAACATCATGAAGCAGGCTAGCCACCCGGATCTGCTCAACCTGCTGGTGACTCAAACCCATGACCCTGGCCAGCAGCTCGGCAAAACGAGCAGTTTCCAGATGGTGCTGTTTGTTATATTCAGACTTGGAATAAAGCGCACTGGCAAGGCCTTTGACCATCTCGACCACTTCAGGCACCAGATCCGGGGAGCCAGACTCAGCCGGTACGGCTGCCTCGGCACGCTTTGGTGCAACCTCATGCACACCGATTTCCGCTGCCGGACCGGACTCGATGTCTGCAAATAACAGATCATTAGCTGTGTGCACCTGGTTACGGCCAAGCCGCTTAGACAGATAAAGCGCTTTGTCTGCCAGTTCAAGCAAAGACTGATGTCCTTTGGCATCCTCAGGATACGCTGCTACACCAAAAGAAGCGGTGACTGAAATCTCCATTTCATCATGCACAATTACTTCTCGTGCGACATGACGCCTGATACGCTCGGAAACAATGACAGCACCTTCCTGATTGACTTCAGGCAGAACTAAGAGGAACTCTTCGCCACCATACCGCACCGGTATGTCGACATCACGGCAGTTGCCTCTAATCAGCCTGGCAATAGTCTTTAAGACAGCATCGCCTGCAGGGTGTCCAAACGAGTCATTGATTGATTTGAAATGATCAACATCAATCATCACGATAGCTAAATTACGTTGATAGCGCTCAGCAAGCCTCAACTGATCAGCTAGCTTCTCCTGCCCAGTCCGATGGTTGTTCAATCCGGTCAGTCCGTCAGTTGTAGCCTGCCGTTGCACCCGGGCATAAAGACGTGCATTGGTAACGCCAATAGCAACCTGATCAGCTACCGACTTGAAGAAGTTCTTGTTCTCCATTGTCCAAAGCGCTTCAGACTCACACTTGTGCCCGCCAATTAAGCCGAGCAGTTTTTCTTCATATGTAACAGGAACATAAAAAAGCGACTGCACCGGCAAGTTGGACAAAACTGTCTTTCGAAAAGGCTCGACAAGTCGATCACGACTCACATCGCTGACCACCAGAGACTGATCTCTGCCGAAGTTGCCTTTAAAGAGTTCGAGAATAGCAATATCTGCATCTCGATCCATCAGACTATATTCATCTGCCGTCGAATATTCGCTGCGCACAGTATCTTGCGGTTCTGTTTCGCTTGGAAGTATAACAAAACAATTGTCAAGCGAAAAGCGCTCAGCCAGCTCTTCCAGCATGGTACCTATATTTTCGCTGATGTTAAACGACTTCCTGATAATGTCGCTGATACGATGAAGGAGTTCAGCCTGTCCACTTAAGATCTGCTCTCTAACTTTGGCTTGCTGCAGCTCTAAATTGCGTTGTTCAAGCATCTGATTGTATTTGGAAAAGCTCAGATTGCTCTGTCGTGCTTTCTCAAACTCTTCTTCCAGCCGCTGAGCATAGTCTTCCAGCAACCGCCACTGCACTGCCAGGTCACGCTCAGTCTTGCGCAAACGCAAAGAAGCACGCACGCGAGCTTGCAGCTCAGCATCATGACACGATTCAAAAAGGCAATCCTCAGCACCGGCGTTAAGCCCATCTATCTTGCCCTGTATATTGGCTTCTGAAGTCACCAGGATAACTGGAACATACTTCCACTCAATAGACTCTTTTAAAGCTCTACAAAATGCTTGTCCTGAGCCCCCGCGAATCTCGCTGTCGAGAACAATCAAGTCAATATGAGAAGTGGCGAGGATTTCAAGTACCTTGGCAGCCGAATCTGCTTCAACAACATGGTATCGCTCCGAGAGAACACGGGTTAACCTGCGGCGGATATGCCTGCTCAAATGCACAACAAGAATCCACTCAGACCTGGCTCCAGCTGCCGAAAGCTCCTCTGAGCGAAAATGCCTGCTCCCGGTCAGCTCACCTATATGCCCGGCTAAATGCTGGCAGAACAGCTGCAAAGTGGCTACATCTTTCTCCTCAATCCGCCGTGTTTCATCTAATGAGACTACGCGTACAAGCCCTTTGACAGTACCGGAGCTGTCTGCAGTCGCCTCCATAATAGGGATAATGGCGTAAGGATAGCTAACTTCTGTATTGTCCGGTGTAAACACACGTCCTGTCCACGGCTTCTGACTTTGCTTAACAGTTTGAGCTGTCAAACTCTGTGCCACCGCCAGTGGTTGCTGGTGCTCGTCGATAAGTGTTGCAATCTGCTGCTGACGGTCGCCATCTTCAGTCCCGCCAGTAAAAGAGACCAGATTGACAAGGTCAGATCCAACTACAAGGTCGATCGAAGCATAGTCAAATCCCAGCACATGACAGATGTGCCTGCGTACAGCATCAAAGAACTCTTCTTGCCCAGGGAGCTCTTTGTTTGAGGAAAGATTATTGTCGCCTGTCACTTCTATCTTATGCCCTCCCCGCTTCGAGTTTAGCACCATTTAAGCGCTCCGTCGGCATCGTCGGCGCCACGATCAAAGATCAAACAGCTCCCAGCAACAAGCCAACAGCATCAAACCGCCTGCTGCGCAGTTTTCAGCCTGGTTGCCAGAGTCTAGAACAGGTTAAGGAGCGTTTCACCTCTGGCAATATTCTTAAAATCTCTAGTCAGGCGGCGAAGAATTTGCGCCACCACCACTGGAACATGAGAAGTGTCCACAGCTCTTTGCGACGATCAACACGCCCTTCACGATGCTCCCGGAGCAATCCTTCAATGTAAGGCCAGACAAATATCTGCTGCCGCTTGACAAATGCTTCACTCAATAGCTCCGCCACGATTGGAGCAAACTCACAGCCCAGCCACTTTGCAACTGGAATACCAAAACCTTTCTTTGGTCTATTGATTGTTTGACTGGGCAGATACGGAGCCATAGCCTTCTTGAGAAGATACTTGGTAGTAAACTGTTTCACCTTAAATGACGACGGAAGCGTTGCAGCAAACTCAACAAGCGGATAAGCCAGGAAAGGCAACCTGACCTCAAGAGACGCCGCCATCGATGCACGATCCGACTTGACAAGAAGATCATCTGCCAGATAAGTCACCAGATCAAGCTGCATTATCTTTGCGATGACATTACGGCTCTCCTTAGATATAGGCGAGCTGAGCGGCAGGTCAGGATACAGTTCATCCTCTCCAGCAAAAGCAATAACATCGGGAGAAATGAGCTTTGTGTGCTCAGGCACCGGAATTGAGCCCATCCAGCGTAGATGCCTCCGGAATGGTGGCTCGTCAACAGAGGCGATAAAGCGCTTGACCTTATAATCAAAGCTCAGATTATTGTGTGATACAGGAAGGTTTTTGAGCACAGGCTCAAGCACACTGTGCCGCAAAGGGTAAGGGATAAGCTTCCAAAGAGCAGCCAGTCGATGCGCTTGATAAGTAGGATATCCACCAAAAAGCTCATCACCACCTTCACCGGACAGAGCAACAGTCACCTCCTGCCGAGCCATCTTAGAGAGGAAATAAGTAGGAATAATTGATGCATCGGCAAGCGGCTCGTCGAGAACCTGCCAAAGCTCTTCCATAGTCTCCACAGCAGTAGTGGAGTCAAAAACTGCCATCTGGTGCTCGCAGCCGATATGGGCAGCCACAGCTTTAGCATAGTCGCTTTCATCAAAAGACTTGTCAGCGAACCCGATAGAAAACGTCTTAATCGGACTCATCGCTCCCCTGGCTGCCAGGGCCGCAATTGCAGAAGAATCAATACCACCTGAGAGGAAGATACCCAACGGTACATCAGAAATCAGTCTGAGCCGAGTTGAAGTACCGAGTAGCTCAATGAGCCGCTCACAAGCCTCTTTCTCTGAGACATGGACAGTCTGGTTGCTTGCTTCCCAATACCTTCTTGCTTTTACCTGACCACGCTCGACAAGCATAAAATGTGCTGGTGCAAGCTTATGAATACCGGCAAAAATGGAATGCGGAGACGGCACATATTCCAGAGCAAGATATTTCTGGAGAGCAACAGGATCAAGCTGCCGGGTTACCTTGGGATGAGCAAGAATAGTTTTGATCTCTGAGCCGAAGATAAACTGACCATCAAACACACCCCAGTGCAGAGGCTTTTCTCCTAGACGGTCACGGGCCACAAATAAGCGCTGCCGTTCATTGTCCCAGATGGCAAAAGCAAACATGCCCTCAAGAAATTGCAGACACTCCACTCCGTACTCTTCATAAAGATGAACGATAGTCTCGGTGTCTGTGCGTGTTTTAAGAAGGTGTCCACGAGAGATGAGCCTGTCTTGCAACTCTTGAAAGTTATAGATCTCCCCGTTGAAAACGATCCAGGCTGAGCCATCTTCTGTGCCTATAGGCTGGTGCCCTGTCTTGAGATCAATAATAGAAAGCCTGGTCATGCCTATGGCAGCAGGTCCCATAATCAACCCGCCTTCATCATCAGGTCCTCTGTGCACAATCGTCTTGCACATCTGAGTGAGTATCTTCTCCTCAGGGTCGATCGAATGTCCATTCAGGTTCAGGTACCCGGTAATACCGCACATATGTAATCGCTCCCTCGCCGTCGTTGCCTCACTATCCTACTGCCTCTAGCCAAAACGCTCAGCACTCCTTTGCTTGTGTTAATTGTCCACATTTCGGTCAGATTCGGCATTAGCAGAAGGAAAGAAGCGCTTCATTGGAGTATCTGGCAGGCAGTGCTAGGATCATTTATTGTGGTCGATCTATCTAAAAGTTACTTGCCTGAGTTTTTTGCGCGCCCCACTGTCAAGGTCGCGCGTGATCTTATAGGCGCAGTCTTGTGCATGCAGCACAGCGACAACAAAGTTCAATCGGCTCAAATAGTTGAAGTTGAAGCCTATACAAAAGATGATCCGGCCTGCCATGCTTTCCGGGGCAGAACAAAACGTACTGAAGTAATGTTTGGTCCACCTGGACATGCTTACGTTTACTTCATCTACGGCATGTATTTCTGCTTAAATGTAGTCACAGAGCCTGAAGGAACTCCAGGAGCAGTCTTGGTCCGTGCCGTTGATTTTGCTGGATGTGACGGTCCCGGCAAGCTCTGCCGCCGCTGGGGCATCACTGGCGAACACAACGGCATGAACTTGCTTCAACCAGACTCTCAGCTTTGGCTAAGCCCGGGTCCCCAGATAAGAAGCACACAGATCGGAGTCGGCCGCCGTATCGGGATCTCTCAAGCAACTGAGCGCCGCTGGCGGTTCTTCTTAAAAGACAACCCTATGGTCTCCAGGCAAAAGGCAAGTAGATAAAGCAGATAGATGTCGTGACAGTTCAAACAGGCAACTGCAAACAATTTTGGTCCAATTGCATATTACTGGGTGAAAAGCTCTCTCCCTGGCTGCTTCTGTTAGGTTGGGCAGCAGTTATTTTCCTCTTTTCGGCACAGCCATACTCAGGGCAAGCCACTGAAAAGATTTTCGGAATACTTAATGTACCGGTGAGGAAATGCGGGCATATGGTTGAATACGCCATGCTTGCAATCTTGAGCCGGAGGTCCTGGCTGAAGACTTTCACATCAACAAAGTGTAGCCCTACAATCGCTGCCTTTCTTATTACATTGTTATACGCCTTATCTGACGAATGGCACCAGTCATTTATACCTGGGCGAAGCGCTACTCTATCCGATGTTGCAGTGGATGCAGCCGGCGCTGCAGTGGGATTGGCAGTCTCAATGCTCCTGTGCAAGAAGTCCCGGACAGCTCGCGTTGACTCAAGAGATGATCGCAGGCGGTAGGGGCGGATTGCATCCGCCCAGCGGGCGCGTGCAACGCGCCCCTACACCACATCTCTCAACCAGGGGTAACCGGATATGTAGTTGATTATCCGAACAGTATTGGGCGCAAGACTGTACTACCGAGGAGCAACAGTCAGGTCTGTCTGTTGAGTAATATGTCTCTCGCCCTGACTGTCCTGTTCAATGCGCAGCTGCAAACGCACCGGCGATCCCAGTTTAGATTTCCCTTTGACCAGCTGGGCATAAACAGCAGCTGAAGCTGTCCTTAGATCAAGACGCTTAGAGACAATTTTCTGAATGACAACTGTGCTATCTTGCGGCAGTGACTTCAACTGTCTGCTGCTTGATGGAAAGTTTGTATCACGCCAGTAAGACTCAACCAGCTCGGGTGACATCACAGCCATAGCTCTAATTTGTGAGACTTTGTAACTGGCAGGATTAAAGTCGAGCATATTGGTAACGAAATTGCGCACAAAAGGCACTACATGCGCACCATCGAGCAGATCAACTGCCTGGACAACAACCTTGGGACGGCTGGACAGTTGCACTGCCTGTGTCATAAAGATTATAGCCAAAACAAGCAAAGCAGAGAGCAAAAGTGGCATGAGTAATCCACGCACACCAAAGCCCAGAAGCAGATTTGCTTTCGACTGTCCCTGCTGGGCTGAAGAGTACCAGGCACGAGCTGTGCCTGCAGGCAACCACTGTCCTGTCTGGCTGGTCAACAAGCGTCTTGGTGCACTGTCGCCCAAGATGCGTGAGAGTTTAATAGATTCGTCACAAGTGAGCAAGACAGAGCTTGTAGGTGGAGTACCTAGACGGCGCTTGACTGACAGAGCCTGGCGCTCTTCGCACTGGCGTACTACAACAAGAAAGCCTGATTGTGTCTCAACAACACGCTCAGTTGTTGTCGGTGACTGCAGGACTAGATCTGGCGCGGCAAGAGCTGAGCCGGTTTCATCGCCTGAAAATGGTGCTATCGGTGAACTCTGATCGTCAGAAAATGTCATTATCTCTTATCCCTACCTTGTTTTGACTGCCGCACCAGTTAAGGCACTGCCGGCGTAGCTGTCATAGGCTTCTTGTGACATTAAAGTGTCATGTCTGCCCAAACAGCGGGGCGGACAAAAGTCCGCCCCGCTGTTTGCTTTCTAGAGATATTCACGCAGGCGGGAAGAGCGTCCCGGCTGTCTGAGCTTGCGCAGAGCCTTAAACTCAATCTGGCGTACGCGCTCGCGGGTAACTGTAAACAGCTGCCCTACTTCTTCCAGAGTACGTTGACGTCCATCATCTAGCCCAAAGCGCAATCTGAGAACATCACGCTCGCGTGGTGTCAGTTCGTTGAGCATGCGAGCCAGGTCCTGGCGGAGAAGCTCGTGAGTCACTGTAGTCTCTGGACGATCAGTTTCGCTATCTTCAATAAAGTCACCAAGACGGGAGTCTTCTTCCTTGCCTATTGGTGTCTCAAGCGAGATCGGCTCCTTAGCAGCCTTGATAATCTCGTGCAGTTTGGCCAGCGATACTTCCATAGCCCGGGCCAACTCTTGTTCAGTTGGCTTGCGATTAAGCTCCTGCGCCAGCTGCCTGGTCACTTTCTTGAGCTTATTGATTGTTTCCACCATATGGACAGGAACACGGATAGTTCGTGACTTATCAGCCAGAGCTCTGGTTATCGCCTGGCGAATCCACCAGGTAGCATAAGTTGAGAACTTGTAGCCACGCTCATGATCAAACTTTTCAGAGGCCCTTATCAGTCCGAGGTTGCCTTCTTGAATAAGATCGAGGAAAGAGAGCCCGCGTCCAATATACTTTTTGGCAATTGAAACTACCAGTCTCAGGTTAGCCTGTACCAGTTTGCGCTTTGCCATCATGTCGCCTTGCAAAATCTTACGAGCAAGCTCAATCTCTTCATCCGGCTTCAGCAGTTGAATACGGCCTATCTCGCGCAGATACAGACGCACAGAGTCTTCGGTCGCTATCTCGCGACTGGACGGTATTTCAACTGGCTCGTCGTCATCGTCAAGATTATCTTCTTCATCGTCAATAATTGTGAATTGATCTGATTCATCAAGGAGCTCCAGATCTTCGAGCTCACTACGTTTGGCAATATTTTCATCTTCGACCATTAGATTGGTCATAGAAGAGCGTTCACTGTCGGCTGATTTGGATTTGGCCATGTGTCCCTCGTTTTCTGGATAGTTATAGTGTCGCCGTGCCGCCTGACTGGCAGCGCCCGTGTCTTTCAACATTTAAGTCCGGTAACTTCGCCTGTCTCTTGCCCTTACTATCCTCAGGGTGACCAATCTGGTCTGGCGAAGTTGGAACCAAAGTTATGACCGCGGCAGTATCATAGGTGCGCAATAGGTATTCAAGAGGGATTTAAACAATTCCATAATATTTCCCGTTACCCTCAAACAACCTTTACCCAAAAATCGCACCATCCCTGCTTGGAAAGGTCCATCAAAGCTAGTATAGGGGCGCTTGGACGCTCTGGCGCATCCTGTTAAGGTAGGTTAACAGATGCAAGATTACAAGGAGAATCACCCTCCCGCCTGGTTAGGTCTTCTTCTGACGTCTCTTAGAGGCATATTCTTGTAGAACTTTTAACTCGTCTCTCAGTTCTGCCGCCCGCTCAAAGTCCAGCATTTTTGCCGCCTGGCGCATCTCATTTTCCAGCTTCTTTATAGCGGCAGGTAGATCCTTCCCGATGAGTTCAAACACAGGCTCAGGCTTACTCGCAATCACGCCTCCTTCGGGTCTGCCTCTGAGAGTTTCAAGAAGACTGTTTGTCATCTCCTTAACTATAGTTGTAGGCGTAATGTCGTGTTCAATGTTATATGCACTCTGTATCTTGCGGCGTCTGTTTGTTTCGCCCATCGCTCTGGACATAGAGTCTGTCATTTTGTCAGCATAAAGAATCACCTGCCCGCCTACATTACGCGCAGCACGCCCAATAGTTTGAATTAAAGAACGCTCGGCACGTAAGAAGCCTTCTTTGTCTGCTTCCATAATGCAGACAAGAGAGACCTCAGGAAGATCCAGCCCTTCTCTTAAAAGATTGACACCGACCAGAACATCAAAAACACCCAGCCTGAGGTCACGAAGCAGCTCCACCCGATCCAGCGATTTAACATCGCTGTGCAGCCAGCGCACTCGCACACCTATCTCTTGCAGATACTCGCTTAAGTCTTCAGCCATCCTTTTAGTCAAAGTGGTAACTAGCACTCTCTCTGATCTTGCAGCCCTGCCTTTTATCTCCTTGATCAAGTCATCAATTTGACCTTTAATCGGTCTCACTTCAACTACAGGATCAACAAGACCAGTAGGTCGAATCACCTGCTCTACAACCTGATCGCTTATCTTGAGCTCATAATCACCAGGAGTAGCTGAGACAAAAACTACTTTGCCTACTTTGCCCCAAAACTCATCAGCAGTTAAAGGACGGTTATCGCGAGCACACGGCAGGCGAAAACCATAATCAATAAGTACATCTTTGCGCGAGCGGTCGCCATGATACATGCCGTTCAACTGCGGAACAGTTACATGCGACTCATCTATAAATGTAAGGAACCCGGAGCGCCCATACTTTCTGACAAAATAATCGACCAGAGTTTGCGGCGGCTCTCCTGGTACTCTACCATCAAGGATGCGTGAATAATTCTCAATACCGTTGCAATAACCAACCTCTTTCAACATCTCAATATCGTAACGGGTGCGTTGATTAAGCCGCTGCGCCTCCACCAGTTTGTTTTGCTGTGTAAGCTCGCCGACCCTTTCTGTAAGCTCAACTTCAATCTGTTCGACAGCTCGCTCTAAAGTTTCATCATCAGCCACATAATGTTTAGCTGGATAGATCCTTACTGTCTGCGGGTTCTCTTCTATCTCTCCTGTGACAGGATTGACTATAGAGAGCCGCTCAAGTTCATCACCAAACAGTTCAACACGGATAATACGCTCTTCATAAGGTGGATAAATCTCTACTACATCTCCGCGTGCCCGGAAACGAGAACGCTCCACAACCAGATCGTTGCGATCATAATAAATATTGACCAGCTGCCGCGTGAGCACCTGCCTGTCCAGCTGTTGTCCAACTGAAAGATCTAGAGCAGCAGAAAAATACCTCTCAGGAACCCCCAGACCGTAGATACAGCTAATCGACGCTACCACAATGACGTCATCTCTCTCCCAAAGTGACCTTGTAGTTGAGTGTCTGAGCCTGTCTATCTCATCATTGACATTTGCTTCCTTCTCAATGTAAGTGTCTGTCGATGGTATATAAGACTCAGGCTGATAGTAATCGTAATAACTGATGAAATACTCGACAGCATTTACAGGAAAGTACTCCCGCATTTCATTGCACAATTGAGCAGCTAATGTCTTATTGTGAGCAAGAATAAGTGCCGGCATCTGCCGCTCAGCGACAACGTGCGCCATTGTCATAGTCTTGCCAGAGCCTGTAACGCCCAGCAGCGTCTGGCGTGGCAGCTCCCTGGCAACACCTTCTGACAGCTCTGCTATCGCCTTAGGCTGATCCCCAGCCGGAGAAAATTTAGAGACAACCTCAAATTTGGCCATTGATCAACTTAGTTCTCAGGACCACTGGCGTGAGCCGCTTTAAGCATCCTTACTGACTTTCTCGCCAGAAGCTGCCTCACCGGCAGGTTTAACAGTATTGGCGCTCTCATCTGGTTTGAGAGCATTTTTCACTTCATCTTGCGCTTCAGTGAGCGACTTTTTAAAATTACCAATCCCTTGTCCAAGTGCCCGTCCTATCTCAGGCAGCTTCTTAGGACCAAAAAGAAGGAGTAAAACTCCACCTATAATTGCTATGTCTACTGGGCTGTTAAGCATTTAGCGCGCCTCTGCACAATTTCAACTGCAAACATATTATATCCTCTCTGTGCTCCACACTGGCGGCCATAAGGTATTGCTTAAGAACACGCCGACAGTTAACTGCACAATGGCAGATTGATTATTATGGACAACCTCACTGCAAGCTGAACCTGGCAACATTGCCAGTCAACGCCAGGTCAGCTCGACATCTGACATGCCAGAATCCAAAAGATAGCACGCCGGACAACAAAGCCAGTTGGCTGGGCCATTAATCAGCAGAAATGCCCAAGAGCAGGATCCATCCATATTACGACTCTTTCCTGACACCGTGAGGTATTGTTGCAACCAACGCCCAGTACAAAGAGAGTTGACCAACTACACGTTGGAATTCACAAAAATCAATCGGTTTGCGCACAAAAGAACAGACCCCTTCTCTGTATGCTTTGATAACTTCCTCGTCCCTGTGGCTCACTGTCAACATGATAATGGGAATATGCTTGAGCTCAGGATCAGCCTTCACCTCCATCAGAACTTCAAAACCGTTCTTCTTCGGCATATTAATATCAAGAAGTACCAGCCCTGGCTCTAGAGCATCCTTATATTTGCCCTGACGGCGCAGAAAATCGATCGCCTCTTCACCATCGTGAGCAACATCCAGTACATTGATCAATCTTGACTCGGCAAGAGCATCTTTAATCAAGACTATATCATCGTCGTTGTCATCTACCAGAAGAATGCTTACTGCCTGCAAAGCCATTGTCAATCTGCTCCTCTAATGTGGTGGACCAAAAGTAATAATGAACTCTGACCCGCCTCCACTACGTGGTTGTACCCAACAACGTCCACGGTGCCTGTGTGCCACTTCCTGTGCAATAGCCAACCCTGCGCCAGTTCCTGGCACCTCACGTCCTACTGCTCTTTGGAAAAGCTGAAATATGCGCTCAGCATATTCAGGCTTTACACCTGGTCCCCTGTCACGGACTATGATACCAGCCTGTTTAGTCGTTATGTATGGTGCTATTTCAATCTCAGGAGCCACTCCTGGCATTGTAAACTTCAAAGAATTTGCAAGCAGGTTAATAACAGCCTGACCAGCCCAGGTCCGATCTAACCACACGATTGGCAGCGGTTTGACAATTTGAATTTTTGCTCCTGTCTCTTTGATTTTTAATTCCAGTTCTTTAAGAGCGGCATCGACAACTGATTCACATGTTACATTGTCGCTTGGCGCGTCCATACATCTGACCCTTGACAGAAGAAGGATGTCGTCTAAAAGCTTGTTCATCCGCTTGCTGCCATCAACAATGCGACGGAGATAGTCTTGTCCATCCAGTCCAAGTCGCTCGGCATAACGATCACCAAGCAGTTGAGCAAAGCTGACAATGGCACGCAGCGGCTCCTTTAAGTCATGAGATGTAATATGCAAGAGCAACTCCAGTTGAGCTGCTTCCTTTTGAGATGAAATATCGCGGGCTGCTGCAAAGGTACCAAGAACATTGCCGCTCACATCCCTGTATACAGCAGCATTGTACAGAACATCTGTCAATCTGCCGTCTGCGTGACATATAGTAAGCGGATAGTCTCTAACAGAGCCAGCTGTGAAAGACTTCTCGAATCCTTGACGAGCCTTGTCCGGGTCGGTGAAGTAGTCAGAGAAATGCGTGCCGATAAGCTTTTCGCGAGCTAAGCCTGTAATGTGCACAGTTGCTTCATTGACGTCTGTGATTCTGCCTTCCTTGCTGATTGTGACGAGAGGATCAAGAGCAACCTCAATGAGACTGCGCACATACTGGGTTGCCTGTTTCTGCACAGTAATATCAGTGTTGACCTCAATGATTGTTTTGGGCTCGTCTTGCTGTATCTGCAGCGCAGCCATGCGACTCTGCACAGCAAGCCGGACACCATCACGCCTTGTATGAGTAATCTCTCCTTCCCAGAATCCAAGCGTCATTATCTTGTTATTAATGCTCTCAAGCGGCTCTGGATATTTAGACTGTAGAAGCTCGATCACACTTCTACCCAACACTTCTTCCTCCTTGTATCCATACATGCGCATAGCTCCAGGACTCCAGAAAGTTATGAGGCGATTTTCATCCAAGCAAAAAATTCCACCAGGAGCTATCTTAATGAGTTCAGCTCTGCGTTTCAGCTCACTATTTGATCTTTGAAGCTCTGCTGTGACAGCTGAAAGGTCAGCAACCTTGCATGCCAGCTCCTGCTCGGAGAGCTCAACCGTCGATTTCATTGTAAGCTCCCTTACGTGTCGTTGAAGCCACAGGAAAAGCACCAGAGCGACCAGTCCAGCTGTCAGACACATAAGCACTGTCAGAAGTTTGGCTCGTTCGGACACACTAGCTGTTTCCTTCTCCCGCAGCCTCAAAAGCCTGTGTTCTTCGGAGTCCATTTCGCCAGCAAGCGCACGCAACTGCACCATCAACTGCCTGCCTGTACCTGTTTGAACAAATTTTAGCGCTGGAGCCAATCCGTTCGCCTGTCTGAGATTAATTGTCTGCTGCAGCTCCTGCAGTTTGGCTGTAATGAGTGGTGCACAAGCAGCAATAAGTTGCTGCTGGCGAACCTGATCCTTTGTCAGCTCGCGCAGATGCGCCAATGACATGTCGACTGCTCTACAACCACTCTTATACGGCGCCAAATATTCATCTTTGCCTGTCAGTAAATACCCTCTTTGTCCTGTCTCTGCATCAACCAGGGCAAACAAAAGCTGCTGAATTTGAATAAGCACATTCTCAGAGTGCTCAACCAAGCTTCTTATTGCATTGCATTTATCAAAGCTTGCACAAGCCTGCCATCCTATCCCCAGCATAAAACAGATGATAAGAATTACACAGCTGGCGGAGTAACTGAATGTTCCCCTCTTCATAGCTACTGTGCTATCCGATTTCTTTGCTTCCTTCATTTAAATCGTCACCATCTATACACCGGGTCACAGCTCCTCTCACCACAAATATTTATTCATGGTGGGGCTCCAAAAGATATATAAAATTCAGAGCCGCCACCTTCTCTCGACTGTACCCAGGCAGACCCTCCATGTCGTTCAGCAATTTGCCGCACAATAGCCAATCCGGCACCTGTTCCTTCCACATCTCGCCCGACTGCTCGTTGAAAGAGTTGAAATATCCGTTCGGTATATTCTGACTTGACACCTGGTCCCCTGTCACGTACTACAAAACCAACCTGCTGCGAGGTTAAGTATGGACCAATCTCAATCTCAGGAGCTTGATCATCGCAGGTAAATTTGAGCGCATTGGCAACTAGATTGTACACAGCCTGGACTGCCCAGGTATTGTCTGCTCGCAACCTGGGAAGCGGTCGATCAATATGAATCCTGGCACCCTTCTCCTTAATTGCCAGCTCTAACCGCCGGAGCGCCGTACTTACAACAGAATCGCCCTGAATCTCATCAGTAGGTACATCTAGGCGCCGAGCCCGCGCAAGAAGCAGTATGTCATCCAGCAGCTGATTCATACGATTGGACCCAACCAGAACCCGTCGCAAAAAATCACTCCCTTTAGCATCCAGACAATCGCAGTACCGCTCAGTAAGCAATCGCGAGAAATTAGAAATTGCTCGCAGCGGCTCCTTGAGATCATGAGAAACAACATACAAAACAAGCTCGAGGTCGGCATTCCGTCTCTCCAGCTCCTTTTTCAACTCCCTGTCGGTCGTGTCACGCACAACAACTGCCCAGCCTGCCAGACTGCCAGCTTCATCTTTCAGCACAGAGAAGGATATGTTGGACCAATACTCGAGCCCATCCTTGCGCACACTTCTTGCATCAAGTGCTGAGCTGCCGACCTGCTCAGCTTTGTGTCTCGCCTCCTCAATGCAGTTAAAATCTGAACTGGCAACCAAACGCCTGTAATTCCGTCCAACAATCTCTCTTGCGCTATAGCCCGAAATGCGCTGTGCCCCTGCATTCCAGCTTGCAACATTCCCATCCGGGTCAAGCATGACAACAGCCGAGTCCTTAACACCTTCAACAAGAAGACGGAATTTCTGCTCACTGGCTTGCAACTGCTCGTAAGCGCAGCGTACTTCTTCGTCATGGCGATTTAGACTGATAGCAACAGTCCATACGCCAAGAGGAACAGCAAAATTGAAAACGAAAAGTAGAACAGGAAGGTCTATCTGTCTGTGCAGGTTAACTCCGCTCAAAAAGCCTAAAAATGGAATCTGCAGCCAGAGCGGCAGCAGCAACCAACGCGCCACTGATCCTCCTGCACCTTGCCTTGTTAAGATAGAAGCTGGACCGCTGTCGGGACGAGCTAGAAAAATAGCAACTGCAAGACCGAAAAACATGAAGGCTGCTCGTAATGGAATCCCGGCAAAATAGCCAGACTCAAAGACAAATGAAAGGCTGTAAGCAAAGGCGAGCATGGCAATCGACGCCGAAACACAGATCAACACGGCAACGTACTGAGCCAGGTCCCTAATCCAAGCCTTGTCTGCCTGCAGGAGAAGAATGGAGCTACCGCACAGAACAAGACATACTCTGGCTAGAACTACAGAATTTTGTGTATCCAAAAGCCCTACACAAATTGCTATGAGAGCAAAAGTTTGAGCCAGCCTCCCGACACTCCTGTTTGGTCGAACAACACCAATTACGAACAATAGAGCGACGCTCAAACACAATATTGCAACCCGCGAAGCCAGATCGAGCGGCTCGCCACCAGCAATTGGATTGGTCAGAATCTGCCAACCCATAAGCTGACCGCACACAGTAGTGGCAGCAGAGGCTGCAACAAGCACCAGAGCAATCCACGCAATGCGCCTGAGAAGGAGATCAATCTTGGCTTGATCTGTTCCTGGCGACCCAGAATGAATACTATTGGCTACAGGCATAATGCTCACCATTCTCTTCTGCACACAACTTAGCCGCCAGGCAACGGCTGAGGAGATCCGGCACAAGGAAGTTCAAACCAGAAGGTTGAACCGACTCCTTCTATGCTCTCGACACCAATTCTGCCACCATGCTGTTCGACAATAGCCTTGCATATAGAAAGACCCAACCCTGATGTTCCTGTACACGCATTGTTAGTCAAGGAAGAGTGCAACTGGCTGAAAGGCTCAAAAAGGGCAGCAAGCTTTTCTGAGGGTATACCTGGTCCATGGTCAGAAACGACAAAACGCACGAAACTATCTACTGCAGGCTCAAGGCTAATTTCCACCTGGCTGCCTGGTGGGGAAAACCTCAAGGCGTTGGACAAAAGATTAGTGAGTACCTGGACAGTTCGATCAGAATCGGCCAAAACCTCCCTTGAGTCACATTCTTTACTGACCAATGTAACAGCGTGGTCTGCCGCCAGCGGTGCAAGCGATCTTAATACCTGCCGGACGATAAATTGTGGACTGGTGTTTCTGATATAAAGATCAAGCTTCCCTGCTTTAAGTTTTTTCACATCAAGAAGGTCATTGACTAAGCGGATAAGCCTGTCTGATTCGTTACGAGCAATGCGAACTAGTGCAAGAGCACGCTCTGGAATCTCGCCAGCTTTGCCACAATCGATAAGCCCCAGCGCTCCTTTGATTGACGTTAAAGGAGTTCTCAATTCATGCGAGACTGTGGCGTAAAACTGACCGACCTGCTCTTCGGTTAACCTGCGTTCTGTAATATCGCGAATAATGGCAGTGAAAATGCGCTGGGAAGACACAACAGCCTCGCTAACTGTCAGCTCGATAGGGAAGACCGTCCCATCGCTCCGCACTGCAGTAACTTCTCGCACCCGGCCATCCACTCGCCTGTTGCCAGCCTTGCGATAATCTTCCAGGTATCTGTCATGCTCCTGGCTCTGAGGAAGTGGCATTAATATGCTGACATTGGTTCCCAGAACATCATCAGCTGCATAACCAAAGCACCTGGAGAAGGCTGGATTAACAGAGATAATAACGCCGTCCTCATTAGCACAAACGATGGCATCAGCTGCTGAATTGAGGATTGTCCTAATCCGTTCTTCTCTTTCACTAAGCTCCTTTTGCGCCTGCTTGCGTTCTATCGCATAAGACAAAGCATGTTCGAGGAGCTCCAGGCTGACCTTATCCTTGACCAGATAGTCCTGAGCCCCTTGCTGGACAGCTGCCAGTCCAACTGAATCATTGTCCAAACCACAGAGCACGACTATTGGTATTGAACTTGCTTGCTGGAAGATCTGTTGGAAAGTGCTGAGACCTGTAGCGTCTGGTAAGCCAAGATCTAAGAGAATGGCGTCAAACTGTGTTTTGCTCAGGTGCTTGAAAGCTTCACACAAACTTTCAGCCCAATCCAACTCAAACTTTCTGTTATCAAGAATTTCTCTTACAAAGAGATAGTCTGCTTCATTGTCTTCGATATACAGAACGCGAATCATCCAGTCAATCCTCCTTCAGGGGATTATAGCCTAGACTGCAGCAGTTGTTGGACTCTTTATAGACCTACTGTCTCCTGCCGCCGCTGCCAGCTGGTCAGGGGTGGGGATAACTTGCAGACACAAGCAGCTTGTTACTGCTTCCTGCAGACCACTGCAGAAAGCTTACCGGAGAGAACACAAGCTATGTATGTTTTAATGAAAGGTTCCACACCACATTAATCTTTGTCTTTCTTGGTCAGCCGCCGAACACGACTGGATTCTTTTTACTGAAGCAACTCCTGTCGTGACAGTTCATGCCATACGTGAGGCGCACCGGATCCAGCGTCCTTACCAGGGAACTTATATGAGCGCTGCCAGATATGTCAGGCACACATTCGCCACTACTAATAGTGCCACATTGCGCAAACGTGCTGTTCAATTCATGGAGACATCTGTGTGTCCGCAGTGCAACCGCAAACGGCTGAAGAGCTCTGCGTTGGCTGTGCGCTTTGCTGGATACGACATTGCCGAACTAGGGCAAATGCCGCTTGCTGAGCTATCGCAAGTACTGTCCTCTGCGCGAGAGTCTCAAAATTTAACACGGGTGGTCCGGCAAGTCTAATCACAACAAGCTCTGCTCTGGAACTGGACAGCAGCAGTTTGCAATGGATGCAGCGTCGCTCCGTACATACTGCAAGCCTCTTGTGACACCTGCACAGGCTACACCCGGAGCCAATCCACCTTAATCTGGCGTGTGCCCGCTTAAAGGCGGTACTTGAGCCGGAGCGGGGAAGGCATCGACAAGCATAGGTATAGCTACCAGAGTCCCTGCCAATATTGCCTTATTGACTAGCAACCCGAGAAACTCGCCACGGCTCATAGCCTGATCACAACTGGGTTGCAAATTATCATCTTGGTGCGAACTTTGAGACACGGCTTTGCTCCAGTTTAATCAAACACACAGAATAGTTCAAGTCGGGTTGTTTATGGCGGCTGTATCTGCCCGCTGAGCAGAGGAGCAGCCGGAGCTGGGAAGGCATCTACAAGCATAGGTACAGCTACCAGAGTCCCTGCCAATAGCGCCTTATTGACTAGCAACCCGAGAAACTCGCCACGGCTCATAGCCGGATCACAACTGGGCTGCAAATTATCATCTTGACGCGAACTTTGAGACACAGCTTTGCTCCAGTTTAATCAAATACACAGGCAAGCTTAACAGTACAGAGTCCATTGCCAACGCTTGACTAGCCTCTATCTCCAACCACCCTCGCAGACTACTTGGCTACTTGTCGATTAAAGGCGGTACCTATCCAGGGGTTTTTCCACTCAAAAGTTGTTGTTGAGCAGGAGCTGGGAAGGCATCGACAAGCATAGGTACTGCCACCAGAGTCCCTGCCAATAGCGCCTTGTTTACCAACAGCTGCAGAAACTCGCCACGACTCATAGCCGGATCACAGCTGGGTTGTGAATTATCATGGCGATGTGAACTTTGTGGCACTATATACACTCCAGTGGCACGAAACGCACGAACCAGTCTATCAACTCCATATGCTACGGGCAACGCTTGACTAGTAGTGAGATTCCAAAGTTCTGCAACACAAAGTTCTGCAACAATTACCGCAGGGGCGGATTGCATCCGCCCGCGTGCACCGCGCCCCTACGGGGCATGGACCAGCACTGTCGCACTATTTTGGAATCTCACTACTAGATGGTGACTTCAGGAGAACGTCAAGCACAAGGCGTTCAACCAATTAGTCACTTTGTAAAAGTAACCAATTGGTGACTTTGGAAGCTACTCCTTTTCCTGCGTGATAGCCATCGTACGCTCGCAACCGACAAGCAATCCAGCTTGTTCCATATCTGCCACCAGCTCAGTGAGATTCTCCTCAAGTCCAGGTTCTCCACCAACTTCTTTAATTTCACGTATGTGACCGACAACATCTTCAAGCAGATTGTTGCCATCACAGAACTCCCACACCATCCCTGCCAGCGGGGTCAACGTATAAACCCAGTTCGTCTCTTTGTCCTGGAGCAGAACATATCCATCTGGCAGGATCTTGGCATGTACATCTTGACGCCTAATCAATCTTTTATCCAACATCGGCTGCGCCTCCAATCTCGCTTGTGTCCATTGATCTACTCCTGTGTGTAAGCTCTAAAATCAGATTTAAGCGCTCAGAAAGGCTGCCACCGCTAACTCTATAGCAGGTACCGGAGCTCACATATTCAGCTAACTTATCAGGACCATGAGCACAATGAATCAAGTTGGAGCAGGGCAATAGCAAGCGCACATATTCCCCCGGAGAACAAACTGACACCTGCATAGGCTCACCGTGGCGAGCAGTACCAAAATACAAACTTAGATCCAAGTTGGACCCATACTCGCCGTGAGCATGCAAATCGCTCTGAGGAACCCATTCGCCAAGAGCTACCGGCTCTGGCACCATTGAGATAGTCTCCTGCAACAGTTCAACCGTGCCTTTCTTAAGCGAAAACGGCGTGGCAAATGAGATTATCCTGCCGGTGTGCAGATCTATACAGGTAAGATCCTCAGCCAGCACCTTCCAGCCATAACGCAACGCCAGTGCTAAGACAGTAGTGCTCTTTCCAGCACTGGAATTGCCTGAAATAAGCACCTTGTGTCCGGCAGGAGAAACCACGCACGCCGCACTCAGCCATAGATACTCGGACTGCAGTCCTAAAATCTCTCCAACAAGCTGGCGGAAATTACCATCAGATTCGATTTCATATATGACTTCTGGAGCAACTCGGCAGGCAGGCAACAGACGCGCCAGCTCATTTTGAAAGCCAGCATCTGCACTTTTCACAACAAAAGATATCCTCCCCAGCCGGTATAACGGTTGACTAGCGGACAGTTCATCAGGTCTAATCGTTCGCTGCACTTCTGCTCCTACTGACACGTTTCCCCCTGCCCTGAGCTCCAGCCTCAGTCCAGCGGTAGCGAGCCGCCAACCCGGCAATGCGGAAGTCCTTTACACCTTGAGTTCATCAGGTGTCGCTTCAGCTCAATTACGAATAATATATAATACGGACGCCTCTCGACTGTAGCAACCTGACGCTACTCATATAAACCAACACTAATCGCCCTCACTTATTACCAGCAATTACCTGACGGAAGCTATTGTCACTTGCATGAGCACGTTTAAACTTCTCGAGCACCGTCCATACTGTGCTCGACCAGAAGAAAACCGAACCAGCCAGCTGCGCGGCTTTGGAACACCTGGCGAAACAGTGGCGTTCTCTTTTAGTATCAAGTGCAGAGAAGACCTGGCACAAATCGAACTGTCTGTATCGTCTCTCGCGCGCGATTCTTGGCAGATAGACCCGCGCCAGATTGCAATGTATGTTGTTGGCGTGTGGGATGTCTCAGGAGTAGGCATCTTTCAATCCAACCGCATGACTGTCTCAGAGCTGCTGCTCAAAGATGACAGAATGCCCCTTGAAGATGGCTACATTGAGAATGCCAACCAGGGGATTGGAAGTGAAAGCCCACTGTGGCGGTACTGCCCACCTGATGTTCGGCTCACAGATAGCGTGGTGACCTCACTTGTCGCAGGCGAGTCAAAACAGATCTGGTTATCAGTCAAAATAGCGAGCGAGACACCGCCTGGCTTGTATTCAGGTTGCTTGAACATTACAACCCAACAAGGTCAAGAGCATAAGCTATCAATAGAACTGGATGTCCTGCCGTTTACTCTACTGGAACCTGCTCAAGATCTCCTGCTCTGGTACAGGGGATCGATGGATCAGCAGCAAGGGCAATTCTATGTTTCCCCAGAATTATTTCGTTTACACCTGCAAGACATTTACGATCATGGTTTTCGCAGCATATCGATAGCTGAGAAGGATCGTGCCACCGCGCAGCTTGCTATCGACATCGCCGAGGACGTCGGCTTTACTCGTCATATAGTATTGCGCTCCATCCCTTTCAATGCCGAGGCGCTGCATTTCAAGAGCCTCACACCAGTATTTTACTTAAGCGATGAGATGGACGCTGCGGGCTGCAATCAGATTAGTGCAAGACTCATTGCCGAACATCAAGGGCACGGAGCCTATTGCCAGATTCTCAACTGGACATCAATGTCCTCAGTAATTAATCATCAGTTGGTCAAACGCATGGAAGATGTTGCAGACATCGGGTATAAACCGACAATAATCTCGTTTTCACTCCAGAACAACAAAGATCTTTTCGCTCGCAGAGAAAGATCTTCCTCTTTGCAATCACCACTTACTTACTACCACTGGCAATGCCATATGGAGAAGCCTAACCTTGCCCGAGTGCTCTCTGGTGTATATCTCTGGAACTCCCAGGCTGACGGCATAGCTCCATACTGCTATCAACATCCACCAGCTTTCCCGTTTTCACCATTTGATGACTTCGATGCCTGGGATACAACAGGACGTGCCGGCAACTTGCGTGATCAAATGACAACGTATCCGGCGCGCTGCGGAGTAATTCCTACGCTGCAATGGGAGGGGTTGAGGGAAGGTATAACTGACCTGAGATATTTGGCTACTCTTGAACATCTCATCTCGGCAGGACAAAAATGTACAGCCCCGGAAGTGAAGAGGCTTGCAGCTAATGCAATAAGCAGGCGTGACACATTTCTAAGCCGCATCAGCACAGACAACATTAACATAGACAGTGAAAGCGAAACCGAACCATATCAGACTGTTAATGCTCACGAATATCAGGAATTTCGCAGACAAATGGCCTCTGATATTGAGGCACTATACAGTCACCTGCCCACGGCGTTGCAGCCAAGTTAAGGGCACCAGGCACCAGCCGAAAACACAGCTACGGCACTGCCTCTTCATGATTCTCGCGGCTTTCACTGCCTGGCATACTGACAATCTTGTAGCCAACTCCACGGAATGAGGCTATTAACGGCGTGTCGTCTGTATCTCCTAGCTTCTCGCGCAGTCGTTTAACATGCGTACGCACAGTGTCAACTGAAGTAGCAGCATCACACTGCCAGAGGCGAAAAAGGAGAGCATCAGCAGTAAAGCTCTGATTAGGATGCCGCATGAGCAGTTCTAGTAAAGCATACTCTTTAGGACGCAGTTGAATCTCCTGACCGTTCCTCGTAACACGACGAGTGACAGTATCGACTTTCACATCGCGGGCCTCAAGGACTGCATCGGAGACGACAGCAGCTGGTCTTCGCAACAAAGCACGAACACGGGCAAGGAGTTCAACTGGATCAAACGGCTTCACCAGATAATCATCAGCTCCAGCATCAAGACCCATAGCTTTCTCTGCTACAGTTCCTCTGGCTGAAAGCATGAGGATCGGAAACTGTGCACCACTGCTGCGGACTGAACGGCAGATGTCAACACCCTGAATGTCAGGCAGTGTCCAGTCGAGAATGACAAGGTCATAGGCTCCTGGTCTGGCAGCTGCTTGCGCCTCCACACCCTTGCGCATAACATCAACTACATAATGCTCACTCTCAAGGATTTGAAGGATAACAAAGCCAATATTGTAGTCATCCTCCACCACAAGGATTTTAGCCATCAGCACACCTCTTGGCAATCATGTTAGTCAACGTGCTTCCCGGCTCACCGTTCTTAACTGAAAATAGTCCCGTGAAGTTGATCTTGCAATCATATCGGTACTCGCAATGAGCGAAACCGAAACTCCCTGCTGCCTGCGTTTCAATCTCTTCTCATTATCAATCTTAATGTCGCCCACTGTCAACGATGACGACGAATAGTAGGCAACTGGTGTTTAGAGAAAGTCACTCCCTCCAGCATATATCAGTGTTTCGTATCACTCTGCTTGTCAACGGCTGCTTTGTTGGACTGTTCTTGACTAACCTGCTCGTGCGCGTCTCCTGCAGCAACAACCTTAGCACCATTCGAGTAGCCTACTAACGGCTCAGTAAGCACACTATCGAGCTTGTTTTTCTTCCTTCTGTCGGCCAGTTCTGCAACAACTGCATCCATAAAAACATAGTCGGGAACAAGTCCTTCAGGCTCGAGCTGCGCATCCATTGCCGAGGCATCGATTGAAGTTTTAGGCTTATTGTCAATAAAATTTCCCACGTTCATTAGCGCTACCTGCCTGGCATACAGCGGATCAGGGTTAAGTCTCACCCAAAGTCTGTTAGCTAAAAAAGCGTTGTAAAGAAAAGCAATATGAGGGTGATCGGCTTGACCTTGCAAATGGTCGGTGCGACTGCCGAACACTGTCACCAACAGGCGCGGCATCTTCTCGCATACATCAGTTATGTACAGAGAACCATCTCTATCGCGGAAGTACTTCTCGCTTTCAGCCAAAGTAGCCAAAGTGGGCGGAAAGACAGTTACTGTTTCTAATTTCACTGGTGCCTCTTTTTTGACAAGCGGCTTTCCTTTCACCAGTCCAAAAAACTTCTTTTGCCCCTCCTGAGTGGTCGCAACCTCATCCCTGGCTCCGGGCATCTTCTTCTTTTTCTCGGCAACAGGTCTGGTCGTCTCAAACAGTTTCAGCCGCACAACTGCCTTGAGCACCTGTGGGGGGTAAAACTGCTTATCAAATCCTGGATAAGCAGCGTAAGGAAACGCAAATTCAGATATCTCATCCCACTGCTTGTTCTTATTCTCGTCAAAGTATAGAACTCCTTTCACCTCTGGCTCACCAAGACGTTTGTGAGCACCTGGACTCTTCTGAGCTTCACCCTGCCAGGCTAATTTACGGAAGTCAATAAGACAGTCGCCTGTAGCACAGCTTCCTTCCCTGTAATGCCGATTGAGAAGAAAATCCTGGGCAGAGCCGAGAGCTGGAGGGTAGAAAAGCGCTCCCACTGGGCTTTCATAAAAGGCGATCCATTTCAGGAAATTAAGCTCTTCCCCAAATCTGCCCAAAGTGACCAGGAGAAGATTGCCTCCATTAGACCAGCCAACTGCACCGCAATTGGTGCAAACTACAGCAACAGGCAAGAGCTTGCTTATCGTCCGCCCCTGATAATCATTCTTCTTCCCTGCAGCAAATAAAAAGATATCACGCAGCGCCTCGGCTGAATTAGCTCCGCGATAATCATAAGTACCACCGGATGACAAGCCTCGTTTGCCGCCGCCAGGCAGAGCAAATCTAACCTCGGCAAAGCCAGACTGAGCTGCATGGAGCGAGAAATCCAAGCCATCTGCTGCCATACCACCAGGAACCACCACTACTACTGGAGCTCCTTCACTGTAGCGAGGCTTAGCTGGATAGATAATGTTTACAGCCAGCCCCTGACCAGGTGCAGTCGTAGATGGCACAAAGGTGCTCACCGACTTCTCGGGCACCATAGCTGGTACCTTTAGACTAGGTGGTGGCACCGCCTGGTGGCTCGCGTCCTGGGCATAAGCAGACATTGAGCACAGCAGCATTACAGCTAAGGCCGACAACAGTTCTTTGGTCATAGCGACTTACTGTCCAACTGGAGAAGCAACGGCTGCAATTTAGGGAAGTCAGCTACACTGCGGAAATAGCAATCTAGATTCTTCAGGATTGCGTGCCTGTTGTTGCGTTTTGACTGATCTGCATCATTAACCATGACACAATCAAACAACCTGTCAACGAGAGGAGCTACCCTGCGGAGTAAACCAAGAACTGTGGCATACTCGCCTTGTGTTCGCGGAGCCCTAAACTCTCCGCCTGCCTGCCAGACACTAACCACTTCCTGGTTAAATGCTTCCCAGAGGTTCCGTTCAGCATCATCTTCAAACAGCTCCGGATTAACTTGCCGCTGTGACTCGGCGGTCAATATATTGCCTATCCGCACACCGGCACGAATAAGGTCCACTCCGCCAGCTTCTGTCGTCAGCTGTTCAAGACAGTTAGCACGGACAATTACATCAGGCAGATCTGCAAGCGGATCACCGGCAGCAAGCACAGCATCTACCAACTCTCTCTTATAGCCTCGCTCCAGAAGTTTGAGCTTTATCCGCTGCTCTAGAAAATCGCGCAGATCAGCTATCCCTTTGCCAGCAGTTGCTCCATCTGCCCAGCGTTTATTTGCCGCAAGCTTGCCTTTAAGTTCACGCAGAAGAACTTCAATCAAAGCCGTTATGCTAATACTGTATTCATTAAGACCATCCATAAGAATGTCGATCAAACCTTGAGCCTGGCGACGCAGGATATAAGGATCACTGGAGCCACTTGGTCTCTTCCCTGTAGCAAAGAGACAAACCAGATTGTCCAGCTTATCCAGCACTGCTGCCATCCGTCCTAGAGTATCGGTTGGAATAGAATCGTCAGTAGAACGTGGTGAGTAGTGCGAAGCTATTGCAGCAGCCACCGCCGCAGGTTGCCCTTCGCAAGCAGCATACCAGGAGCCGACAAAACCTTGTAGCTCGGGCAGCTCTCTCACCAAAGTTGTGACCAGGTCAAGTTTGCAAAGCTGCAAAACTGCCTCGAGCGAAACTGACAGCTTAGCTGTCGTATCCAGAGTGACCTCAGCAAGTAACGCCCGAGCAGCAGCCACCAGGCGAGATTGTTTCTCAATATAGCTGCCCAAGCCTTCATGATAAGTCAGATTAGCAAGTGCCTCACCACGGTCCGACAGAGCAGTCTTTTGATCGTCGAAATAGAAAAACCGACCATCGGCAAGGCGTGCTCGCAAAACCCGTTCGTTACCGAGTTTTATATGCCTTGTCGCTTCTATCCGGTCATTGTTGGCCACAGATATGAAGTAAGGCAAAAGTTTACTGCGTCCGTCGCCTGTCTTTTGCTCAACAGGGAAGTACCGCTGGTGGTGCACCATCACAGTTTCAATAAGAGTATCGGGCAGATCAAGATATTCGCTAGAAAACTCTCCTAAAACAGCACAAGGCCATTCTGTAAGATTGACAACCTCGGCAAGAAGAGCACCTTTAAGCTGGCGTGGTACTCCGCCAACAGAAGAGGCAGCTTTCACTACTTCTCTTTCGATAACCTGCCTGCGCTCAGAGGGATCAACCAGGACATACACCCGGCGTAAATCTTCTTTGTAACTGCCAGGGCTGCTGACTTTCACTGCTGCGGGAGCCAGAATGCGATGCCCGTATGATTGATTTCCAGCAGTAATGTCATACAAATGAAACGGCACAACCTGCTGGTCAAGGAGAGATACAACCCAGCGAATCGGCCGAGTAAATTTAAGTTCGGAAGATCCCCAGCGCATGAGACGCTCACCTGAGATCTGCTCAATTACTTTCGGGGCAACGGCAGCTAATACTTGATCGGCAGATCTTCCGGCAATAGTCAGGTTGGCCACCAGGTAAGTAATTCCACCAATCTCTTCACGATCAAGATCAGCTACTGTCAAGCCTTGTTTGGCAGCAAAGCCGGCAGCTGGCGGCAGCGGTTGACCGGCGCTATCAAAACTAGATTTAACAGGTGGCCCTTTCACCTTCTTAGTTGTAGTTTCCTGCTGCTGAGCCAGCTGCTTGACTATACAAGCCAGCCGGCGCGGCGTGCCTAGTGTGACAATTTCCTCATAAGGCAGGTTCGCCTGCTCCAGCGCCTGAGCCATTAAACGTTGTAAGCGTTCTTGCGCATCTACAACTTCGCTGGCCGGCAGTTCCTCGACTCCAATTTCAAGCAAATAATCTGGCATGTAAAAAACCACTTATAAAAACAACATGATTGGACTGTTCGACGACTCTTGGCAATTATCAATCCTACTCGCAAAACGAGTAAATCAACAAATAATCTCACTGAGCAATGCTTCCCAAAGCTGCGATACTCTGCTCTTTTGACTTGCAGTGGCAAGTCAGGATTTGCCTCAGCACAACCTCTGAAAGTCATCGCTTATTATATAGCCCTGCTTGTTAAATCTACTCGTCTTCGGTAGGAATGTGCCCGGACGGAACAAGATCTTCAGGTCCTGTCGGTGTACCCAGGTGAGTCTCAAACCATTCATAAAGGGTCGGTAACACTGTTAAGGTGAGTATCATTCCCGGTATCAGTCCACCCACTATAGCTATGGCAAACGGGCGCTGACTTTGCGAACCAATACCTGTTGATAAAGCTGCTGGCAGAAGACCGACCATCGCTACAGTGCTTGCCATCAGCAAAGGTTTCATCCTCACCAGAGCAGACTCAACAATGGCATCTTTTAAAGCCATGCCCGACTGCTGCAACTGCTTCACAAGCGATACCAGAATAACCCCATTCTGGACAGATACACCAAACAGAGCTATCAAACCAACTCCGGCCGAGATGCTGAAATGAGTACGAGTCAACCACAAAGCTAGAATGGCACCAGGAGCCGCAAGAGGTACTGTAAGCATAACAAGAATTGCAATCCTGGCGGAGCCAAAAGCACCATAGAGCAAGAGAAATACAAGCGCCAGAGTAAGCGGTACTACTACAGCCAGACGAGCCATAGCATGACTGGCTCGATCAAACTGCCCACCCCAGGCGATGTGGTAGCCCTCCGGCAAGGTAACCAGCTTGCTTACCTTTTGTTGTGCTTCAAGAACTGCCGAACCGAGGTCACGTCCACGAATATTAGCCTTAATTGCAATCCGGCGTGAATTGCTATCTCTCAATATATTTGTAGCTCCATGCTCTTCTTCAATTGTAGCCAGCTGCGCCAGCGGTATATTCTGTCCAGCAGGAGTCTTCACACGAATCTCTCCTAAATCTCCAGCTTCTTTGCGAAAGCTCTGCTGAAAACGTAGAATAAGAGGAAAACGTCTCTCCTGCTCAAGCACTTCAGTAATCTGTTTGCCGCCCACAGATGTTTCAACCACATCCAGGATGTCATTGCTGTTAATGCCGTAGCGAGCAGCCCGGTCTCTGTCTATAGTCACAATCAGTTGCGGCTGACCGAGGAGTTGATCGAAAGCAACATCCTGCATGCCTGGCACCTGCTCGACAATCTGCTTCACCTGCTTGCCCAGCACAGTCAATACTTTGAGATCCGGTCCATAAATCTTGACAGCCAGCTCACCTTTGACACCCGAGATAGCCTCATCCATGTTGTCCTTAATATATTGCGAGAAGTTATAGAGAAGTCCAGGTATCTTTGCCTTGAGCTCCTGGTTCATAGCTGACACCAGAGCCTGTTTGTCATGGAACTGAGCTCTCCAGCTCTCCTGCGGCTTCAAATCTACAAAGACTTCAATATTGCTATAAGTATTAGGGTCAGTGCCATCGTCCGGCGAGCCTATCTGTGACACCACATTAGTTGCCTCCGGATAACTGCGGATAATCTGCCTGATCTGGCTTGCTATCGTCACCGCTTTATCTATAGAGACGCTTGTCGGTAAAACAGTTACACGCAACCAGATGTTGCCCTCTTCCAACTCAGGAATGAACTCGGAGCCGAGAAACGGCAGAAGGAACATCGACCCGAGCACAGCTGATAAGGCGATAGCCACTACACGGGCTCGATTGGTCATGCACCAGGCAAGTACTGGCTGGTAGATACGGGTAGCAAAAGTCATAAGAGGACTTTGTCTATCAGATGGCAACCTGTGCAGATAAACAATTGCACACAGAACCGGAATAGCTGTCATAGTAGCTAGAGCGGCACCGAGCAGGTTGAAGTTCATCATGATTGCCAGCGGGCGAAACAGTTTGCCTTCCACTCGCTCAAAAGTCAGGATAGGCAAAAAGGTGACAACAATAATCAAGGTGGCAAAAAGGATCGGTCTGGCCACCTCCTTCACTGCTCGCGCAATGGCTGCAAGGGTGATACGTGCATCCGATTCCTGAGCGTGCTTCAAGTGACCAAGGTGCCGGCAGATGTTTTCTACCATCACAACTGCACCATCGACAATAATGCCGAAGTCAATAGCTCCTAGCGACAACAGGTTAGCCGGCACTTTGAAGAGATTAAGAAGAAGGAAGGCACAACACAAAGCCATCGGTATCACTGCAGCACAGATGAGCGCAGAGCGCACCTGGAAAAGGAAAAGCATAAGCAAGACCACCACCAGGGAGATGCCGACGGCAACATTGCCTCCTATGGTCTCCATAGTGCGGCGCACAAGGGCAGTGCGATCATAAAGCGGCACAAGGTGCATCCCAGCAGGCAGCACAGATGAGATACTATCCCACGCGGACCTGATACTGTCGACAACGCGGCTGGGGTTGTCACCCCTGCGCATAAGCACAATCCCTTGAACAACATCATCATTCTCATTAACACCAACCTGCCCTTTGCGCACAGCCGGTCCAATTTGCACAGTGGCAACGTCCTGAACATGGATAGGAATGCCATCAGCAGTAGTGGCGACAACCACCTTGCTGATATCGTCTGCAGAGCGCAATAAACCGATGCCTCTGACCATATAGTTTTGATCGTTCCGAACAATATAACTGCCGCCGGTCGAACCGTTTGACCGGGCAATAGCATCAGCAACTTGGGACTGAGTCAGCTCAAAAGACTTAAGCTCATAAGGATCAAGCGACACCTGGAAAGTCTTGCTCGGTCCGCCAAAACCTGTCACATCGACCACTCCAGGCACAGACTTAAACTTGCGGTCTAAGACCCAGTCTTGAATCTCCTTGCAGGCCATCGGCGACCAGCGATTACTTTCTACCGTGTAGCGGTAAATCTCGCCAACTGGAGAAGCGTTAGGATCGAGGCGTGGCTGCAGATCACTTCTGATATCGGCATTGGTAACCCGCTCCAGCACCTGCTGGCGAGCCACATACGGATCTACACCATCTTCAAAAACAACTGTTATTACAGAGAGCCCAAAAATTGAGATTGAGCGCGGGGGCTCGGAGCGCGGTATACCGTTGAGCTCTTTTTCCAAGGGAATGGTCACCTGGCGCTCCACCTCTTCTGCAGCCTTTCCAGGAACCTGCGTTATGACACGCACCTGCATATTGGCAATATCCGGATATGCCTCAAGCGGCAGATTCAGATAAGCCTGCACCCCAAGGAAAAGCAGCCCTAGAGTCAGAGCGACTACCAGTGCACGTTTTTTCAGGACAAAATCAATCAGCACAACCACCTGCCTAGCTGCTCTCACGCATTGCTTCAGATCTTAGCTCGAAGCTCCCTTTTATCACGACCGGTTCGCCGACACGCAACCCTTGCAAAACCTCCACCCAATCGCCGCAGCTGCGCCCAAGCACCACCTGTCTCTCTTCATAACGGTTACCATCCACTGGAACATACACGACTTTACAATCGCCAGCGTCCTGAATTGCTGTGCGCGGAACAGCAATAGTCCTGATGACACCAGTCAAGATTGTCAGGCGTACAAACATCCGCGGCTTAAGCTTGAAGTCAGGATTAGGCACCTCAGCACGCACAGAGAGAGCACGCGTATCAGCATTAATGGAGTCGCAGACATAGTTGAGCTTGCCGGAGAACCTTGCACCAGGGAGGCTATCTACCTCAAGTTCAATGCGCTCCCCCTCGTGCACTTTAGCAACATCTTTCTCGAATATATCTGCTTTAACCCAGACAGTTTCATACGCTCCAATTGTAAAAAGGTGCTTCGTCGGGTCAACAAGCTCGCCCGGATTAACTAATCGTTCGCTGACAATACCGGCCGTTGGAGCATCTACTGTATCGATAGGATCGACCCGCCGACTTCGTCTGACTGCATCAATCTCCGATTCAGGCAACCCCCACAATCGCAGCTTCTCTATGGCAGGCTCTGTGACAATCTTCAGGCGCTCGCTCGATAAAGAGATTGTATCTGAGCGTCTTTTCTTCAAAGTATCAAGTGCAATTTTATCCTTTTCCCATTGAGTGAGCGCAGTTTGATACTCCGCCTGAGCAGCAATCCGCTGCACAAAAAGGCTTTTCATCCGCTGGTAAGTACTTGCCGATAGTTCCAGCTGTTTTGCAGCAGTTTCAAGATCTGAGTCGATCTGCAAAAGATCTCGCTTAAGATCAGCGCGGACCTGCCCTTCATTTTGAAGCAGGTCTGCTTCAGCTTGCTCAATGTCTGTGCTGTGAATAGTAAGCAAAGTCTGCCCTGCCAGCACACGCTGCCCCACACTGACTTTCACATCGACTACTCGTCCAGTCACAGGCGTTGTCACATGAGAGACACGATTGGCATTGGCAAGCACTTCGCCTGTCGTTTTGATAGATCCTTCCAACATGCGTGTATCTGCAGACCCCATTTTTATTCCGGTGTGCTTTACTGCATCTTCACTCAGCACAACAATGCGCCTGAACTCACGACTGGATATTGTCACCTTATTGACTGCATTGACTGCCTGTTTCTTCGGACAGACCGCAGGAGACAATCGATTACCTGCAACCACCTGGCAACTGGAGAGGAGAATCTGGCTTGCAACAGCGAGCAAACTTATAAGTAAACAGCAGTAATATGGTGGCAGTTTCATTTATGTAGTCGAAATATGACGCGAAGTTTTATTATAGTCATACTGAACCTGAGAGCAGCAGCAGCGCTCATGGGCGGGTCGACAGTAAGTACACAGTTTGATTTAGAATGGGAATATTAAACAGGGGGAATTCACTTGTCGCTACACGATAGTCTATCAGTCAAGCTACTATTAGTTCTTGCCATGACGTCGTTGGTAACAACAGGCTCAGCCATTAGTGCGCCTGACCGCCAACCTGGTTTTGCCGGCATTGAGTTTTACGGATCGTCACAGATAAGCCGGCTCGAGCTGGAGAAATATCTAGGACTAAAACCAGGAGCAACTCCAGAGCAAATTACTCGAGCTGCAGATCGTCTTGATAAGAAACTGGCAGAGCTGACAGATGAGTTCTAGCTTACCTGCATCAACGAAACTGAGCAATTGCCAAACAACTGTTAAGAAACGTTAGAGCCAGCTGTTTCACTATCGCTGCAGCTTGACGCGAGAGCTTCTCCTTGCGACAATGGCGCCAGTCAATATGACGGACTGCAGACAGCCTGGTGCTTGCCAATATGGCAGCTTAATGGTTCAACACCGCCGGCTCGAGGTCACAAAGTTCGACTAAGTCGATCGGCGGTACGCCGTTTTTTGTGGTCCCGGCAAGTCTGCTGGGATTTTTATTTAGGAGCATATTGCTCCGAACCAAGCAAGGAGACAGGCTATGGCCACTAAAGCTCGCAAGCAAGAGATTGTCTCAGAACTAAAAGAGTTCTTTGCAGACGGCAAGGTCGTAATCGTTGCCGATGTGACCGGACTGACCGTAGCAGAGATTACCAAGTTCCGGCGCAAACTGGACACGGTTGATGCCAAGTGCCGCATTGCCAAGAATACTCTGGTAAAAATAGCCACTGATGGGACTGAATTTGGACCGATAAAAGAGCTGGCGATCGGGCCGTCTGCCATCATTGTCGGTTACAACGATCCGGCAGCACCAGCAAAAACAACTGTTGAATTTATAAAAGCTGCAAAGAAAGGTGTCATCCGTGGTGGCGTTCTGGAAGGACGTGCCATGAATCAGGCAGAAGTAAAAGGGCTTGCCGATCTGCCATCCCGCGAGCAGCTCCTCTCGCTTATCATGTCCGGACTCGATTCAGGAGCCAGGAACATTGCCTGCATCTTTGAGGCTGTCATTAGAGATATCGCCCTTCTCGCAGAGGAAGTGGCGAAGAAGAATGAAGCCGCCTGACGCACGAACCAACCAGTAAATCACTCACCAAGGAGATTTGAAAATGGCAACTAAACTTTCAGTTGATGAACTGCTCGACCAGATTGGTTCTTTGACCCTTTTAGAAGCAGCAGACCTGAAGAAGAAGATGGAAGAAACTTTCGGCGTCACTGCAGCAGCTCCAATGTCCATGGCAGCTATGCCGGCAGCAGCAGCAGTAGTTGAAGAGAAGACTGAATTTGACGTCATGCTCATTTCAGTTGGCGAAAAGAAGATTGAAGTTCTCAAAGTCGTCCGCGAATTGACCGGACTAGGCTTGAAGGAAGCTAAAGACCTAGTCGACTCCGCTCCCAAACCGGTGAAGGAAAAGGTCAAGAAGGAAGAAGCCGAACAGATGAAGACAAAGCTCGAAGCTGCCGGCGCTAAAATCGAGATTAAGTAGAACCCATGGCCAATCCTATTTATATGGATAGGCCTTTAAGCCGCTGATAAGCCTATGCGTTGCCCAGTTTGCGGAGTATATCATCCGCCTCTCTATGAAGAGTGTGTCTCCTGTGGAGCCAAACTGGGCAACGATAGCGTCCAGAAAGCTCCCGGACCGCAACGTGAGGAGCCAGCCACTGAGCAGCACGCCAGAGTGCGGAAGTCGGCTGTAAGTAAGCAAAAGTCTCAGTCAGCAATGCCTGCCGCAGCAGGTATTGCCATAGCGTTGTTGATACTGCTGGTTTCTGCCGGTGCAACTGTCTTCTTTTTAATCAAATCACCAGACTATGAAAGACTTTACCAGACTGCTCAACATCAGCTGGCTAATGGGCAATATGCATTTGCTGTAAAAACTCTTGAGCAAGCAGCAGCATCGCGTCCTCGCGATGCCAGGATCTATCTGGCACTAGCTAGAGCTTATGTAGGCATAGATCAGATAGATAAATCCTGGAACTGCATCAGTCAGGCCCAACAGATGGGACAGTCGCTAGCAAGCGAACCCGCGCTGGCTTCCGAGCTGTCCAATTTTTACAGGCAGCATCAGCAGTGGGATCGGGCAGCCGAACTGCTCAAGCCGTTAGCCCAGGCAGGCATCGTCGGAAAAAAGGCTGAATTGGCCGATCTAGACGCTCTATGGG
Organism: uncultured bacterium; assembly: GCA_903835185.1. GTDB lineage: Bacteria > Cyanobacteriota > Vampirovibrionia > Obscuribacterales > Obscuribacteraceae > CAILLX01. The sequence continues at coordinate 64,291 of CAILLX010000016.1, read as the reverse complement.
GAGATGAGTGCTTGCAAAAAGGTGACCTCAACCAGGCGCTAAAATGTTGGGAAGAGGTCCGCTCGACAGCTGAAGGATCACGCACCACTGAAGTAGACTCCAGACTCTCCACCATCTACCAGAGATTCATCAACGAGTCGATTGCTAAAGGCGACGACACACGGGCGCTTGATTATCTCACTAAGTTAAATGTCATAGCACCATCGGCCAGAGCCTATGAAAAGGTTGCCGACATTTATGAACGGCAAGGACAGCTGGAGCTAGCTATCGACCAGCTGCGCAGAGCAGCCAAGCTGCAAGTCAAAGATCCGCTTCTGGACGGCAAGCTAGCAACATTAATGGTCAAACGTGGCAAACAGCTGCTTGAAGCTGGAGACGCTCAAACTGGACTAGGTTACCTGCAAGAGGCGCGCAACTACGATCCTAAGCTGACTGTCCCGCCTGTTGTTTTGAAAAATGTCACTGTTGCCGTTGTGCAGGCAACACACAGAACCTCTTTAAGTGGCGAAGTCTATAACCCAGGGTCACAGCCAATTCTTTCTTTAGTCGCCAGAGTGGAGTTGGTTGATACAGCCACCAGTCATGTCATCTGGGAGAAAGAGCAGCGGATTATTGACGAGTTTGAGCCGCCGTTGCAAGCAAACGGCAGTAAGCAGTTTAGCGTCACTGCACCAGTTGCAGTCAAGGAGAATGGTTCGACTGAATTTCGCACCTATATATCAGGAACTCTATACAAGAGTTATCCGATAGGAACAGCTACCCCGTCAACCAAGAAAGTTCCGGAAACAAGAAAGAACTCTGCTGCGGCAGCCACACCACAGCCAGCTCCAGCAGCAGTGCCACAGATACAAAAGGCTCCATCACCTGCTCCGCCAGCAGGCACCACAACCACTCCTGGCACCCCGCAGCCACCAGAAGCAGGCAGGAGCAGCGCTCCGGCAAGCGCCGAAGACAAGACGATGAAAGATCTGGAACCTTAGCAATCAGTTCCGCACTTCAATATCATAAGTGACCTTTCCCTCACCGCGAGCTGGAACAGTCACAGCAAACTCAAAAGTCTTTGAGTCCTTCTTTGTGTACGTCTGGCTGGAGTTAAGAATTTTCCACTGTCCCCAGGAGTGTTCTACGGCTGTAATAGTCACATCATTGTCTTTGTGATTGCGCAAGCTTATCTCGTAAGAGAAACGTTGCACTCGATCAGAAACCCGTTGCATATTGACCTGCTTATGCTCGCCAACCAGGTCAAAAGCATCGCCAATATATATGCGCAACTTTTCGTCCCGGGGAGTATGGTCTATCATATCTTCACCGATAAACTGTAGCGAACCATCATCATCGTGCTTGTATACACGAACCTTACCTTTAGGCATCGGCAACCCCAGATGATTGGCTTGTTTATTCTCGAGTTCCAGCTTAACAGCAACTTTGTTGCTGTCCCGGTTGGGCGGTAACCAGTCGCCCCAGACATAATTTGACGCCTCGGGTTCAAAGATAAACAGCTTTCTTGTCGGCACGTTGTCGGCAGCAAACAAGGTCATCTGTTTAGTCTCATTGTTATTTACATTCGTTTTGCCGGCCAGAGTGTAAAGGTGATATTCGGCAAACGCCTTTTCAGTAAACTGCGGTTCTGCACCTCCTGGCGCACAAGCCATTCGCATAGCACTCATTAGGTGTGGTCTGGGAACAATGCGGTGAACATCACCGGCAAGAAGCTTAAGAGCAGCATCCTTATAGGTTGCCCCGCTCTTATTGTCCAGAGTCACCCAGGAGGTCAGGTCCATCTTAGTATCGTCAGCATTTAAGACGGTCACATAGTCACAACGCCAGTTGAGTCCGCCAGTTTGATAAGAGATTTCGGTCTTATGCCGCCCACCCTTACTCACATCCAGCTTCCACACTAGCGATGGTTTGGATACCAGTCCAGCGGGGATCTCAGCAAGCTCGATATCACCTGCCGGGTTAAGCACAACACCGGAAGCTGTCTTGAGAACCAAACCTTGTGTGCGTTCGGAAACATTGCCCGCAGTGTCAGCAACAGATACTTGCGGTGCATTGAGCAGCACTCCTGAAAGCTCCTCAATCTGTCCGGAGGCTGTAAGACGGCGGAACTTGGCGTTTTTGCCTATTGATTTGCTGAGTATAGTCTCAGGGTTGATAAGATCGTATTGATAATTCTGCTCACGAACCGTCACTGCATTTGGTGCAGTAAGAGAAGAAAAACTTACCGTTGTCGGATCAATCTGTGCTGCCACATCTTGAAACTGAAGCAGATTTCTTCCTTCTGTCAGCTCCACCTGGCGAACATCGCGCACTAATCCGAAATTCTGGTTATAGATGGTCAGACTAACCCCCTGCGACTCATTCGCAGCCGATACCACCTCGCTAGCCAGGCAAGCACTGCCGCCGGACACCAGTGCAGTTGCCAACAAACAAAGAACACTCTTAAGTGGAACTCCAGTCAGGATAGTCATCTACGCTCTCCTTGCCCAATTAAACATTTACACAAGCCAATCTCTTTGGCAACCTGGCAGCTCTACAGCTACACCAGCTCAACAAAGTACATCACCTGCCAGACAAATACAATCTCCACTGTCTGATTGCAGGGATTCCGCGTGCGCCAAGACAAATCATGACAAGGGGGAATACTCGTTCATTGATGACCCTCTACAAAAGCGCTGTATGGGCCTTTGTATGCTGTGACTTGCTGGACAACGGCTGCACATTTCAAAAGCTGCTGTTGCAATGACCGGTCATATGAACAAATTGGCTGTCTGATAGCTGCAAGATGAGAAGCGTTCTTAATAAATGAAACTATTGAAAAATCATCAAAGACCAAGTCCAACCGATTGTTCACGACACATTCGAATAGTCGCCTTCTTCCGACACCGTCTGTTGGCAAAACGTCAGAAGTTTTGCTATCGCTGATTACAACTTCATGACCAGGAGGAAGCGCAATTTTGCGGTTGCCGGCAACAGCAAAGACAAGTCCAGGACCAGCAAGAGCCTGAATACGCATTTGACCTGCCTGAACATCTACTGCAACACAGGCTCCTTTGAGCGCAACAGCTTGTCCGAGCAAACTGTCGACCACAATGTCTTCTGGCGTATCAATAAAGATCTTACCCTTTGTAATACTAATAACGTTTGGTTTGACAAGTTGAAACTGCGTATTGGTATCCGACAGGATTCTGGCTGCAGTGCTTCCACCAGTACGTGCAGAAACCTGCTTAACTGCCAGAGTGTTCAAGCGATTCAGCATGCTTGAACGATAATGTTGTTCAGTCTTCAAAGAGATAGCCGGGAACACATGATTGAGAACCCGCGCTTGAGCGCCGCCCACGCTGACTGAAACACTGGCAATACTTGCCTGATGGTGATCATAACTCGCCAACGAGAAAGCTATCTTCTCTATGTGCTGCCCTACCAACAACTCCTCGCCTGGTTTTAGCGAAATCTCTTCTCCTTGCCCTGTACTGACAGTAGTCAAAGCATCCGGTTTGCCAGCCAGCGACATTACCAGCACTGATTTGCCTGGTTGTGTGTCGATAATAACTGTTGCCTGACAACCAATCATAATCTTTGTTGAGGAAGTGCACAGCACAAAGCCTTTAGAACCTGTGTCAACGAGCAACCTTCCAGAATGCAAGACAACATACCCTTTATCATTACTCACTACAGTGCCTGGAATTCCTGTAATTACAAGCCCATCGTTGTTATTGCAATTACTTAAGCCAGTCATTAGCTGATTGGGACGTGTAAACAAAACAAAATCATGATGCATCACACCTACCTGCACAATACCTCCAAGTGACTCGCCTCTTTGATTAGCTGAGCCATCTGTGTGAATGAGATTGCTGGAAGTATTAGAACGCCCCACCTCAGTGCCTTTTGCAGCGTTTAGTAATCCCAAAGCATTCGGTAACTTGTTGCCTGTAGATCCACCTTCATCTATTGTCTCTTCAATAGCTTTAGTGTAATTCTTGCCAGCACTACTATTACCATCTGCATCTGACTGCGGCAGTAAGGCTTCTCCATGTAAGCTAATTTTCGTGACTTGTCCTCCTAAAGGCCAGTCATGGTCAATAATATTTGATAATGCTGCAAGAGTTGCTATATTCCTTGGTCCAGCTAATGTAGTGTTGTTATTGGACTCAACTGTTGTGCTGCTTGAGAGATTTACAAAAGGTACAGTCACACTCGTGGTATTGCTGATGGTTAATACACCACCTGTAGATGTCCCACCAGAAGGCGGCACCGGCGGTGGAGCTGGTGGTAGATTAGGGTGCTGCCCTTGCTGCGCACCGAAACCAGCATTACTTAAGCTCAACGAACTTGGGTCTTGTGTTCCCGAACTTATATAAAGAAGCCCTTTTACCCTGTCTGTTAAGCCTTTGTAGTTCTTATCTGTAAGCAAATCCAATCTGCTGCTTGGATCGCCCAACACACCGTTCAGCCTAACACTACTATAGACTACACCTACTAGGTGTGTGTCAGGATTATCGATAGTACCTGTTGTGTCATACGATGGAACAAGTACTTCATTATATTCAGCACCTGTGTGATATAAATTCGATAGCACTTGTGCAACATTTACCCCAGGACTATCCGAAATAATTGCAACATTCCCTCCTATGATTGTTGATGAACCTGTATTGTCATCATGTTTCGCAAACGATAACACAGTGGAAGTCCCCAAACCAATACTCTCGGCAGCACCAATCAATACGTCGCCTCCGTAAGCATAAATATTAGTCGGACTGCCTGTCATATTAATGTCATGTCCGCTCCCCATACTCACATTGCCTGGTACCGGGCTGCCATCAACACCATTTATTGTCGCTCCTCCTATTGCAGTAATTGCTATGTTAGAACCAAAATTCAAATCGCCTGTACCATATTGTGAATCTGCAAACTTACCGTCCGTACTGTCGGCATAATAACTTGTAATAACCACAACACCATTTGTAGCTACTGTATTTGCAGCAACAGGGTTGCTGCCTGGATTATAGGATGGATCAACGAAGGAGCCTGCATGAATTGAAACGGTTCCGTTGCCTTGCGTCCCATTGTTTATATTTACTCCTGCTTCTCCTGCAATAACAATATTGCCTGTTGCTGTGATTGTAGTACCACTCCCGGGACTGCTACCACTGCCTATGCTGACTGTGCCATTGTGCGCACCATTGGCAACTATGCTAATTGCACCAGATGTAGCCAGCAGAGATGAACTAGCTGTTACATTGCCTAAGACAATTGGTGCGTTTGTTGTGAGTAGATTGATGGAACCCGCAGTAATTGTGCCTCCGACAATGGAAATGCCAGTGTCGACGCAACTAATTGACGCTTGGGTATGTAAATTAACTGAGCCGGCAGTCATTGTGCCACCGGACATTGAAATGTTTGCAGCAGTAAAGCTTAGTGAGCCGACTGTAATTGTGCTAGCCATTGTAATCGAGCCGTCAGCCGTAATACTTAAGGATGACGGTGTCCCTGCCACTGAAGCTATATTTAAAGTAGCACTCCCTTGGATCAACTGAACAGAACCGTTTGAATGCACGTTTAAGGTTGAGACATTACTGCTTACACTAATTGCCCCAACTCCGGCATTTAGCGAAAGTAAGCCAGTTGAGAATAACGTACCTCCTGTTATGGTCCCGGAACCTGCTGTTATTAGTGTAATGCCGCCGTTGGCAGTTATGTCGTCCAAAATAGCTATTGATCCCGACAGTGCGCTCAGCTGCAATGCTGCTGAGCCAAAACTTACCGGACCAGATCCAGATGTTGTAATTGCTGACACACCTGTATTCGACGTAATAATCGTCAAGGCGCTTGGCTGGACTTGTAGCGTTATGCTGCCACCATCATCTATACCTGTTGCAGATGCAATGGTCACTGCTTGGCTGCCGGTTGTCAATGTCAGGACGCCAGTTGTTGAAAGCAAGCCGGAAATCTGTCCGCCACCGCTCACACAAAGTGTGATACCACCGTTTGCCGTCAGCGTGTAACTACTCGTGTCTATATTCTGAGCACTGCCGCTCGTCAGATTTACTGAACCGCCCCCTATGTTAACCGAACTTGTTAAACCTATGGAGCCTCCTGCATTGATTGTTAGCGATGATGGGGTGCCTGCTATTGTTCCAAGTGTTAGTGCTGTTGTACCTTGTGTGACTTGCACAGAACCCCTTGCATTCACATTCAAGGTTGCAACATCTGTGTTTACAGCAACTGTACCTGTACCGGCATTGAGCGACAAAGACCCGGTTGATATTAGTATCCCAGTCCCCGACATGGTACCTGTGCCAGTAGTCGTTAATGTAATCCCGTCATTGACGGTTATGTCATGCGAAATAGTAAGCGTGGTGGCATTAAGTGCCAAAGTGCCAGTTGTCAACACAATCACAGCATTGACATTTATAGCTGTTCCACTAAGTATTACGCTGCCGGCACCTGAAATACCCCCGCCTATGTCGATTGTGCCTGAGTTGTCACTTAGTTGAAATGCTTTGGATAAGGCAGTAGATAAAGCACTAATTGTGGTGTTAGTAGCTGTATCTATAAGGTAGACGTTAAAATTGGAGTTTGATGAAATGGTGACAGCATTGGTGTGGACAAAGTTGCTGCTACTGCCAATATCACCAGTAGCAGAACTGGAGATAAACAACTCACTGGCATTAAATGTGGTAGTACCACTGGCAGTGACTGCTGTAGCATTGACATTAATGGTAGAGGCAGTGAGCGTTGTGTTGCCTGCACCCGAGATACCTCCATTAACATTGATCGTTCCTGAGCCGTCTGCTAGCTGGAAGACCTTGCCAGAAGCAGTGGACACAGACGTAAGTGCAACAGTACTGGCCGAATCGGTAAGTGCGACGCTGTTGCGTGACGCAGATGAGATGCTGCTCGCAGTAGTGTCCACCGTGCAGGAGCTGCCAATGTCGGTAGCTCCGCTATAGATAGCAAGGGTGGCGGCATTAAGTGCTGTCGTGCCAGAGGCTGACACTCCACCTCCAGAATTGACATTGATCGTGGCGGCAGTGAGCGTTATGTTGCCACCACCAGTAGTCGATATACTTCCTGTAACATTGATATTGCTACTCCCTAAGACAAAGAAACTGCCACCAATTGTAGAAGTGCTAATTGTTGAAGTAGCAGTTGCATTTAAACATTTAAGGTACACATTAGCTGACGTGGTAGAGACTGATAAATTAACGGCACCAATTTGAAATGGTGTAACCAAAGAACCAAGGGCACCAGTACCCCAGGAAAGGTTAATCGTATAACCTGCAAGCAAACCGGACACAACCATATTTCCAGCTACACTCAGGCTAAGTGTTCCAGATAACAAACCGGCTTCAGCCACATTAACCACTGTGTTACTACTGTCAGCAATATACACGTTGCCAGATCCAGTTGTAGCCACTGATAATGTCCCTGCAGAAGTTTGAATTGGACTACCATTGGCACCAATATTGCCACCAGTTGTAAATAGACTGAGCGCACATCCGGAGATTGAACCGGATGATTGACTTATTGAGCCTGTTCCTATCGATGCCAAATATACATTGCCGGCAGTACCTGTACTGTAAGGGTTGGTGCTTATGCTTCCACTTAAGCTAATTCCGCTTGTTGTCCCACTAACAAGAGACACACTATAGCCGTTGTTTTGGGCTCCACCTCCTGGATTGTTAGCAGTAAAGCTTGATATATAAATGCCACCCGAGCTGGCTATCGGCACTAATGTTCGACTGTCTCCTCCTAGAGCCAGCGTCAACGTTACTGGAGTTGCTAAACTGCCAACGCCAATATAAATGCCAGGCAATATGGTTACAGAACTTGGTGTTACGGTTATCGTTGTGTCTGACGTGATCGACGAAGGACTGAAGGTATAGAATAAATAGGCGTTTGTGGGTGTAGGCACTGTCTTTAAGCTTAACTTAGTAAAGGATATATTGGAATTCCCAGCAGATTGGGGCCCATTAGTGCCTGAAACATTAGCACCCAAAAATATTTGACCAACTGTACTACCTGTTGCAGCACTTGTATCGATAGGACCGGTAGAAACAGCAAGTCCTGAAGTCGCACCGGAAGAAACAAAAACATTACCAGCCAAGGATGATGATCCACTGGTATACGTGGTGATGCCACCCACAGCAATTGTGCCGAATGCTTCTAATGCCACAGACCCAGATATGTCGCCCACAATGGTTGCATTCGAGTATGTGAACACACCCCCACCAATTGCTATACTGCCTTGCAAACTAACTAATTCAACGCTTCCTCCGACAGTAGTACCATACGAGAAAATATTACCAGTAGAAATGCCGGAGCCTGCCGTTAGTGCCACTGCACCCCCATTACCACTATTACTGGACTCCGAGTAAATATAACCAGTAGAAATGCCGGAGCCTGCCGTTAGTGTCACTGCAGCCCCATTACCACTACCGGAATCCGAGTCAATAATACCAGTAACAATGCCGGAGCCTGCCATTACTGTCACTGCACCCCCATTACCACTATCGGTATACGCTTGAATATAACCTGTAGAAATGCCGGAGCCTGCCGTTACTGTCACTGCACCCCCATTACCACTACCTGAATACGAATCAATAGAGCCAGTAGAAATGATGGAGCCTGCCGTTACTGTCACTGCACCGCCACTACCACTATTGGTATACGATTGAATATAACCTGTAGAAATGCCGGAGCCTGCCGTTACTGTCACTGCACCGCCACTACCCCTAGTGGAAGCCGAGTTAATATAACCAGTAGAAATGCTGGAACCTGCCGTTAGTGTCACTGCACCGCCACTACCCCTACCGGTATACGACATAATATAGCCAGTAGAAATGCCGGAGCCTGCCGTTAGTGTCACTGCACCCGCATTACCAGAGCTGTATGTGCTCATGTTCCCAAGAATATCCACACTGCCACCCGCATTGAGTGTCACGTTGTATGGTCCGGCAACTCCATTGCCGGAGAGATCAGCAACTGTCAAACTCAATGGGGACGACAAGCTTAGTGCTCCGCCAATGGTCACTATGCCCTTCGTATATATTCCAACGTTGCGTGCAGCAACAGTTATGACGCCATTTGTTGTAAGTCCACCAGCAAGCACTATACTTACGCTCTCAACACCAGATGCCTGGCTTATTGTTGAAAGATACAATGATGTCCCACCGGCACCAATATTTATCGGTGCCACCAATTGGGTGTCCCCTCCTGTGTTTATTGTCAATGCAATATACGAGCTTGATGCTGCCTGGTATCCTCCTGGTCGAATATTAATAGATGCCGTTGGGGTTACATTTAAGCTGGTAGGCAATGTAGACGATGCGCCAGACAAACCATATACAAGGTACATGCCGGCAGTACCACCAGTTTGTGTAAAATTAGAGCTGGAAGCTGTAATGTTTGATGGATTGTTGCCTGAAGAGGCTGTCGCAGACAACAAGATAATGTTGCCGGCTTTATCACCTGAGCCATTATTACTTGCTGATGTATTGATGGTACCGGCAGTAATTGCGGTAGAACCAGTTCCGCCGCTGGAAATAAAGATACTCCCACCCATGGCTTGCGTGCTTGACGAATTGGCAGTAGCTTGAGCACTAATGGCATTGCTTGCACTTATTGCACCAGAGGCAACCAGAGCGACTGAACCAGCAATACCATTAAGTCCCGTTGCGTCAGTTGTAATTGTGCTGCCAACTGTTAAGTCAATACTTGCAGTATTAGCTGCAGAGTTGACCAGCTCCACCAACCCTCCACTAGCTCCGGATGTGTTAATTTGCCCGACAGTCAGAGTAGCAGCATTCCCGCTGTTACCTGTTAAGATTACGGCTGAACCACCTGTGCCTCCGCCTGTGGATGAAGTATCGATAGCTGCTGTTGATACACCGTTGTTTGTAAAAACTAGCACTGAGCCACCTGATGATGTCGAGCTTGCAGTTGTAATAGAGCCTGCTGTTGAATAGCTTCCACCGGCTAAAGTCACATCTGCTCCACCTGACGTTATTGCACCAGTGGTGATGGAGCCAAGCTGCCCTGCCTGTGTGTAAAAGGCTCCGTTCACGGCCCCATTGGTGATTGTCATCCCCGCTGCGCCGGTCGCAGGAGTGGCATTCTGAATTTTTATAGTTCCCGTACTGCTTTTGCCACCGCTGATATCAATCGCGCCAGTTATGATGGCAGTATCTGAACCGGTGGCACTGGTCCGTCCGGACAGGATAAGCACATTCCCGTTTGTGCCTGAGCCGTTACCTCCGGTTGTGATAGTACTGGATGTGGGCAAAACAATTGCACCAGTGTTTGTGCCAGTGCCAGCAAAGGACACCAGGTTTATGTTGCCACCAGTACCGTTGGTTTGTGTACTTCGCGATGTCAATGATGTAATGGGAGTACCACCAGGGGTTCCGTTGCCGGTGCCACCAGTGAGATCTATATAGCCACCGGTTGAGGAGCCATTACTTAAGGTCAATGTTGATGTTGTATTCGGGCCCTGATTGCCGGTACTGCCACTCGTACTAAACGAGGCACCAGCAATAAGTGTAATGTTGCCTCCATTAGCACTGCTCGAACTTGTGTTAATGGCACCGACACCTGAGGCAGTGAGGATATTTGTGTTAGCCACAATTGCTAGATTCTGACCGGAATAATTAAGTGCGCTGGCAATAGTGACGGCTCCACCTGTGTTGTAATAAGTTGGGTCGCCAGTTAAACACATGTTCCCCAATATTAAATTTGGGGTAGCTGCTGTCACATGAGCTGTTGAGCCTGTCATATTGAGGGCGCCGTTTATTTCACCCACGTTGACATTCATACTGCGCCCAAATAAATTCAGGGCTTCCGCCGATAAATTCCCTCCGTTGATGCTAATGTCGGCTAGCTCTGCTGTGAGCATATCCCGCAGATTAATCGCTCCGTGCAGTGCAGCCAGAGTCCCACCAACATTATTAATTACGATGTTTTGAGCAGCCTGCGAAGCAATGTTTATATTGGCAGAAAATGAACTGATTGCTCCTGAGTTAACAATGTTGCCAGCACCTGATATCAACGTGAGATTGTTCAGCGCTTGCAAAATTGGTGCTACTCCAGTGACACCTGCAGGCAGCGCATTGATAATTGAGCCTCCAGCAGTAATTGTAAGAGCGCCGGCGCTCCTGATGATGCCGGCGTTGACGATGTTGTTAATTGCGTTGAGGTTTAAGCTCAGATTTGCGACCGCGCTGGTGATTCCAGGTAAGCCACCGGCAGGAAGTACAGAAGACAACAAAGCACCTTGCTGATTGATGATGTTAGCTGCACTAATTGTTGCCGTAGTAAAAGCAGGATTTGTCGAGACAACATACAAATAGCCGGCGTTGGTCAGATTGCCGGTTAAGTTAAGTGCCGATGAACTGGTCAGCCTGTCTATGGCAGTGACACCGGCTGGAATAACCAATGTGTTAAGCGAGTTGGCTAAGTGTGATCCAATTACAAAGCTGCCACCGACGGCGTTTCCCTGGGCAGACAATTGTATGGTTTGCTGTCCGGTCCTTACAATCTGGTGGACTGCAATCATTTGAGCCGGTGTAAGCAGCGACGATTGTGTGACTGCCACAGGCGAATTGCCGACCAGTATGCTAACTGGATTGGTCAAATGGTTAGGTTGAATCGTGGCATTGACTGAAGTCAGGTCCAGATTAATGCTTCTTCTGTGATTATGGCTAATTTGGTTAAAACTGTGCAGGTGAGAAGATTGCTCATTTCCTGATAGCTGGTTAGCAGTACCTTGAGCAGCATGGTGGTGATGGTTCGGTATACTCTGCACGCCTTGGGCAAGTGCCTGAGCTAGGCATACATGCATATTGGCGAAAAATATCACCGCCAATATTATGGCTACTAAACGTAAGTGCTTACCAACCATCCCGTTCTCATTAATATTTTGGCAATTGGTTAAATATAATCCCTAACTTATCTTACCAAATAATTGCCAAGAGCAACTTATCCATATAATGCTCGTTACATTCCATCCGACAGAAATTGCACGCTTATTGGTCAGGTAGTAGCTGTTGCACTAACACAGGCACATTAGCCGGTCTTATTGAGAATGCCGGAGAGCATAGTGGATAAAAGTCTACGGAACCGTAAGCCTACGATAAATTGGGCCTTTAATGCTCCTTGTCAAATTAGCAAGCTCCTGTCACAGTTGCCGGATACGGGAAAGCGCAAGTTCAGGAGTGCTTTATAATTTCAGAAAGCTGCCTGGCCATCTGTACATCAAGTTCGTGTCCTGCCTTTATGCTGACAAACCTGGCCTTAAATGCTAGCGGATTGCAACCAGACAAAGTAAGGTCGCCTATGAGATCAAGCAGCTTATGGCGTACCGGCTCATCCCGCCAGCGAAGCTCCTGTGTAAATCCGTCTGCTGTAAGACTAACCACTTCATTTTCAAGCCCTAGCAGCTTATTTTCTGAGAGCTTGCCAAACGTCCTGGCTCCAGCAATTGCGTCGGCTCCACTGCTGGTCTCCCATGATTGCCAACACTTGCCAATCAGAGGATGATCCCAGTCCATGTGATAGCTCACTGAAAACTTATCATCCGGCACAGCTAGCAACATCCGGTCTCCGTTTCTACAAACAATCGGCGTGTCAAGCTCAATTGTTGGTTCAATAACGCTCTGCTTCCAACCAGCTGCAGCAAAAGCATCGAGCCAAAATGAAGCGCTGCCATCGCCAAGCGGCAACTCCATCCCATCCACTGTAACCAGCAGATTGTTCAGCCCATAAAGGCTAGCTGCGGCCAGGAAATGTTCAACCAGGCAGAGGCGCACAGGCAGCAAGCCTAAAACGACATTGCGTAAAGTGCTGACAACATACTGTGCCTGAGCAGGTATCTTGACAGTGAGCTGTCCTTGTGTAACTACAAATACTATCCCGCTGCCAGAGCTGGTCTGACTTACTTCCACTGCCACATCTGAACGCGAAGTAACACCGCGCCCTGTGTAAAACAGTACAGACTGTTCGCCAGATGCCAAATTAGTCACCTTCGGCTCCAGAGCAGCTGCCGGTTAGCAGGCGCTCGAGCTCAGCTACCCTTTTCTTGAGAGACTTCAGTTCATCACTCATCTGAGGCAACCTGCGTATATGCGCAGTATTGGTAAAGTACTCGCGAGCAGGTACAGAAGGAATGCCACCGACCACCTCTCCTGCTGGCACATCACGCATTACACCTGAACAAGCTTCCACAATAGCGTCAGCACCAATCTTGACGTGATCCTTAATAGCAGCATACCCGGCTATGACAGCCCGATCACCAATAACGCTCGATCCTGCCACACCGGCATGAGCAACCATAATTACTTCGTGTCCTATTCTGACATTGTGCGCGACCATGACCAGATTGTCAAACTTGGAGCCGCGTCCTATAATGGTAGCACCCATGGTGGCACGATCTACAGTTGTATAGCAGCCAAACTCCACATCATCCTCGACAATGACAGTGCCTATTTGCGGTATTTTTACAAGTGGATTAGACTCATTCGAATCTTCTAAAATGCCAGCCAGTCGCCGCTCTATATTGCTTGGACGCTCAGTTACATAACCAAAGCCGTCTCCACCTATATTCACTCCCTGCTGCATTATGACCCGGGAGCCAATCTGAACATAATCAGCAATCAGGCATGACGGGTGCAACAAACAGTTTTCGCCAATAACAACTCTACCGCCTATGCTGCAACCAGCCATAATCACTGTGCCAGCGCCAATACGGCTTTGAGGACCAATCACTACATAAGGTCCAATTGCCACATCGGCTCCGAGCTGGGAGGTAGGATCGACAACAGCAGTTGGATGAACACCAGGAGGTGGCAGAAAGCGCTTCGGCTGAATTACTTTCAACATTCTCGCCAGTGCAAGAAGCGGGCGCTCCACCTCTACCCTTGGCAGATCAGTCTTGGCTCCAGCAGGCACCACCACAGCACCAGCCTTACACTCAGATATACGTCTTAACAGCTTAGGATCAAAAAGAATTGCCAGCTCGTTTACACCGGCTGCGAATGGGTCAAGCGCCACTGATGCGACTTTGGTGTCAGCAGGACCTTTGACCTGACCACCGGCAATGACAGCAATCTCTGCGAGAGTCAACTCTTTCGGGAGCTTCATCATGATGTCTCCTTCTTAAGCTTGCCTGAACAAAACTGGACAGCTCGCGGGCAGCTTATCCTCATCTGTTTCAAATTAAAATAGCTGCCTAAGCCGGTGAGCTCAGACAGCTATTCTTTATTTTTGTCTACTTGGTAGCTGACTTGCTAGCAGCTTGCGCGACCAGGCGCTTCACTACTGCATCAGTCAGATCAGTGCCGCCTAACAAAACAGCCTGCTTCAAGATAACGACATCAACCTTGCGTGTGGCTGCTTCTGCCTTAATAGCAGAATCAATATCGTTTTCCAGCTGTGTTTCGAGAGACTGTGCTCTGCCCTGAACCTTCTTTACTTCATCGTCAATCTGGACCTGCAGACGCTTTTGCAGCCCTTCCAACTCAGCCGGAGGCTTCTTGGCCGTTTTGGCTTCTTCGTACTGCTTATTGCTTTCTTCAATCAGCCTCTGAACTTTGTCTTCCGATCTCTTGAGCTCTTCGGCTGCTGATTGTGCTTTGTTATAACTGGTGATGATCTTGTCGCGATCCACGACACCCACCACTGGTGCCTTGGCAATTACTTGCGCATTGACAGGAGCTGCCGTGGAAACCACAAAAAGACTTCCGGCTAGCAACGAGAAAAACTTACGAGAGTACTGCATCCTCTCCTCCAAAAACTTGAACGAGTCATGACTATTCGCCAACCGGCTCAGTTTACAACATTGTCGTCCCAGCAACTAGGCAGAGGCAGTTCCATTAAGAGAGTTAAAACAGAACAACTGGAGCCGTTGACCCGTTTGCTTGGGCAGTAAAGCAGGTTCCTGGCAGCAAACAGCTCGAAGAGCCTTCCGTTTAATTCTCTTAAGGAGTAAACAGCTCAACCTCGCCATCCAATCCAAATGAGACATTGCCTGCAAGCCACATTGAAGTAGTCCACCGCCTGCCAGCTACCGGGTCGCCAACTTCTCAAACAATCTGGAGGCGCCAACACTGCGCTATCAATATCTATCGCCAAAGCCGACACTAAAGCGTGGAGTCATCTTGCCAAGTATGGTACTGAGCAGCGGCAGACCATAATCGAGACGAACCAGACCGATCATAGGTACATTAATACGCAACCCCAAGCCGACAGAAGCACCAACGCCTGCCCTTTGGAAAAAGCTGTTGACAAGAGAGTTGCCGCCGACCTGACCGGCATCACAAAAGGCTACTCCCTTTATATTGTCGAGCACAGGATTGACTACACCAGCCAACTTATTAGACTTGTCAAGTTTAGGAAACGGTAGTTTGTGCCTGATTTCAGCAGTAGCCATCAGCATCGATGTACCGGTCCCTAAATCAGAGAAGCTTCTGTAACCGCGCATACCGTTAAAGCCACCAAGATGGTACATGGAAAACTGCGGAGCACCACCGAGCGCCTCCCCGCCTTGTACATTCATAGCCAGAGTAGTCTCTTTAGTAAGTGGAACATACTTGCTTACACTGGCTCCTATCTTGGCAAAAGTAGCACCAGAAAGCCCTAGCGAAGGACCAGCAGTTAACCTGGCTGTAGTGCCTTTTGTAGGATCAAGTGGTTTGTCCCGGGTGTCATAAGTGAGGGATGGACTGACAGTAAGGAACGTGCCACCTTGAAGCTGCTTATTACGGATTCCCTGGGCAATGGCGCTAGCCGAGGACATGTCACCAGCACGTCCCATAGCAATCGCCCTGTCAGTTAAATAACCAAGCACATTCTTGCCGTTATAATAATTGCCAAAAAGGCTGCCTAGATTGCTGGCATCGGAAAGCATCGTCTGCTCACCTGTGAAGCCGAGATTAGCGCGCCAGCGCTCAGACAATGGATGGCTAAAAGAGACAGTGCCACCAACCGTGCGCTCCATAGCTTGATCAACCAGCATACTACCGAAGCTGTTGCCAAACCCGCTGACAGACATTGATGTGTTGGTACCGCGCAAATTGGGCTCTACCCAGGTGGCAGCCACGTTGAAGGTGCGCTGGTTGGCAAGAAACTGATTTCCACCGTTATTGACTGAGTTCGTTAAGTTGTTAAAAAGGCCTGTTCCCACTTGAGAGTTAAAAGAGAGAATCTGTCCGCGCCCTCTGAAGTTAGAATCGGAGCAGCTAAAAGATCCAAACGGTCCCGAAACAGAGTCGACACCCCCACCGAGTCCAACTGAGCCGCTACGCTTTTCATCAACTTCAACTTTGAGCGTGTATTTGTCAGGGTTGGTAGGAGAGGGAACCAGGCTTCTTCTTATGTCAGAAAAATAGCCGTTGCCAAAAAGTTTACGCAAATCTTGCGTGAGCATACGTTCATTGTAGACAGAACCTTGCTTGAGCTTAAGCGAGCGCCGGATAATGAAATCCTTTGTCTTCTTGTTGCCAATAATCTGAATGTTATCGATCACACCTTCATTAATGCTGATGCTTATGCTCCCATCAGGATCATCTTTCACATCAGCAACTCTCGCCAGCACAAAGCCACGATCGTGATAAGCCTGTTCGACCTTTTCAATAGCACCGGAGAGCTGGTTTAAGTTTTGCGGCCTGCCCAGCTGATCGGCAAAAACTTTAGAGATCTCTTCTGTTGAGACTGCCTGGTTGCCCTGGAAAGCAAACTGAGTCACAGGAGCATTCTCCTGCACCCGAATCTTCAGCAATACGCCTGAGCCTATAAGCTCCGGGACAACCTGCAAGTTGCGATCATCAAAATACCCCATGCCGTTGACAGCCTTGAGATCTTGCAACACCTGATCACGATCAAATTTGTCGCCACGATGCGTCTTCACTACATTGAGAATATCTTCAGTAGGAACAAGACGGTTGCCTTCTACACGCACATCGTCGACAGTAAGGTTGGCAGCAGGCTGCTCATTCTTCTCAACAGCTCCTGTCACAGCAGTAGCTAGCCCCTGCGCACCAGCTGCCGGACATGAGCCCGTACCCATCTGCAACAAAAGCAGCAAGGCGATGCTGAGCGGCGTCGTTTTCCTGAAGCTGTTTTTCATTACATCCAGAAATAGATCTTGTGAGGTTGTCATTTTAACACGACCTGCTGACATGCCTGCCTGTGCACCCTGGCAAATTTGCAGATCGATTGATTGGACGGGCGGAACTGCCAACAGTTTCATCTTGACAACGACCGGCTAGCCAAACGTACAGGAGAATCGGCAGTATAGAGCAAATCTAATCTTAAATTATTGATCACTACTTCCGTTCAAACCAATAAAGAAGCGCCGGGCAAGATCTATGCTCGGTTGAGCTAAAATGAGCCAAATTATGTTCAGCAATACTCCTGGAATCTTTGTAACTCTTGAAGGCCCCGAAGGCGCCGGCAAGACAACGCAGGTAAAGCTGCTCTCCAGACAGCTGGAGGCTCTCGGGCGCAAGCATATTGTTACCCGGGATCCAGGCGGAACAGCATTTGGACGCCAGATACGCCGGATATTGCTCAGCCCTGAGACCAAACTGTGCTCCTTAGCAGAACTGCTTCTATATGAGGCAGATCGAGCACAGCATATCAACGAAGTGATTTTGCCAGCTCTGGGGGATGGTTACCTTGTTCTCTGCGATCGTTACATCGATTCGACAATCGCCTATCAGGGACATGCCCGCGGTATTGATTTACAGATAATCAACGAGCTGAACCGGATTGCAACAGGCGGGCTGACACCACAGCTAACTATTCTCTTTGACATCGCCAGTGAGGCTGGTCTGGCCAGGCTTCATCCAAGCGGGCACGATCGTCTGGAGCGCGAGGAGATTAGCTTTCACCACAAAGTACGCCAGGGTTATCTTGAGATGGCGGCTCGCGAACCTGAGCGTTGGCGCATCATCGACTCAACACGCCCAATGAGCACAGTTCAAGAAGAGCTACGCCGAGCGCTCCACGACAAGTTTGGCATCCCCGGCTTGCTGGAATAACAAAGTTCACAAGAGCATCCAGGCTGCTACTGCCCAAGCAAACGCCGCTTGGACACAAACTACCCTTTGACAGCGCGCGATATCTCCAGCCCGAGCTCTTTGACTTTTCCGCGGATGTCGGACTCATCGGCAGGAGCCAGAGCACCATCGCCAGACAAGCGAGCTGCTCGCTCCATCTTGACCAAATCGCAGAGGCGAAGAATCAGATGATTGTAATCGCCATCACAGACCTGCCCCTTCTCCTTGGCCTCTTGCAGGTACTTCTTCATGTCCGAAAACATTGTTGACAGCGGTGGTTCAGCTGGAGCGCTCGAACCTTCCTGCATATAAATTATGTTAGTAGACGGATACAAATAAGCCTGGTGGCACCAGGGATAGTAATAGCCGGAAGACGAGCGCCAGAGGTTCATCTGTAAACCACCACGATTGATTCTAAACATACCGCCTGCCGCCGGAGCCGGTGCTGGCAGTAGCATAGACTGTTGCCCTCCAGGAGAAACTGGATATATGGGACCATACGGGTTCTGATAATAGCCGGGATAGCCGTAGTACTGGTTGGTTGGATACGGCATCGGCGTGGCGCCATAAGGATTAGCCTGTTTGTAATAGTTGTACGGAAGTTGTGAGTGAGCAGCGTTTACCATGACTGTCAGTAAGAACAGCAGTATCAAAGCTAGATTCATCTCAATCCACCAATTACTACAAAGTCAGAACACGCATAGCTAGCCAGAAGACATTAATTTCAGCAAGGCAACCTTACAATCGCCAGCAGATGGTTTAGCTGGTCTAGCCTCACCTGTCAATTATATCAATCAGAGAGAGGAACAACTTTCATCTTCACCGAATCTGTGATTGGCTTGGCACCGCGAGCGGCAAACACTGCCCTTAATCGCCACTGGTGCGAGCGCGCTAGCTTATCGAATGTTCCCTCAATAACAAGATCAAGCCTTCCAGGCGGTTTGTCCAGAGCGCCTTCCAGGGAGTACGAAGTACTCAACAGCCCACCAGCGGTCATTTTGCCCACTATGCTCATCTCGCCATAAGCTGTCCTGACAAGTCCATGAATGGAATCGCCCTCCTGCGCCACAAGCATCTCAAAAGCAGAGCTCAGCAGCTGCCGCCCTATAGTCGAATTGACTGCCTTACCAGCAAATAAAGAGTGGTCAAGCGTACAGGAGAAATGTCCGGTCAGGTCGTGCGGCGAGCAGACAAAAAAGTAAGAGCAACAGAAGGCAACAACTCCTGCCACCACACCCAGAGCAATCCTCCTGCCACCGGCACTAATGCGTAATCCAGCTGGTCGGGCAGGCTTGCTCAAATCAACATCGTGATAGGGAAGCCATCGTCCCATATTGTCCTGTCCGCATTTTAAGCAGTATTTAAAATTGCTGCCACTGGCTATTGTTTTACAGTTTGGGCAGACTCTGCGCACCGGGTCGACAACCATGCCATAAGGTGTAGGTGTCTGCACAGTTGGTCCTGTACTCAAGCTTTCACGCTGTTGTGTCTTCGCTAACTTGATCGGCACTTCTACAGACTTGCGCAGACCATTCATAAACTCTTGCACCGTAGTCGGCCGTTCCCACGGATTTTTAGCCAGAGCACGCAAAGTGGCAAAACTTAGCTTCTCAGGAATATTGAGATCGAGGCGCACACGGTGCGGCATCTCAGGTGTCTGGTTTAAATGTCCGACAACAATCTCAGCAGTGTTTTTTGAAGCAAAAGGTGGCTTGCCTGTGAGCATCTCATACATGACACAGCCAAGGCTGTATATATCTGAACGGGCATCAGCCTTACGCCCACGTAACTGTTCAGGGGACATATACATAGGCGTGCCAAGTATTGCTCCTGTTTGGGTAAGTGTAGCTGGCGCCACACCACCACTATCGCTTTCAGGCACATCGAGACGCGCTATCCCAAAATCACAAACTTTGACCCAGTCATCCACACCCTGATGAACTGTCAACATAATATTGTCAGGTTTGATATCACGGTGAATAATTCCAAGCGAGTGCGCTTCCTGAATAGCAGCACAAACCTGCTCCATGATGTCGAGCGCTTTGTTGTAATTAAGCCCATTGCCCTTTTGAATCCTTTTGGCCAGTGTGTCGCCACCAAGGTACTCAATAATCATAAACGGGCGCTCGAGCTGGTCTATTCCCCACTCCAAAATATGAATTGCATGGGGATGGTCAAGCCTGGTTGTAGTCTGTGCTTCACGAATGAAACGTCTTACCAACTCCTCATCACGAGTCTTATGAGCATGCAACACCTTGATAGCCACAAACTGTTTAGTCTGCAGATTCTCACCCTTATATACTGTTGAAACTCCGCCTTTGCCGATGACACCAACTACACGGTAGTTGTTCCAAAAGATCTCACCTGGCTTAAGCCCAAGATTGTCAGTGGCAGCATGCTGCCGGTTTGGTGAATTATCTGCCATTTCCATTTCAGGATCACTCGGGACAACTCTTAGACTCTACCCACCGGCTAGCCCAGACAAAGCTGCCTTAATTATAAGCCCGGCAAGCAATTTGCCAGCTCTTTTGCGCATTGAGCGCTCCAGTCAAGCTGCCTTTAATCGGCAGACACCGGACAGAGCTTAAGTTCCGGCTCACCGGGTCAGGATATCTTTCAATACTGGCACACTGGCAACTAGCCAAACAGGAACAGAGGCAAGACAGGGTGCCCTCTGACCAACCAAGGACTAGCCAGATGGTTGCCGGGAGGAGAGAAGCAGGCTTATAACTAGGAGCAGATGATCTTACAATTACCTCAATTCGAGGGCGTTATACTTTCCACCTGAAAAAGAGATCTATGAAGAACCTGAAAAGAAAATCTGTCATCACTTTAGCGTCCGTTACAGTCCTGGCGCTGAGCACACAACCTGCCATCTGCTGGAAAAAGCAAAATCCTGCCAACAAGCCGGAATTTGACCGCACTCAGTTTATGGTTATTAACCTTAACCGGGGCAAAAACTCCAGCGGGTACTATCTTCAAGAGTCTGCCAAAGACTGCCGCCTTCTAATGATAAAACTGGACAAGGCTGCCCGGCAGATTGAGCAGGTCGATAGCGCTTATGCTAAAACACACGGACACCCTGATGATCGCTATCTGCGCTCAGCCCGCGAACGCATTGCTACAGCCAGAGCTACTGCAGCTACTCTGGAGCAGCAGCTGACAGCTTCTAGCGATGAGTTGAAAACATCTATTCAGCAAATCCTGCTAGCAGGACCATAACCTTATCTTTGCCTCTGTCCAATCAACTGATAAGTAACACGAAAGCGAGGCGGCTCATTACGCTTGATAATTGTCACGCGCTCCAATCCGGTAAACTGTGCACCGCCTGGAGTCAAAGATAGGACCAGAGCTTCTTGAGCCATCGTATTAAATACCGGATGCTCATAACGAATAAAAGCAGTATCTCCCTGCGCCTTGTCAATAACGATAGCAGTCTTCATGCCTGTTTTAGTGCCCATCGTGTAACCGGAATTTGGATCACCTGCTATCACCCAAGTATCGCTTGTAGTAAACGGATAAGCCCGTTCGACCCTCTCTTGTAACTCAGGTGCAGCTTCCACCTTATTTCTCTGTCCGGCAACATTCCATACGCCCAGGAAGTTAGCTGGCAGCACAACTCGCTGCTGCACGCCAGCTTGTATCGGCACGTGCTGGACAACTGTTGACTGCAACGGCGGCCGCGCCTGGATCCCACCCTGGAAAGCCCCTGGCGCTGCTGTCTGCCGCATCAGTTGTGGAGCCGGATAGCTCGTTGAACCCTGCAATGGGTCCTGTATATAGCCTTTCTCTTCAGCTCCAAGTTTAAACGGCTCGGCAGCTGAAGCAGCTAGATTAAGCAACAAGAAGGTTGTGATAGCCAGAAAACCTGCCCAGCGCCAGCTGTCAAAATTTGCCTGTCTCATCTGCCCCCCCTCACTGTCCATACAGATCTCAATTACATTATACGCAAGAGATTGTATCAAATTAATGTTACTGTCTTTTTCTCATCTATAATGCATGTTGTACAGGTTGCCACTATATACGGTATCGTCCTGCATTTGACCATAAGTTTATCGGCACGTCAGTGCTTGACGCCGCTACCAGAACCGAATGGAGTGCCCTTAATCCAGACGGCAGGAGCTTTAGGTGCAGCAACAGCCGCTGGTCCCCGCGTTGTTACCGGCACCTTAAGAGCAGGTCTGGAGACAACATGGTCAGCTGATTGCCCTTCAGACTGAACAGCTTCATGAGCCAGCGGCGCTGGAGTTGCTGAGGCTGATGGAGCTGTCTTAGCTTCCGGCTCCTGGGAAAAACCTATCTCTTTGAGACGTCGGTAGGCAGCCTCGCCAGTGGCACTTCTCGGCTCCTGGACAACAACTTCGACCAGCGGTCCGAGGGACTCTGGATAACGTTGCTGCCTGATCAAGAGATCTGCCTTAAGCAAAAGCGCTTGATTTTTCAACTGGCTAAACTTTCGCCCGGCTAGCCGCTCCGCATCGCCAGCTGACCTGGTGGCATCTGCCTTGGCAAAAGTGGCAGCCAGTTTATAATGTGCTTCAGCCATGTCATTAAGCCAGTCACATAGTTGGAGCACTCTTTCTTGCAGCTCCTTGGGACGCCCCTGGGTGATAAGCTGCTTCAACTCATCTATCTGTGCTTGAGCATCCGCAGAATTGAGCGGCAGCGCCTGATAGCTGCCTACCGGTCTGCCTGCCTCTGCGGCAGCAGTTCCAGGCAACGGTGCTGAAGTCATAGCTTGCGCAGATTGAGCTCCCGGTAGCGGGATGCCAGTTTGAGCATAAGCTGGAGCGAGCAGACTCACAACAGCCACCAACAGATACAGTAATTGGCAGCCTCTCTTTTCCATAAACTTTGCCTCTGTTTGTCGAGCAGCCTGATTCTAGCAAACTGGCAGGTTACCTATGTTAATATCAACTGCGTTCGGGTCCTGCTAACGACAGCCTGGGAGTGCAAAATTCCAGACGACCGGAGGCGCCCTTCCACCAGCAGGCAAACACCTGGCGGGCGTGTCGAAGAGCCACAGCTGGATCAATTAAGTTCCTTATTTCAAAAATGGCATAAATCCTGTGTTTACTAACTATCTAAAGTATCTGTCCTTTAGTTTGCGTGGCGGCTGCGCCTATTGTGGCATCTTAATTTTTTTCTGTGTCCTACTAGCTGCAGGACCCACCTCTTTGCTGCCGGCAGCTTGCCTACCGGCTAACACTACTCCCACCAAATCTGCCAACGCAAATAACTCATCGCAACAGGCGTTGGTTCGCCGGTTTCTTGCCGCCGAACAGTATATTCCGCTAGCAGATATCAAGCCGGGAGCGGTCGGTTATGGACTGACAGTCTTTCATGGCACCACTGTGGAAAGATTCAATGTTCGTGTCATAGGAATAATTAAGAAGGTGCTCAACGGACGCGATGCCATTTTAGTGAAGATGTCCGGTGGGGCACTGGCAAACAACAATGTAATAAGAGGGATGTCCGGAAGCCCAGTTTATATAGACGGCAAGTTAGCAGGAGCTGTCTCATTCGGGTTCGATTTCTCTAAAGAGCCGCTAGCCGGGGTGACTCCTATAGCCGACATGCTTGACGCCCTGGTAACCGAGCAATCCAATGTCAACAGAATTGCCCAGCGGGAAAGTCAACCTTGGTTTGTCTCGGGCATCAGCAAAGAAAACGTCGCCAGTAGCACACCACATTTAGTACCACTTGTATCGCCACTGGCTCTCACAGGCTTCTCGCCCGGGGCAGAGACATTCTTACAAGACAGGCTTAAGCCGTTCGGCATTAATGTAGCCAGCGGTGCCGCCGGCGCTCAAGACCCCTCTCTCAAGCAAGGTCACCAACCAGAGATTCGTCCTGGTGGCGCAATAAGTGTAATGCTGGCAACAGGCGACTTTAACGTCGTAGCTACAGGCACTGCCACAGCGCGTTTCGGACAAAAGGTCTTGGCTCTCGGTCACCCGTTTTTGCAAGCTGGGGCTATAGACTTTCCTATGGCAACAGCATACATACATGAAGTATTGCCCAGCCTGTGCGTCTCTTTTAAGCTGGCTTCGCCAGTGCAGATTGTCGGAGCTTTCACCTCCGACCGTCCCTGGTCTCTGGGCGGGCAGCTAGGACGTACAGCCCACATGATTCCTGCTACTTACACAGTAACTGATCGCACCAGGAAGCTCAAACGCACCTACAACTGTCAGGTAGTAGATCACAGTGAGCTCACACCCGATCTTCTCGCCGGGACAGCAATGTCAGCAATTGATTCTACTCATCAATCAGACGGACCATATGTGGCAACAGTAGAAAGTGTAATTGAAGCCGACGGTATAGAACCAATCAAGCGTACAGATATGTTCTCTTCCAATTTTTCAGCACATAGTGCCTCGGATAGCGGGAGATTTCACTATCTTGCCGATCCTGTAGGTTCTTTTGTACTGCGAACAGTCTCAGAGCTCGTCAACAACGATTTTGTCAAAACATCAATCAAAAGGATTACTTTGAATATTACGCTTGATGATGGGCATAAAACAGCACGTCTTGATAAAGTCTTCCTTGACAAACAGTTTGTTGCTCCCGGTGAATCGCTACAGGTTCACTTACTGATCAAACCGTATAACGGCAACCCGCGTCTGGAAACTATGACACTTATGGTGCCACTCGATATGCCAGATGGACAGATGATCATAGGCTGTGCCAGCGGCGATGACATTGCCTCTGTAAGAAAGCGGCTTGGTATAGTCGACCCAACACTAGATACGCTCAAGCAGATAAGACAACGCATTCTTGACAGGGGCAGGGGCGATACAATCGAGCTTGTTGCTTCTTTGCCCAAACAGTCTTTTATTATAAATGGCACTAAACTGTCTGACCCGCCAGCGCACTGGGCTCATCTCTTTACCTCTAATCGATCTACCAAAGGTCCAGCAGTAGTCAAAAGTAGCATTCGCCTCTTTCAAACCACCGACTGGTTAATCGACGGCAGTCATATCTTAAGTATCGAAGTGAGAAACCCTGAAAAAGCGCTTGCTCGTCAGGCACCACCTGAGATATCACTGCCTAATCCTGACGAATCAATCACTATTACCAGCGAAGCCAAAAAAGCTCTTGAAGCAACGAAGAAAAGTTCAGTGTCATCGCCAGGAAGCCAACCAACAAGCTCAGCAGAGACAGCTGAAAAACCTGCTGTTAATCCAACAGTTGTTGCAGGCACGCTCAAAGACTATCCCCATATGCGCCCAGCAAAAATCTGGAGGCAGGAATCAGAGGAGGAGTTCCGTTCTGGCAAAACGAACAATACTGCTGTGGATAGCTGGGGCAGACTTGGTCCAGGTTGTAAGGATGTAGCAGACAAGGCTCTCCAGTCAGAGCAACGCATCTGGTCAGCTGTATGCTCTGGCGGTCATCTCTGGTTTGCAACAGCGGACAAACTCTGGAGATGGTCAGGCGATCATACAGAGCCTGAAAAGGTAGCAGAGTTTGACTCTGTTGTAGTGCCGGCTCTGGCCTGCGATAGCACAGGGACAGTCTTTGCCGCCACAGCACCAGACGGGCAAATATGGGCGTGCAGCAACAGCGATGCACCGCGCAAAATTGCCAAACTTGCCGAGCCTATCATAACCAGCCTGTGCTTCGACAACAAAGACAACCTTTATGCTGGTGTGTGCGGAACAGGCAAGATTTATAAGATTGACCAGTCCGGCACAGTCACATCATTTTTCACAAGCAGCCAGACTCATATTCTTTCACTCTCTTTTTCAACTTATGACAGTAAGATTTATGCAGGTTGTGGCGATAAAGCAGTTGTTTATGCCATTGACTTACAAGGTAGAGCACAGGCGGTATATCAAGCTCCGGATCGCCTGGCAACAGGTGCTTGCCGGGACCGAACAGGCAATCTTTATGTAGCCACAGCTGCACAAGGACATCTCTACCGGATTACACCTTCCGGTGCAGTGCAACCACTGGCGTCCAGCGAGGCATTCTACAAGCTTCACTACTCCCCCTCAGCCGACCTTGTCTTCGCTGGAGATGGTGAAGGAGACATCACCATCTGTAAAGAAGATCCAACTTCGCACCAGCCATACTTCTTCCCGCTTTGTCATACAGAGCAGGAGGAGGTGCTGGCGCTCGCATCAGACAGTGCAGGACATCTCTACGCCGGTACAGCCAATTTAGCCAGTGTCAGATCTTTTGCACTGGCAGAGTCTACTGATGCTTCGTATGAATCGGCAGTTCGCGATGCCGAACAACCTGCATCATGGATAGCTTTGCGAAGCTGGGGAGCGCTTAACGAACCGCTTGCCGGATTAGCTGACAAGCTAACTGTCTCGACAAGAACAGGCAACAGCGCACGTCCTGATCTCAGCTGGTCTGACTGGCATGCAGCACCATATCAAGACGGCAGTTTCGCTATTACCTCTGCGCCTGCCCGCTATTTGCAATATCGCATCAACTGGCTTAAGCAGCCAGATCTGCCTGCTGTCGAACCTGTCAAGTTGGGCAGGGTGGAAGTGTCTTACCTGCCGCACAATTCAGCACCAACTTTTACAAACATATCGCTCAAAGAGGATCAGCCGCTGTCAGGTAAGCAGGATATTACTATCACTGGATCTGACCCTGATTCGGACAATCTTCTTCTCAACATAGACATCTCAGAAGATGGAGGTAAGAGCTGGAAGTTGCTGTCCAAAGCCATCCGTTCCAAATCAAAGGCACCTGAGCTATCTGCAACTAACAAGTCGAAGAAGAAACGTCAGCCAGATATTTCAGCTCCAGAACCATCTGTTAACGAGAAGAAGCACAAGGACGACAGCTCAACTGAGCCTCTCAAAGGTTCGGTCCAGCAGGATGAAAGTGGCAAAACGCAAGGAGCAGATCAACAGTTGCCATCCTCCAGCAACAGTAAAGCTCCAGACAAGACGCCTTCTGTCAATCTGCAGCTACCCTGCGAAGGGCAGGCAGACAACGAGAAGAAGCAAGAGCCAAAAGTAAGTCACGTCAGGATCAAGGAGCTCAAACAGCTGCTTCCGGCAGGAAGCAACCTGCCTGACAAAGGTACCTCAAGTGAAGCAGCCGGCGCTCAAGAGAAGTTGACCTACTCTTTTGATACGACCAAATATAAAGATGGTGATTATCTTGTCAAACTGACACTGGATGACAGACTCTCTAATCCTGAAGATCATTTAGACGCAGTGACTGTACGCTCTATAACAGTATCTAACAAGCCGCCTGTTTTGGATTCATTTACTTTTACTCGTGCAGGCTCTATCAGCTTTACAGTACTGGTCAAAAGCAGCTATGCAACCGTTGCTAATGCAACTTACCGTTTAGATGATGGCGAGCCGTATGCCTTGGCAGGCGTCACTCACCTCGCAGCCGGCACAAGCGGGCAGCTAGGCGTAAGCAACCTGACAGCCGGAGCCCACAAAGTCGAAATCAAAGTTACAGATAAAGCAGGCAACTCGACAACCAAGACTTTCAATTTAAAATAGCCAACAAAGCGAGATAGATTTGTCAATCAGCAGATTTTTTAGAACAAAATCGCCGCAAGCATTAATCGATGCAGCTTATGCCCCGGAGCGATTGATGAAAAAACGGCTCTCAGCGCTTGATTTAATTGCATTCGGAGTAGGTGCCACCATAGGTTCAGGTATATTTGCTCTGACAGGCACAGCTGCTGCCGGTCAAGCTCTGGGAGCAAGAGACTGGCTATCCACACCTGTCATAAACTTCATCCTCTCATCGCCGCTTGGTCGCGATGGAGCCGGACCGGCAGTAGCAATCTCTTTTATTGTGGCAGCAGCTGCCTGCGCTCTGGCAGCCATGTGTTACGCAGAGCTTGCTGCAATGATTCCGGTGGCAGGCTCAGCCTACACCTTTGCTTACGCAGCGCTTGGCGAAGTGGTGGCCTGGATTATCGGCTGGAACTTAATCCTTGAGTATTCTGTAGGCAATATTGCTGTGGCCGTGTCATGGTCTGATTATTTTCTATATCTTGTGCACGGACTGACCGGACTTAAGTTTCCGCTCTGGCTGACTACAGACACATCTACAGCTTTAGCCAGACTGGCAGCCACAAGCAGCCCCCAACTGGGGCTGTACTCAAGCCTCTCGTTACCCAGCCTGGCTGGACACCCGTTTGCACTGAACCTGCCTGCCTTCCTGATTGTAGCTGCCATCACCTGGGTACTCGTTATAGGTATTCAGGAAAGCGCAATAGTCAATACAATAATGGTTGTTGTCAAATTAGCAGTTGTTATGTTCTTCATCTTTTATGGACTAGGCTATGTCAAAACAGCTAACTGGGTACCTTTTGCACCTACAGGGCTAGTCGGAGTGCTGGGCGGGGCAGCAATAGTCTTTTTCAGCTTCATCGGTTTTGACGCAGTCAGTTCAATGGCCGAGGAGACAAAAAATCCACAAAAGAGTATACCGATAGGCATGCTTGGCAGCCTGGCAATCTGCACAATCCTTTATGCAGCAGTCTCTTTAATCTTGACAGGCATTCTGCCGTACAAAATGTATATAAACGATGCTGCACCGGTAGCGACCGCTCTAGCGGCTACAGGCAGCCCGCTAGCTCAGGTGCTCGTTGCAGCTGGTGCACTAGCCGGAATGACATCTGTCCTTCTAGTGTTTCAGCTAGGTCAGCCACGCATCTTCATGGCTATGGCCCGCGACGGACTGTTGCCTAAAGTTGTCTCTAAGCTACACCCCAGGTACCGCACACCGTTTATCCCCACCATTATTACAGGTGTCGTTGTCGCAGTCTCAGCACTCTTCCTGGACATCGGGCAGGCTGCCGAACTGACCAACATCGGCACACTTTACGCCTTCATACTGGTTTGTGCCGGCGTCCTTGTTTTACGCAAGAACGACAGCGCCCGTGAGCGTCCCTTTAGATGCCCACTTGTCCCGGTCATACCAGTGGCTGGAATGCTTATCTGCTTTCTGCTTATGCTCAGCCTGCCTGTTGTGACCTGGGTAAGATTCTTTGTTTGGACAGCTATAGGCATGGCAATTTATTTTGCCTACGGAGTCCGCCAAGCTGACTTACTACACCCGGCAACAACAACTGCTGAATAGCTTGCCTTATGTTCTATCCGACCGGCAGCTATCTTATTTTTCGAAGGTTCCCCAAAATCGACTGATGACATGTACAAATCTACTTTGTGCACCACGTGCAATATCACCAGCCTCTCTCACACTGCACTTTGGCTTAGACAGCGGGAATCTCCAGGCAGCAAGGAAGAGGGAAGAGCAAGCCCTCCCCTCTTCAACTGTTGGCGACAGAAGCTACTTACTTAATCGTCACTTCTTTGCTGGAGCGCATAGTCTCAGACTTGTTGGGTACGCGCGTCTTGACGCCAGGCACATGCCCTTCGAACGATCCTACCGACACCGGCACACGCAAGGCCGACTCAACTTTAGGAATGCTCACAAAGAGAATGCCACGATCCATGCGAGCTTCAACTTGCTCAGTCACTATCTCAGCATCGAACTCAAACTGGCGATACATATAAGCTGCAGGAATCTCTTTACGAATAATGCCTGCTCTCTCTTCAAACATTGAAGGGATGCGCTTTGCCAGCACTGTAATGATGTTTTCTTCCACTTTGAGCTCGACATCATCCACAACCACGCCAGGCAGAGCAATCTCCAGCAAATACTGGTCATCCAATTCGAGAATGTCTGTCTGCGGTGCCGTCGACTGAATGTGCCGCCATGCCCAAGAGCTCTGAGTTTCTAAGCCAGTCGTGCCATAATTCACATGTTCTACACATGACCGGATCGGGTCGGCTTGATAGGAAGCACGTTGCAACTGCTGCTCAAGCTGGTGGATTTGACGTTGAAGTTCGCCTATTGTTCTGATATTCAGCATCTTGACTCTCTCCTTGTTGGTCTTCCTGGGAAGACAAAAGTAAATTGCGCACTATCTGTCTGGTGCGCTCCTGTGAGAACCGGTTAGCTTCCACTAACGATCCTATCAATGAGGCGAATCTAATGAACAGTTTTTCATTATCTGTTTTGCTTTACTGTTGA
The DNA here is from genome assembly GCA_903835185.1 of uncultured bacterium. Classification (GTDB taxonomy): domain Bacteria; phylum Cyanobacteriota; class Vampirovibrionia; order Obscuribacterales; family Obscuribacteraceae; genus CAILLX01. Next base: position 34,199 of record CAILLX010000016.1, on the reverse strand, counting down.
AAACCTATTTCAATCAGCCCGGCGTGCAAAAACTCGATAATGATCAGCTGTTTAATTAACTATTCTTGATTTCAGTTCTTCCCACCGGTCACATCATGAGTCTTCGGCTTGGCACTCTTAGCCAGTTTGCTCAGGCAAGCCTCAGTCTCTGTCAGATCAGATTGCAGCTGATCTGCCTTCTGATGAGCTGTCCTTAGCTCTGCCACTGCATCTTTATCTTCATGCTGACAAATCTCCAGTTCATGGCGGCTGACAACTCCTTCTGTATATAACGATGCAAAAAGAGTAGAGCGCTGCCGCTTGCTATCAGCGTCCTTCTCCTTTGCTTCCACGTCGCCGTGAGCAGCCACAAGCATGCCTGTTAACTCTTTTTGTCTCTTTGCGAGATCACTCTTTGACAGCAAGGAAGCAGGCACGCCTGACGCGCCGCCCATTCCTGGAGCTGCCGGGATAGTAGGCGGCGGCGGCGGCACAAAGAAATTGGAGCCTGACCTTCTCGTTTTTGCAGCAGGACCAGGCTTGCTGCCTGGCTGCCGGGAAGGCTCTTCTCTCTTACAACCAGGCGCGCTCGTCCCGCCTGCTTCAGGCGGGACAGTCCTGGCAGCAATAGCAGAGCCTTTGGCACTGACAGAGGCAGTCAATCTAGCAGGCACGGCAGCGCCGGAGCTAACCTGGCGCAGAATTGCCAGCGAGCCAGCCGGTCTTGCCAAATAACCTTTCATTGACAGCACAACAATCAAGCCGCCAGCGGCTAGCCCAAACAAAAAAACTGTAACGATTGTTGTTTTGCGCATGATTGACCTGCACTGGCACTAACTATTGCAATCAAGCTCTGGTCTTGTGCTTTATTGTAAGGTATTGTTGTACAAGCTTTCTTTTTCATTTTGACAGGTGACCCGAGCTTGCCGGAGCGCATATCTCTTCTTTTCCTAGGCGACATAATTGGACAACCAGGACGGCGTGTCGTTGCTGAGTACTTGCACAAGCTTTCACCTGCCCCTGACCTCATATTGGCCAATGTTGAGAACCTGGCTCACGGCTTCGGCATCACAGCCAAAAGTCTTGAAGAGCTGCGCCAGCTTGGCATCAATGCTTTTACAAGCGGTAATCATATATTTGATCGTAAAGAGATCTTTGATTTTATCGACAAGGAGCGACAGCTGGTAAGACCAGCCAACTACCCCGACGGTACTCCAGGGCAGGGCTGGTGCACTGTTGAGACATCCGGAGTAACAGTCGGGCTTCTCAACTTACAGGGGCGCGTTTTTATGGAACCGTTACAATCGCCGTTCCTGATAGCTGACAAGCTGATTCCTGAAATAGCCAAACAGACAAAACTGATAGTTGTCGATATGCATGCTGAGGCGTCAGCAGAGAAGATCGCCTTAAGCTGGTATCTGGATGGGCGGGTCTCATGCCTTTTCGGAACGCACACTCATGTACAGACAGCAGACGAGCGCATACTTCCTGGAGGCACAGCTTATTTAACCGATCTGGGTTGCTGCGGCCCGACTGACGGGGTCATCGGCATGGATCGCGCCGCTGTCTTTCGCCGCTTTGTAGAACAGCTGCCAGCACGCTTCGAAGTGGCAACTGGTCCGGCAGCGCTCAGAGGCGCACTTGTAACTATAGATTGCCAAACAGGTAAAGCAGTCTCAATCAGCAGGGTGCATTATGAAGAAAACTCAATTGCCAGCTGAAAAGTATTACAACTTAAGAGCTTAACTCATGGCAGTCGATCTTCACCTGCACACACACTACTCAGACGGCAGCTGGTCGCCTGCCGAGCTGGTTGAACGTGCTGTTGCTCTGAAACTGAGCTACATCGCCATCACAGACCATGACACCACCGGCGGCATTAAAGAAGCGCAAGAAGCTGCTGCCGGAAGACTCACAGTCATTCCAGCTATTGAAGTAAACACTGTCGGCTCTGCCGATGATGGCACACTTCAAGATATACACATTCTCGGCTATTTCATGGATGAAAATAGTGTTCAGCTGCGTGAAGCGCTGGCAAGACAGCAACAGGCACGCCATGACCTCGTCGTCTCTATCATTGCAAAGCTCGCAGCGCTTGGAGTAAACATTTCAATGGAACTTGTTGCTTCTTGTGCAGGATACGGCTCAATTGGCCGCCCGCACATAACGCAAGCACTGCTCTCCGCCGGAGCAGCTGCCGAAGCTAGCGAGGCTTATGACCGTTATCTGTCCAGGCAGTCTCCTTATTATGTAGAACGGGAAAGCATAAGCCCGCGCGAGGCAATTGCCGCCATTAGAGCAGCAGGAGGCATAGCTTCAATAGCCCACCCTGGCAAGCAAGGTAAGCTCACTAAAACAATTCTAGATCTCCAGGAGGCTGGTCTCCAGGCGCTAGAGGCTTATCACAAATGTCATTCTGTAGATACAGTACAAAGCTACATCCGTTTTGCCAACCGCTACCGCTTAGCCATCACAGGTGGTTCAGACTGTCACGGACCGCAAGCTGGTCACCCACCATCCATCGGTTCAATCTCAGTGCCGGATGAAGTTGTTTATAAGCTCAGAGGACTGATTCAAGAGAAGAAGATGCCAGACCACAGCTGAGATCTGCCGGTTCAACTCACACTATGACAGAACTAGACTCCACCAGGTGGCACATTGAAATCGCTGGCCTTAACTTTATGCACCCAGCGAGCCCACTTCTGCTGCTCATAACTAAGTGCATAATGATATAGCGTATTCAAAAGCTTGCGCCCGCTTGCAGAGAGACCGGAAAAAACATACGTGCGATCATCGACTGTGCTGTGAAACTTGAGCGCTTGATCGCTATCAGCGGCAATACCGGTCAAACTTATTTCGCAATGAAGCACCCGATCGACCTGGTTCTCTGGAGGAACACTGAGACGCTCCCAGAGCCAGCGCGCCAAAATTGCTGAAGCTGGCAACTCCTGATCGGCTGATTGTAGATACTTGGCAAAAGCTTCTAGAATCACGGCTTTGTCACCTGGAATACAATTCAACCACTGCAACCGCCGCCTAAAATCTTTCAACCACCAAGAGAACTTAACTCATCTCCACTTGTGAGTATGCAGAGACACCCGGCGTCCTGCCCACTAGAAGCGCTCAACAGCACTCTAAGACGACTATATCACGGTTTCCAAGTCACTCCTACTGACAGCTTGCCAATGAGAAGTTACGCAGACAGTGAGCTTGAACTAAAATTAAAAAAGTCGAAATGAGTACGTCCTGGGTTCTAAAGCGATATAATGTAACCTGCTTGAGGGTTAATTGCCCAAAGTCTTTTAATTTCATAGACATGCATTTGAGACGCGATCTGTCTTTTTGACAGTCGGTGCAGCCGTTATCAGGCAGCTCAGACTGGCGAGAAAAGACTAGAGATGAATCGCAGGTTTTTGCTAAAACCGGTTCGCCTTGCAGTAACGATAATCATGCAAAGTCTGTAGCCTGGAGAACGACCATAGTTAATGCGCTTGTTGGCCAAACACCTTTGGCCGAGCCGAGAGACAATGCCAAAAAAATAAGCGGCGGTGAGTTCAGCTGCTTGCTTGTTGACGAGCTTCTGGAGCGTGTGGAAAGGCCAGGACAGTATCTAGGTAATGAATGGGGAGCCGCCAGGCGACCATGGCTGCAAGCAGACGTTCATCTGGCTCTTGCTTTTCCTGACTTATACGAATTAGGAATGTCTAACTTCGGACAGCGCATTCTTTACCAGATAATCAACTCTCGCAGCCGCTTTCTGGCAGATCGAACTTATGCACCGGATGTAGATCTTGAAGCTCAGCTGAGAGCTTACGGACTGCCGTTGTGGGGCTGGGAATCACGCCAGAGCCTCTCTGCATTTGAGCTTGTCGGCTTCTCTTTGCAGTATGAGCTTACATACACTAACATTTTAAACATGCTCGACCTGGCACAGATACCTGTGTTAGCTGCCGATCGCAAGCAGCTTTTCCCGCTTATTTGTGCTGGTGGTCCCGGAGCTCTCAATCCAGAGCCAATGTCCAGATTTATCGATTTCTTCATGATAGGCGACGGCGAAGAGAGCCTTCCGGCAGCCTGCGAGGTCATAGGACGCTTTAAAGAAAAGTTGGGCGACCAGGCAGGAAGTGCCGAACGGCTAGAACTTCTGACAGCTCTAGCTCAGACAGTTCCAGGAATTTATGTGCCAGCTCTCTACAGGCAGCACACAGGATCACATGTGGTGGCACCCAGACCAGAATATGCCGCCCCGCAACAAGTACAAAGGCAGGTTGCAGCACTTGATTGTGCTAACCAGCCGGTCACCTCGCTGGTACCATACCTCTCTCTGGTGCATGACCGTGATGTTTTGGAAGTGCGGCGTGGTTGCGATCGTGCCTGCCGCTTCTGCCAGCCTGGCTACAGTTTTCTTCCTGTCAGAGAGCGTACACCGGATGATCTGCTTAAATTTGCCAGCAGGCTGCTCAAAGAAAGCGGGCATCAAGAGTATTCTATGCTCTCTCTCTGCATAAGTGACTATACCTGTCTCGGGCAAGCAGTCAGAGAGCTCAGCGACCAGATGGCAGGAAAGCACGTTTCACTCTCTTTACCCAGCCAGCGTGCCGACCGGATGGATTTAGATCTGGCTGAACAGTTGAAGTCTGTCCGCAAGGGCGGTATTACATTGGCTCCTGAAGCAGGCAGTGAACGCCTGAGAGCTGTAATCAATAAAGGCTTGAGCGACAGCAAGATTATCTCAGCCATAACTGATGCCTACCAATCCGGCTGGAGCACAATCAAGCTTTACTTTATGATTGGCTTACCTACTGAGCAAGACGCAGATATAGCCGGCATAGCCAAGCTGCTCAAAGAGACAGTCTGCCGCTGCGAACAGTTGCGGGCAAAAAATCCTACTCAAATCAAGCGCAGAGTTGAGCTTACTTGTACAATCTCCAACTTTGTCCCAAAGCCGTTTACACCATTCCAATGGGTCGCTCAGATTACTCCTGACGAGAACAAGCGCCGCCAGGAGCTGCTGAAACGAGAGCTTGCCGGAGCAGGCAGCCGGCATATAAAACTCAACTTTACAGATCCGCGAGTCAGCCAGCTGGAAGCTGTTCTCACACGCGGTAACCGCCAGACAGGAGAGCTTATTTATCAAGCCTGGCGCAATGGTTGCCGTTTTGATGCCTGGAGTGACCGCTGCCGTCTGGATCTCTGGGAATCAGCCGCTGAGCAGGTGGGATTGTCACTGACTGCAGAAGCTTGCACACCGAGACCTGTCGGACAAGCTCAATCCTGGGACATCATAGATACCGGACTGTCGGGACAATGGTTGGCGTCAGAGTGGGAGAAGGCTCTGCAAGCTCTGCCTACTCCTGCCTGCACCGAAGGTGTATGCCATGACTGCGGCATATGCACCAGCCTGCACACATCGCACCAGCTTGCCTCACCAGATGCCGCAGCTGTGCAAACAAATCCTTTTATAGACACTGCAATCAGCAGCTGTTCGGGGAAGCCGGAACAATTAGACAGCAAGCAGCCACCACCTGCAACAACCCGCCTCCGTTTTGAATTTACAAAACAAGGCGAACTGCGCTTTATCTCTCACTTAGATCTACAGCATCTTCTAGCAAGAGCAATGCGTAGGGCAGGTTTGAGTATGGCTTATTCAGAAGGATTCAACCCTGCTCCCAGACTATCTCTGTCCATGTCTTTGCCTCTTTTCCAGGAAGCAGCTGCCGAGGTAGCAGAGGTTGAGTTAGCCCAGACAATAGATGCCTTAACCTTTGTTGACAGGCTCAACAGGCAGCTTCCTGCTCAAATACAACTAGGCAGAGCCAAGACTGTTGCAACAGGTGGCCGTTCCTTAGCCAGTTGTGTTGGGAGAGCCAGTTATATAGCCTGCCCAAGACAAGCAGTTCTGCCACCGCCAGGTGAGGACAGAGAAGATCAAAGCGGCACTCCACCGGCTCAAGACGACGCACCGACCAATACAGTTAACTTAAGCTGTTTGGACACCTGTATGGGCAGCTCGGGAGCCGCCCAGCAGGCACGTCCAGACACGCCCCTATACCCACCAGCGACCCAGACAGCAGGCGTGCCTGCTGTACACTCCCGGATAGCTGAGCTTCTCTCCAGAGCCACAATTGAGGTATCACCACTTTCAGCAGACAAAAAAGCAAATGGTAGCGCGTGCCGAGAACCTCGCGACATAAGACCAGGTATTTATTCGATCTGTACAGATCCCGACAACCCTTCAACTTTGCAACTGCAGCTGGCAGCTGGGCCAAAGATGCATCTTAAGCCTCAAGAAGTCCTGCGGTTAATTAACCCCAATATTGGCTGGCGAGTCACCCGAGTCGGTTTGTCCTCGCCAGACGGTATTCCACTGTTCGACCTTCCGTAAGGTTGACGCTCGCGCATTGGTGACAACGCCCGAGATCAACCGGAGGAACCACAAAGGAGTTTTATGAGAAAGTCTATTGTAATTTCAGAACAAGACAGCATTGCAGCACTTTTGGAGAATGATCGCGTAGTCGAGTTCTTCGTCAATCGTGGTGAACTTTTGCTCGGCGATATTTATACAGCTACAGTCGAGAATATTCTCCCTGGTATTGACGCTGCTTTTGTCAATTTAGGCAAAGACAAGATGGGTTTTTTGCACGCTAACGACGTCCCTGGACAAGGACCTCTCAAAGAACGGCTTGTGCCAAAACAGAAGCTTCTCGTTCAGATCACTAAAGAACCGACCGGACATAAAGGACCGAGAGTATCGACAGCAATCAGCTTGCCAGGAAGGTTTCTTGTCTTAGTGCCTGAAGAGCGCGGAGTGTCAATTTCAAGAAGAATTGCCGAAGCACGCGAGCGGGCACGCCTCAAAGCAGTAGTCAATCTCCTCAAACCGCCAGGAGTAGGGCTAATAATCAGGACTGAAGCTAAAGGACAGGGCGAGCAGGAGCTGTTTGAAGACTTTGAACAACTTTGGGACCGCTGGCAGTCAGTAGTGTCTGATGGCGAAGCCTCGATTGGACCCACACTTATTTATCGCGATCAGGATCTTCTTTATAGAGTCATCCGTGACGCCTACTCAACCGACGTCAATGAAGTAATAGTAGACTCAGCAGATGGTCAACGCCGGGCGCAGGAGTTTCTCTCCGGCTGGACAGGGCGCAACACGCAGGTCTTATTGCACCCAGGCGACGAATCGCTCCTTTTAGCCAAAGGAATTGACCGTGAAATTGAAGCAGCTCTTTGTGAGCGAGTCGAGCTGCCTTCTGGCGGTCACCTCAACATTCAGCCCACTGAAGCTCTTACAGTGATAGATGTCAACTCAGGACGCTTCACCAGTTCGCGCACTCAAGCTGAGACTGTACGCCGCACAAATCTGGAAGCTGCTCATGAAGTTCCTAGGCAGTTGCGCCTGCGTAATGTCGGCGGCATGGTCATCATAGACTTTATCGATATGGAAAGCCGCAAAGATCAGCAGTTAGTTCTGGAGGCTTTCCAGAGAGCACTCGAAGACGACCGTGCCAAGCCACAAGTAGGTCAACTCTCAGATCTTGGTCTAGTTGAGCTGACGCGCCGGCGTCAGGGGCAGAGTTTAAGAGAGCTGTTTACAACAGTTTGCAGCAGCTGCACCGGGCTGGGTGTAGTGCCAACTCTAGAGATCGGCTTTGCTGGGCAACGCCACTTGATCAGCACCAAGCCAAAAGAAGAAGATCTGCTCGGACGGTCTCGCTCACAAGGACGCCGTGGTCAACCAATGAGGCCATCGACCTTAAGATCTGCCAGCGTGGTATCAGGACGGGTGCAATCTACAGTAGTAGGGATGGAGCCAGAAGACCACGAGACAGATGTGGACGATCTCTTAGATGTTCCAGAAGATATTCTGGCGCAGATGCCGGATGACCTGCTCGACACAAGAGCAGCGTTCTCTTCAACTCATGCCTCCGCTGACCTGGATGACGAAGAAGGCGATGAGGAGAGCTTCCATAGCGAGGCACCAGCAAGCTCACACATTGAGGTTGACTTATTTGCTGACCTACCTGAGCAGAATGATGATACAAGTGAGGCGCTCGGTCATTCAGTCATTGAAGCTGAAATACTCCGCCTGGAGCTAGAGTCCGACTCTCCTGCAGATGTTGCTCAGACTGTGGAGCAACCAGAACTAGCGACACTGCCAGAACTGCCTGAGCCTTACAGCCCGTTTGCAGCAGAGCCTGAAGCAATCACAGGAGTGTTCCGTTTAAAACCAAAACCAGAACAGCTACGTTCTGAAGAAGCGGAGCAATCCGGTGAGACATTAGACTATCAGACTCCTGCCAGCACGACACAGACACTCCTGTATCCAACGCAAGAGAATTTCAGGCAAGAACAAACAGACAACGGCATGACTGTTGAACATGGACACGTTCAGCACTTCCCTGCTGCTCCTACCGAGATCAAACCATGGTGGGGAGACGAAAGCCTTCATCAGCTGGCACTACCACTCACACAGAGCGCTCCCGAACAGGAAGCGACCCGAAAAGAATCCACTGCCGAAGCACCAGAGCGTTTAGACATAAGCGACAGTGCTGAGAAGGAGGATGAGTCTAGATAAGCATGAGAGTCTATGAGCCAAACACGCAGTGAAGTTCTAAATTTACTGAAACAGTTCGATCAAGAGTTCACAGTCTTTGCAGGAGCAGAAGAAGAGTTTATTCTCAACCTTCTGCAGGGACAGCTGGACAACCAGGTGTGCGCCAGCCTTGATTGGAAGAGGCTTTCTAAAGCTACCTTCGTACTGCCGCACTGTTACATCGCCTCACGCAAGAGCTCCATAGGCGACATTCCCTCCTGGTTTGCCAGGCAGGCAAAAGGCTGCTATCTACATCAGATCTCTGCTAATGAGACCAGGATTGAACAGATTCAGCGCCTGGCGTCGCTCTTTGCCGCCTCCGCAGTGAAGGTGCTCTTTGTTAAAGGAGCAGCCGAACTGACATATTCAGCAGATGATACAGATTTCCTAGGGCGCCGCTATATGTGCGACATAGATCTCTTGTGCGCCAGCGAAGATATCGAGCGTGTTCATCAGATTATTCAGGCTAACGGTTATGAGTTATGGGATCACAGACTGAAACACTGGTCGGATCAACAAGTACGCAATTTCTCTTTAGACCGCTACAGCCATTATATTTACAATGCCTTCGGCAAAGGGTATATGGAGCTGCATGGACATGTGGCTGTAGGAGCTAACCGGGGCAGCTATCCAACTGACTTTGAGCAGATACTCATGGATAACAGTCGCCAGGTAAGTCTGCGGGGAGTTGATGTCTGGGTACCGACTCCGGATCACTTGCTGGTCTATTGCCTGTGCCACGCAGCATCGAAAAACAACAACCAGGAGCTAGTCTACCTGGATCGATTTTACCTTGACGAATTTGCTGGTACCGACTGTGTGATATCACCACCGGTGCTCATTAACAGGAGATTGGATGTTTCTCAGCTGCGTTTTCTTCTCCAGCTGCGCGATATCCTGGAACGCTTTGCAGGCTCTCTAAACTTTACTGAGATACGGCGGTTGTTTCAGCAGATAGCAGACAGCGAGCTTAACGAAATGTACTGCCTGGCAGGCTCATACTTTTTTGCCGACCGCTTCCCAGTAGCAAAGAACGCCTCTGTCGAGGCTTTAAGAATGAGCCGGCAACGCTATGTCTCTCGCTTCATGTTGCCACTTTTGGCTGAACGGATTGAAAGCATTATCTGTAATCGACTGGAGAAGCTAACAGAGGAATACATAGACAAGCAGGTGGAAAAAATAGCAGTGAGCGTGGAGCGGCAAGTAGTTCATCTTGTCACAGACCAGATAATAGATCGCGCCAAAACATTTATGAGAAAGCGCCTGGCACGCATCTTACCTGGAACTCTGCTCAAGGCACAAGAAGAGAGGTCTCGTCAATGATTGCTATATCGACCAGAATAGCGCCATGCTTTTGCCGTAAATCTGTTACTGCTTCTTGGAAGCCATGCTCAGGCTAAAGCCAAAACGCACCGCCTGTGAGGTCATCTCCGGAGGAAGGATACTAGCTGCCACTCCAGCATTCGCATCCCGAGCAAGCAGCTCGTATACAAAGTTCTTGTCTTTGTTGAACTTCTGATCTTCTACATAAAAGGCACCAACATAAGAACCTGCTGTTACAAACAACAGACAGTTTGCTGCTTCAGCAGGCAATGTAATGGCCAGGCAGGCCGTCTGCCCTTTCTCGGCAAACCAGCCACACAGGTAATCAATGTATGAACGAGCATCAAGATCATCTGAGCGCTGGACAGGATAGCCTAAGAAAAGAGCCGACATAGCCAGAGTCACCTCTGGCGGCAGGTCGTAAACAACCGCCTTTGTAGATGGCATCGAGAGATCTTGAAGCATTAACGAGAGCGCCTGCTCTGTCGGCATAGAGTCAGGCATGCTTTTACGACCGTAAATACAGCCTACAGCTCGTCCACGATAAAGGAGCATTGCTGACCGCGACAGCTGCTCTTCAGAGGATGCTTTTACACAACCTGTGCGCATACCGCCTTCAAGGTCAGTAATCAACCATTCCAGATCATTCTCACCCATAACAATTGTCTGAGGTTCCTGCCCATCCACTGGTGGCAAGATCAAGTCGGTTGCCCGCCTGAGGTGGATTTTACGGGGAACAGTCTGGGCCCAGACTGAGAATGCCGCATCGGCTGGATCGGCTCCTGTGGCAACCTGCGCCGACCAGTCAATCTGCGCAGCAGCAGACTTAGCAGTAGTAGTGTAAGAACTACCTTGCTGAGCAGCAATAGCAGAGCCGCTACCAGAAAATCTTGCCGACAGAAGCACCCTGTTATTATGCACGCAGACAAACTGTGCCAATACATCTTCGCCAATTTTAAGCTTTGCTTCGGTAGGCAGGAAGCCAGGTAGATTATCTCTAGGAATGAGCACAGCATAACCGCCAGGCTCGGCAGCCATTATCTGGCAGGCTACGTTTTGTCCTGGTTTGTATCCAGTCAGTTTCCAAGGATTAAGTGGTGCCATCAGCTGAGCCACCCCGTAAGACAAAGCGACAGGGAGCAAAGAGGCAGATTGTGAAGGCGCATCTCCATATATTTCATCTTACAGTAAAAACCTCTCACTCCCTAGATATACGTAACTCGACAGCAGCCACTGGCGCCCGAGAGCTATCTCAAGCTGATTCTTAGCAATTACTACCGGTCCGCCCGGCAGTTTAGCTGTCAGCTTAATTCTGGAACCTTCATCAATGCCGTAGCGTAACGCCTCAAGAGCCACGTCGTCATCTGACAGAGCTGTTATCTCCAGCCAATCGCCCACTTTTGCTTCCCAAAGAGTCACAAATTTACCTCAATACCTTTAGTGCGCTTAGCCGGAGCCTGTTTTGGACACAGCTGCTTTGCTTGCCGACAGTGGCAACAAAGTCCAAAGATTTTAAACTGCGCATCTATTACTTCAAAATTATAGCGAGCTCCAATCTTCTGCCCCGACTCTTCTAAGAAATGATCTTCATCTTCAAACTCAACTGTTGTGTTGCAACCAAGGCAAACTATGTGTTGATGCGGCAAATTATCATGCTTCAGCTCATAATGCTTGTGCCCTTCGGCAAAATCAAGCTCACGCAGTGCGCCAAGCGAAGAGAGGAGATTAAGTGTCCGGTAAGCCGTTGCCAGGCTGACACTTGCCCCACGTTCAACCAGCTTGGCATGCAGCTCTTCAGCTGAAAGATGAGTGCCAGATGGTTGCTCGCGGAAGATCTCGAGAATGGTCTCCCTTTGATAGGTCAGGCGCAAACCGCGCTTACGAAGGTTGTCGTAAAGCGATTGGGGAAGTTCTCGGGATTCGACGCTGCCCGTTTCAGTGGTATGACGATGAACCACCAGCAACCTCCACTACAGTCGCTTACAATGTTAAATCATTAAGAGGCAAGATGCCAATAAATGAAGAAAAGCACTAAAGGATTGAACAAAGTTTATCTAAGCTCCACCCTGCAGAGAACCTTTGCTGGCGGCTCTAGCCGAAAGGCTCACAGCTAAAGTCTGTTTCAAGAAAGCGCCAGTATAAGAGCTGGAACAGGCAGAAACAGCTTCCGGAGTCCCCTCAGTAACAATGGCTCCACCGCCATCGCCACCTTCGGGACCAAGGTCAATTACCCAGTCTGCTTGCTTAACCACATCAAGATTGTGCTCAATGATTACAACTGTATTGCCTGTATCGACAAGCTTATTAAGCACATGGAGCAGTTTGTCGACATCAAAGAAAGATAGCCCTGTAGTCGGCTCGTCGAGAATATAGATTGTTTTGCCTGTAGAGCGCCGGGAGAGCTGCTCAGCCAGTTTGACCCGCTGGGCTTCTCCACCAGACAATGTGGTGGCGCTCTGACCTAACTTGATGTAGTCAAGCCCGACTTCATGCATTGTGGCAAGCTTGGAGACAGCTTTAGGGATATTGGCAAAGAACTCAAGCGCCTCCTCCACTGTCATCTCCAACACGTCAGCAATAGATTTGCCCTTAAACTTAACTTCAAGTGTTTCGCGGTTGTAGCGAGCACCTTTGCACACTTCGCAAGAGACAAAGACAGAAGGCAGGAAGTTCATCTCAATTTCATTCATCCCCTCCCCGCGGCAAGCTTCGCAGCGACCGCCCTTGACATTGAAGGAGAAGCGTCCTGGTAAATAACCTCGTGCTTTAGCTTCGACAGTCATTGAAAAAACATCGCGAATAACATCGAACAAGCCTGTATAAGTAGCCGGGTTGGAGCGCGGCGTCCGTCCAATCGGTGATTGATCTATGCTTATGACTTTGTCAAGATTGTCTACGCCCAGCACACTGTCGAGACCGGAAGGAGCAGGCACTGTGCCGTTCATCTCATGCCGCAGATACTGATAAAGCAGGTCATTCACCAGGGTGGACTTACCGGAGCCGGATACGCCTGTTATAGCTACAAACATGTTTAACGGTATGTTAACAGTCAAGTTCTTCAAATTGTTCAGCCTGGCACCAACTATTGACAGTGACAGCCCCTTGCCGCTGCGGCGTTTTTTAGGAACATGTATCGCCTTGCGACCGGACAGATATGCTCCTGTAATTGACTCAGGCAAAGCAGCTATGTCGGCAACAGATCCTTGCCCTACCACCATCCCGCCATGAATACCTGCACCCGGACCTATGTCAATAATCCAATCAGACTCATGCATAGTGTCGAGATCGTGTTCAACTACAAGCAGCGTGTTACCCAGGTCCCGAAGAGTCTTGAGGGTAGCCAGGAGACGCTGATTGTCGCGCTGGTGCAAGCCAATAGATGGTTCATCAAGGACATAAAGAACCCCTGACAGTCCCGAGCCGATCTGAGTTGCCAGTCTTATGCGTTGCGCCTCACCGCCAGCTAAAGTGTTTGCCTTACGATCGAGAGTCAGATAACTCAAGCCGACATCATTGAGAAAGCGCAACCTTGATTTAACCTCAATGAGAACCTGGTGGGCTATAGTCTGCTGAGTGGCTGTCAACCGACTAGGCAATCTTTCGAAAAATTCCATACACTGCCCTACAGCTAAAGCCGAGAGTTCAGCAATAGAGAGATCTGCCAGCTTTACAGCCAGCGACTCACTGCGCAAGCGAGTACCTTTGCACGCCTGGCAAGGCATCTCTGTCATATAAACAGCAATATCCTGCTTGACTCGATCAGATGATGACTCGCCATAACGCCGTTTTAGATTGTTAATTACACCTTCAAACTCTTTGCGATACTGCCACATCTCTGTACCATCGAAAGAGTCATGCGCTAACTTGACCTTATCTGCCCCTGAGCCATAGAGAATGACACGCTGCTGGTCAGCAGATAGCTTGCCAAAAGGTGTATCGACGCTGAACTTGTAATGTTTAGCTACAGAAGAGAGTATCTGCAAATAATACGGATTGCCTGTTTTGGCCCATGGATAGATAGCACCTTCGTTGATACTCTTGCTACGATCAGGCACAACAGCAGCAGGATCAACCTCCATAAGGTATCCAAGCCCGTGACATTCGCTGCATGCCCCGTAAGGGCTGTTGAAGCTAAAGATGCGCGGCGAGATTTCGGAAAAACTCACATTGCAGTTAGCACAAGCAAACTGCTCAGAAAAGAGCAGCTCTTGTTGCTCCAGCCCGGCAACTGCCACCACTACAGTCGACTTGCCCCACTTGAGTCCAAGAGAGAGGCTATCTGCCAGGCGAGAAGCCATATTGTCCCGGACCACCAGACGATCTATAACAAGTTCGATAGTATGCTTCTTATTCTTGTCGAGCTTAAATTCATCCTCCAGGCTCAAAGTTTCTCCATCCACACGCACCCGTACAAATCCTTCTTTGCGCAGATCAGTGAAGAGATTTTGATACTCTCCTTTGCGCCCTGACACAAGCGGAGCAAGAATCTGAATCTTGCTGCCAACAGGCAAGGTAACAACTTGATCTACTATCTGGTCGACTGTCTGCGGATTAATGAGGCAGCCGCAGACAGGACAGTGCGGTGTACCACAACGGGCAAAAAGAAGACGCAAATAATCATAAATTTCGGTGACAGTGCCTACTGTAGAACGCGGATTGTGGCTGGTCGATTTTTGATCAATTGAAATTGCTGGCGACAGACCATCAATGTGATCCACATCCGGTTTGTCGAGCTGACCAAGAAACTGTCTGGCGTATGCAGAGAGAGACTCGACATATCTTCTTTGCCCTTCAGCAAAAATAGTGTCAAAAGCCAGGCTGGATTTACCAGAACCGCTTACACCTGTTATCACTACAAGTTTATTGCGCGGTATGACGACATCAATATTTTTGAGGTTATGCTGGCGAGCACCACGCACCACTATGCCATGATCAGCATCAGCTGACAACGGTGCAAGAACAGGCACTTCAATTTTGTGCCCAGCCATAATGTGAGCTATGCCCCATACTGCTTCTAGAAGCAATATTATAGCGTCTCCTGGCTGTCGCCACCGACTTTGTCTTGTGCTGCCGGAGCGATACTTGGCACAACGTCAGCTCTACCCGCTGCCCAGAGAGCTAGTAGCTGGTTAAGGAAAAGAAACATTGACTACAATTTGCAGCAACCCCAACCAGGCTCCAATAAAACCTCCAAGCAAGGCCAGCCACTTCAATTCCTGCTTACAGACACGTTTGATGAGATGCTCAAGTTGCTGCGGCGAAAACAGCTCTATTTTGTGCGAAATTAAAGCGTACATTCCCAAAGCTGGAATAGCCTTCTCAAGCAGTTCGCCAAGCTCGCGTTTCAGATATGCATAAAAGAATGAAGCTATGTCCCGTTTTGTCTTGGCTAACCATTCAGCCGGGATGCTCTCCGGATTGAACCTGATAATGGCGTGCCGAACTTCTCCCATCGACTCACCTTCAATACGTTTTACAAGATTAAGGATATCCTCGCGATGCTGAAGAAGAAAAGACTGCACAAAAGTGACCAGATTCTCTCTAAGCTGAGCAATATGCTGCATCGGCATAGAACGCAAATCGAAATTAGCAATCTGAACGGCAATTTGATCTCTTATGCCAAATCGTTTACTGAGGTCACCAATAATCCTTTCCGACTCAAGCGGCTCTTTCTCAAGATAGCTACGCCATTCATAACAGACCCGCTTTATACCAATTAAGCGGGCTATGATCTTGTAAGGTCCGCCAGTATGCGCCTGCACAGACTCGTCTAATGCATTAATGTTCTGCGGGCTGAGCAGCTTCATTAATCCAGCACGAATCCGGCCGGGAGTAAGAAATGCATCCATTAGCCTGGCTGCAATTTCGTTAGCTTGATCAAGCGGTATACGAGCAGAAAGAACTATCTGATCAAAAATCTTTTCAGTGATAACAGCAACACGGCGTTCTTTTTTTTGTTCAAGCCCGTCAGTTATTGATATAACCAGGTGCTGCAACAAAGCCGGGCTGACTTCAGCTACATCTGCTGCCAACCTGTGCAACTTTGTCGTATCGCGAAATTCTTTAAGCACTGAGTCGACAAAAGCGTCTATCGCTGCATAAATGTTCTTCTCTGTCACCAGCTGCTCAGTCTGATGTCTGATATCGGCAGTGGTCAAAAGAGTGTCTGTAATTGTCGCAGCCACAGCGCCGGCCAGTTTCTCCCGTCGCTTTGGAAAGATTCCAGGAGTGCAAGGAACTTGCAGTCGAGTAAAAGGGAAGTACCAGGTTTCGTAGGGTCTGAATAGAGCGATGATGGCCATCTCAGTTGCCAGCCAACCGTGAATGGCATAAAAGATCGGCGGGAAAAAGAACTTAAAAAAAATGGTGGCTGGCGCGGCTGTAGATATGTCGAAGTGCATAAGTTTTTCCTGACCTTCCAGTTGCATGACGCTAGCGGGTAAATCAGAAGTATAAGTGGAGAGCTATAAACTGAGATCACCTTATGCCGGATATCTCGGCAAGACTCAATCAAGTGAGTATATACCCACTGCTATTGTCGCGGGTTACTCCTGGCGGGCAGCTTAACCCAACCGAACAGACTCGCGCTTGCACAGACAGCCGGCTGAAGCAGGATTAAACCATTTTCAATCCGGCCAAGAGCTGGTCAGCACAGACCTGTGCAGATACGACTCTCCTGACAGGAAAGCTACCACAGACACTTAATTACACAAGCGTCTTATAATGACGCGATGAACATAAAACAGATCAAGCAGCTTTTTGTCTGCATCGCCTTGGCGGCGCTCACTCTTTCATCTACTCGTATCGCTAGCGGGGCTGACAAGTTTGACCAGCATATGCGCTCTTGCAATCTGTATTACAAGCAGCATGCACTCAACGAAGCAAGTTATGAGGCCAGGGCTGCAGTAGCTGAACGTCCGGACAGTTATGAAGCACGCTACCATTTAGGGCTTATTCTGAGCGAACTAGGGCAGTATGACGAGAGCATACTTACACTTTTTGAGGCGCTGCGCTGCAATCCAAAGAATATGGAGATCCGTTTTTCGCTAGGCAACATTCTTATGAAGAAAGACAGCTGGGACGAAGCCGGTTCACAGTTCCGCCAGATCCTGGACACCAATAAGAAGGACATCGCGGCCCGCGGCAATCTTGGAATCTGTTTAGAAGAGTTGAATTGCTACGACGTAGCCGCCGAGCAGTTCCGAATGATCATTAAAGAGTCGCCCAACACACCAGAGGCACATTACAACCTGGCCGTCTGTCTTGAGGTCCAGAAAGCTTACGATGAGTCTGCACTTGAATATCGCAAGACAATTTCTCTACAGCCAAACCACTTCCTGGCTTATGTAGGGCTAGGCAAGTGCTTGCTCTGGAAAGGTGATGCCAGATCGGCAATTGCTGTGGAGCGTAGAGCAATTGAGCTGTTCCCGCAAAACTACTGGGCATTTCTGGCTCTTGGAGCAGCACTTGAAAAGACCGGTGAGACCACCAAAGCTGCCGATAGCTATCGCAAGGCAATTCAGATTAACCCTAAAGATCCTGCCTGCAAAGCTGCACTGGCACATCTTCTCGATACACGCGTAGCCGAGAAATCAGGTACTATACCTAACTAATTAAACTGGAGATTACTGCCATGCATTGGGTAAGAATGTGCACGTTGATAGTGCTTTTTTGCAGCTTCCAGATAGCCTGGCTGCCAGCCGTATATGGACAGGGCGACAAAGAAGATATACAAAACGCCATCCTGCGCTACAAATCGGCTATTGACATTAATCCAAACAACCCAACCACACGCATGCGGCTGGGCAGATCTTATCTTATGTCAGGTGAGCTTGACGCAGCAGTCGAGCAGTTCAAGCAGGCAATTCGTCTTTCTCCAGCTGACGGCGAAGCTTTCTTCTCTTTAGCTCGAGCACTGGCACGCAAAAAAGATTTCGATGGAGCTGCTGATGCTTTAAAGCAAGCAGTTAAGTTCGACCCTAATAATGCAGACTACCGTTATAAGTACGGACAGGTCTTAAGTCGAAGGCAGAAAAATGATGAAGCTATCACCCAGTTTAGGCAGGCAGTAAAGCTTAATCCATCAGGCGCTGCTGCCCACAGAGAGCTCGGTGCGGCTCTAGGACTGGCAGGAGATTTAGACGGGCAGATTTTTGAAGAGAATAAGTCACTTGAGCTGGCTGCCGACGATGGCGATGCCTACTATTACCTGGGTAGCGCTTATGTTGCAAAAGGTAAACCTGCCGAAGCAAGAGCCAACCTGAAGAAATGTCTGACCATAGATGCCAAGAATGCTGACGCCTGCAGGCTCCTGGCAGCTGTTGAAGCTGCGCTGGGAAATATGAAAGCAGCTGTAGAGGCTGCCGAGCAGTCCTCCAAGATTGATCCTGCCAACCCTGCCATCAAAGCTCAGCTACAGAAGCTGCAAGCAGCAGAGCGCAAACAGTCTAAATAAATGCACCTTGCCAATTTCTAATATTCTGCTGCCAGGACGGGGCAAAAGTTTCGCAACCGGGCAGCCAAGAGAATGACAACCTGCAAATATTTATGGGCGAGGTCTTAACCTTTGAAAAGGTTAACAACAGAAGGCATTTACTGGCTTGCAAATAGCCGATGGACACTCTACCATTTCGATTCAACAGCAACCAGTAGTGGGCGTTGAGTAACGCTAAATTTAGCTTGCCAAGATAGCCCTACTCTGATAATTGCAAAAATAGTTCTGACACTTAAGATGAGGTTTATCAGTCGTGGCGGACCGAACTGAAACTAACAAACTCAATAGATTGGAAAATGCTGCCAATATCAAAGTAATTGGTGTGGGCGGCGCCGGCTCCAATGCAGTCAATCGAATGATTGCAGCCGGGCTAAACGGGATCGAATTCTGGTCCTGTAACACAGATCATCAGGCGCTCGAACTGGCAGCGGCCAAAAACCGTCTACAGATCGGAGCCAAACTGACTCGCGGACTAGGTGCTGGCGGCAACCCGACAATCGGGCAGAAGGCGGCAGAAGAGAGCCGGGAAGACATAGCTGCAGCATTAGAAGGTGCCGATATGGTCTTCATAGCCGCCGGTATGGGCGGTGGTACTGGCACCGGTGCAGCCCCTATCGTAGCTGAAGTAGCTAAGGAGAGAGGCGCACTCACAGTAGGTGTTGTAACCAGACCATTCTTATTTGAAGGCAGACGTCGGAGCAATCAGGCTGACCTCGGCATCGAAGAGATTAAGAGTCGCGTCGACACTTTAATTGTCATTCCCAACCAGCGATTGCTTGAAGTCGTAGATCATCGTGCTTCTATGCAAGAAGCTTTTACTGAAGCCGACAAGGTACTAATGCAAGGTGTGCAGGGCATCTCGGATATCATCACAGTTCCTGGCTTAATTAACGTCGACTTTGCCGACGTCAAGGCGGTCATGCAAACAGCCGGCTCTGCTCTAATGGGTCTCGGTCGAGCCACCGGCGAAGGCCGCGCCGTTGAAGCAGCACGCAACGCCATCAACAGCCCATTGCTGGAAACCACAATCGATGGAGCCTCGGGCGTAATCTTCAGCGTTACTGGCGGACCAGATCTGACGTTGCATGAAGTGCAAGAAGCAGCCAACGTTATCTACTCGGCAGTCTCTGACGAAGCCAATATCATATTTGGTGCAGTCATAGACGACAGACTCCATGGTGAAGTGCTCATCACAGTCATAGCCACAGGCTTTGACATGATAGTCCAGCCACTGCAAGCCAAAACCCGTACAACAACGGCCTCTTCTCCTGTGCCGGCTCGTACTGAGCCTGCACGCCCATCTTCTGAGTTCAAGAAGATCGCCTCCGATATTCTTGATATTCCAGAATTTCTCCGGGCACGCCAAGGCCGCTAGGACTGCCAGAGGCGCAAGAAAACTTTTTCCACGCTTCTAGAAGAGAAGGAAGTCTCGGGCTGCCGCCAGTCTGAGGCTTCCTTCTTTTTATAATCGCTCCGGCGGAGCGGATGTCGCTGCGCTCCATCCGATCCGCCTCCGCTCGTTTTCACGTTCCGCTGCGGATTCCTCATCGGAATCCTTCGCTCCACTGTCCATCGTCACGCGGATGTCGCTGTATTGCGTCCAATCCGCCTTTGCTCAACTGGACATCCGACAGGTCACACTGAGTTCATTCAAGAGCCACGAACTGTTCATGGCTGTGTCATTGGCGGTTTGTGCTGTTGCAGTAGGATTGCGAATAGAAGGACTTGCTAAACGGTTTGATGCAAAGCACATAAGTGAGCAGTTGGCGTTACAGCTGCCCCAGAGGAAGCCAGTAAAGAGCAGCAACACCGCCAGGTCTAGAGAGGAGAGGGGAAGATGGCTAAGGTATTGATTGTGGAGGGCAACAAGTGCAGAGCTGAGGCGCTGCGTACCTGCTTAAGTCGCGAGCAGCATATCGTTGAGATAGCAGACAACGGTGCGACCGGACTGGAACAGCTGTACTTTAATCATTTTGATCTCTGCATCCTCAACTGGGACGCCAGCTTACTGTCAGGAGTCGAGCTGGTGACTCAATATAGATCTGCAGGAGGCAACTCACGCATTCTTATGCTCACACAGAGCGCCTCTGAGCAAGACATAGTGCAGGCTCTGGACGCTGGAGCCGACGACTGCGTAGCTCAGCCCTACCGCATCACAGAAGTGGCTGCCAGAGTGAGAGCTGTATTGCGCAGACCAAATTTGATTGTCACCAAGATCTACCATTTCAATGACTTTGTCTTCAATACTGAAGCTAAGTACCTGACACGGGCAGGTGTGGAGATCAAATTGCAAGGAAAGGAATACCAGCTTCTGGAGTTCTTGCTGCGCTATCCCAACCGCTTCTTCAAAGCAGAGGCATTGCTGCGCCGTCTGTGGGAATCATCACGTCAAGTCTCTGAAGAGACTGTAAGAACAATCATCAAGACATTGCGTCGCAAGATAGATAATCCAGGCAGTCCCTCAATCATATTTACTCTCCCTGGGCTGGGGTACAGACTCAATCTGTCCTGTCAGGTTGATTCGACCAGTAGCCTGCAAGCAGTCAGCTAGCCGTCGCTGCTATGGCAGTGTAATCCTTGCATTGCCAAAGGTCCAAGAGGCACCTTTGGCAATGCAACCAGGTTGCACACAAATGCTTTGATACGCCACGCCCAGCTCTGCGCCAGCAATCGGCGCAGAGCTTATACAGCAAATTAGATGTGCAATTGAACAGTTGGTGACTGGACCTTACCACCTGTCAATCAGCCAAAGCTGCAGATAGCATCCAAGCATCACCCTGGCGAGGATACTGGCTATGCAGCATTTGGCAAATCCGGCGATGAGAACAAATACTAGATCAGATGAGCTGTGTCTCTACTGTCTTGCAGTTGCCTCTGGGCACAGTAATTCTGTTGCCGAACAGATCAAAGAGTTTGCCTACGTCAGCCGAGAGATTCTCCTTGCCATTTTCCAGTACGTTGGATTTGCCATGCTCGGAGTAATGTTGCTTGTTTGCGCAATTTTCACTGGCCTTATGCACTCAACAAGCGCTGACACAGACAAACGACAACAGCATAAAGATGAAGAGAGGCAAGCAGCCGAATATGAGGCAGCTCTGCACCGGCAAGATAAGGATCGTGAAGAGGCTAATTCACTTGGCAGAAAACATGTCACTGCAAATACTCAGCGCCAGCACGAAGATGATGACAGGGTGTTGGAACTCAAGGATCTACACAACAAAGTGCGCTCAGGACAGATAGATCCTGAACACTCTCTCAAGGCTGCCAGCGAGCTCATCTTTCACAGGGTTGAAATTGATAAAAAAGAGACACAGGTCAGAGATACTTTGCGCACTTTGCGCCAGCGACAAGCACAAGCAGCACAGCTCTTTGCTGCCGCAAAAGACGAGCTGGCACGAGCAGATAATTTAAGCAGGGAAGCAGAATGGTTGAGAGGGAAAGGAAGCTGGGAAGAAGCAGAACACTTATACCGGCAAGCAGACGACGCTTATTGCCGCGCAGATAAGCTCAGCACCGAGTCATTCCAGATAGGCACTCAATGCGATCTTCTTAACAAAGCATATCTGGAGCTCTTGCGCTGAGCCTAGCACTGGCCCCCCCCCATCGCAGCCAAGCATGCCGTAAGTTTTACGCGCAGCAGGGGAAAGAGGAAGTTAGCAGAGATCATGCCGGACATATTGGGTGCGCTAAAATTAGACAGTTACTGGAGGACAACATGGCAATCAATTCCCCACCCCAAAGCGGCACTTCAAAAGCAGAGCCGATTCAAGTTCACGATGGGCAAATAATGCTCATAGATCAACGCAAAATACCAGAGACTCTGGAATATTTTGACGCCACCGCACTTGACGACATGTGCTTTGCAATCAAAGAGATGGTAGTGCGCGGAGCGCCGGCAATAGGAGCAGCCGGAGCCCTGGGATTGGCATGCGAGGCTAGAAGGCTCGCTCTCCAGGCAACCTCCCGCCACCAGTTTTACAACGACCTCGAAGCGGCAAACGCTGCTCTGCAGTCAACACGCCCGACTGCAGTCAATTTAAGCTGGGACACAAATCTGGTTTTTGGACTAGCACAAAAACTACGAGATACTGATCTAACGCTTGTTCACATTGCCCAGAAACTCTTTGACTGCGCCCGCTCAATTCTGGAGGGATATGTCACCAACTGCAGACTCATCGGCGAGTACGGCGCAGAATTAGTTGGTGAAAAAGCCTCCATCCTGACTCACTGCAACGCCGGCGCACTCGCTACCTGCGGGTGGGGCACAGCACTGGGTGTCATTCGTGCAGCACACCTGCGGGGTTGCCAGCTCACAGTCTTTGTTGATGAGACACGCCCTCGCCAGCAAGGTTCCAGGCTCACCGCCTGGGAGCTCCTGGTGGACGGAATCGAACCAACACTCATCACCGATACAATGGCAGGCTACCTGATGTCGCAACGCAAGGTAGATCTTATAGTCACAGGAGCAGATCGCATAGCCGTCAACGGAGACACAGCCAATAAAATAGGAACATACACACTAGCTGTCCTGGCGCAGGCACACAGTATACCTATGTATATTGCAGCACCGCTGTCTACAATCGATCCAGCACTGCGCACCGGCGAAGCGATTCCTATCGAGCAGCGCGATGCTAGCGAAGTCACTATTATTAATGGCAAAAAGATCTGCCCGCCAGGTATTAAGGTGCTTAATCCAGCCTTTGATGTCACACCAAACAGGCTCATTACCGCCATTATCACTGAAGCTGGTATTTTGCGGGCTCCTTATGAAGAGTCCATCGGACAGGCTCTGGCTTCCCGAACGCTTTAGCCACAGTCAGCTAACTAGAGAATCACATCAAAATTCATCACGACGGGTGCCCAGCCTGACCTGCATCGTAGACCTCGTCAGTGAGCAAGAAAACCAACCAGTAGAAGGGCGACAATATTGAGGATCTTAATCATAGGATTAATGGCAGGACCAGCCGTGTCCTTGTAAGGATCACCTACTGTATCGCCGGTGACAGCTGCTTTGTGAGCATCAGATCCTTTGCCACCATGATGTCCTTCTTCAATATACTTCTTTGCATTATCCCATGCACCACCGCCTGAGGTCATTGAGACTGCCACAAATAAGCCGGTGACGATACTGCCAACCAATACTCCTCCTAAGATCTTGGCAGCAGCATATTCATGTGGAAGAACACGGCTCAGCCAGAAATATCCAAGGACCGCAATAACACATGGAGTCAAAACAGGCAGAAGAGCCGGCAAGATCATCTCTTTTAAGGCAGCACGCGTGACTATGTCCACACAAGCGCCATACTCTGGTTTAGCTGTTCCTTCCATGATTCCGGCAATTTCTCTAAACTGGCGACGCACCTCTTCCACTACCAGACCACCAGCTTTGCCAACCGCCTCCATAGCCAGCGCCCCGAACAAAAACGGAATCAGTCCGCCCAGAAACAGACCGCACAGGACATAAGGACTGGACAGATCAAAGGTGATCAATACGTTAGAGCCGGACTCGGCAATTTTATGCTGCAAATCTTGCGTGTAAGAGTTAAACAGCACAATGGCCGCCAGCCCTGCTGAACAGATTGCATATCCCTTAGTAACAGCTTTGGTAGTATTGCCTACAGCATCAAGCGGGTCGGTAATGTTGCGCACTTCTTTAGGCAGTTCGGCCATCTCGGCTATCCCACCAGCATTATCTGTGATAGGTCCATAAGCATCAATTGCCACAATAATTCCTGCCATGCTCAACATAGCCATCGCTGCTAGTGCAACTCCAAAAACACCGACCAGTGCATAAGAGAGGAGAATACCCACAATAATCACTAACACAGGAGCAGCAGTAGAACGCATTGACACAGCCAGACCAGCAATAATATTGGTGGCATGTCCAGTTTCAGAAGCTTGGGCAATTGACTGCACCGGCTTAAAATGAGTCGAGGTATAGTATTCGGTTATCCATACGATACCTCCAGTCACAGCCAAGCCTGTTAAAGTTGCCAGCCAAAATCTAATAGGATCTACAGAATGACCGGCAAGCGACAATCCTTGCATCATCTGCATAGTGATCCAGTAAAAACCTGCCCCAGCAATTAAGCCGGCACTAAGCAGACCCTTATAAAGAGCACCCATTATGTTCTTATCAGGACCCAGACGAACAAAGAAAGTGCCAATTACAGAAGCCAGAATGGAAAAACCACCCAATACCAGCGGATAAATCAAGATAGTTTTATTGCCAGCTGCTATCTGCTCTCTAAAAGTAATAGATGCGAGAAGCATTGTCGCTATCGCTGTCACAGCATAAGTCTCGAAAAGGTCGGCAGCCATACCGGCGCAATCGCCAACATTGTCGCCAACATTGTCTGCAATAACTGCTGGGTTCCTCGGGTCATCTTCAGGAATGCCGGCTTCAACTTTTCCGACCAGGTCAGCACCCACATCTGCCGCCTTGGTATAAATACCGCCACCGAGACGGGCAAAGACAGAGATTAAACTGGCTCCAAAACCAAGTCCAATCAGCGCATTAACATCAGAGGTTGCCCAGTAAAAAGCTGACACACCAAGCAAACCGAGCCCCACAACAAGCAGCCCTGTGACTGATCCACCTTTGAAAGCAACCTGCAGGGCTTGCTCCAAACCTTCTGTTGCGGCCTGGGCTGTACGCACGTTAGCTCGCACCGACACAAACATACCGATATAACCAGCTACAGCGCTTAGAATGGCTCCAATTGCAAATCCTACAGCTGTGGTCAGGTTAAGGAACAACCATATAACAATGAACAGAGCTACTCCAACAAAAGACACTGTTGTGTACTGGCGATTCATATAAGCCTTGGCACCTTCTTGAATAGCCTCAGCAATTTCCTGCATCCGCTTATTGCCTGGGTTTAATCTCAGAACCCAGACAGAGACAGTCAATCCGTACAACAGCGCCACTAATGCGCAGACGATGGGTACCAAAAGGTTGTCCATGCCGATAACTCCTGTTGTCGCCCGCTTGCCAAGGTGCGAATCTCTGGTGGTAGTGCCTTATTAAGGTCGAGCTATGACCTTACCTATTCACCAAGCTCCAGCAGTGGAGAGTACTTGTCTGCAACCACCCACAATTACCTATCCGCAGAGCCTGGGAAAAACCAAAACCGCTTGTAAAGGGCTGGGATGCCGTTGGGCTTGGACGCCAGCAGTACTGTGATAGCGCCAGCTAAGAGTAGCAGGTAACACAATTTAACTAAAGTGCTCAGATCAAATTTTATTTATACTCTTCCAGTGGTGGCACATAATAGCTTCAGGATATAAGAAGACCTTGTGGGTTTTACACTCAGTGTTAGAATGGCGCTGAACTGGAAAGTTAAGGTGATTTCATGACGCGGCAATTGAGCCGTGCATTTGTTCCACTTCTTGCTCTTCTCTTCTGGCTCAGTCAGAACAGTTTAACTTTGGCTCAATCTAGTTGGGCAGCCAACCGTGTCGCCTCAGTAGTGGAAGATACAGCCGGCAACTTACTCCTTATCAACACTGTCAGCACAACTCTTGTCAACCAACCTTTCTTGCATTATCTGCCTGGATCTGATGGTTCAACAGTAGCTGTGGCAGACTTCCCTGGATTATTTTGGGGACAACCGGCAAGAACAATAGTGCCGTCTGCCAGCTGGGTCCACAGCATCCATATAGGGCAGTTTCAAGCCAATCCGCCTGTAATGCGAATATCTGTAAGCACAAAGGAGCCACAGCACCTGGAAGAGCTCTCTTTTCAGTCGCGGCCTGGAGTTCTTATGGTCAGATGGATTAAAGCTGTCGAGCCGCTCCAATTAAGTCGCGCCAGCAATCAAGTTATACCTCCTGCAGCGCCTGATTACAGATCAGGCTCCGACATGCCAGAGGGACAGGAGGAGCACTCTGCCACATACTCAGCTGCCACTTCACCAGCGTCATTGAAGGCACCAGAGGCGCTTAAATTGGCTATGCCACCACCGGCACCACCCTGGCGCAGCAAGCAGGCTGCACCAGATAGACAGGCAAGCACAGACAACAGCTCCGCCGACAACGGGCACGTCAGCCGCTGGCGAAGCGCCTGGCACCACCTTTTTGGCTCGGACAAACAAACAGCCGACAGCCCTGGGAGCAACGCTGCTCCAGAAGCAGCTCAGCCAGCGCGCTCAGACAGCAAGCTTTCTCACAAGCCTACTGGCAGCAGCGCTGAGCATAACACAACACCGAGGCAGTGTGCCGGTCAGCCGTCAGTTCGCCTGAGCAGAAATCAGAGCTCGTCGGCTCGCCAGGCAGACGGCAGAACAGCTACCCTGAAACAGTCACAAAGATATCCAGGGCAGCTCCCGACAACAGAGCCTGCAGATGTGTCAGAAAAAATGGCAACAATACCGCCCCATCTGTCCATCTCGGGAGTGCAACCAGTTAATCTTGAGCTGTCGTCGCCAAGACCGTTTTCATACCAGGCATTCCGTTTGCACAATCCAGAACGCTATGTCCTGGATATACATTCTCTACCAGAGCTTGCCCAGTGCCAGGCACCACCAGTTACCCCCGGACCTATGCTGCATGCAATACGTATAGGCAGCCCTGGGCCGGATCTCTCTCGCATTGTGCTCGATCTTGAAGGTCCACAGGTCGAGATCAAAGACCAGATAGTATCAACGGTACAGACGCACAAACTCACGTTGTCTCTTTCTGAGACAACGTCGCAACCACCGCGCACGTCCAAGCTGCCAACTCAAATGTTGGTTGTAATCGATGCCGGTCACGGTGGCAGCGATCCAGGAGCACAACGTGGGGATGTTCAGGAGAAAGAGATTACACTTGAGATTGCAGACAAAGTAAGAAAGCTCATTGAAGACAGCGGCATAAAAGTAGTTATGACTCGCTCCCAAGACACTGCCGTCAGCCTGGAATCGCGTGTCGCCATCACCAACACAGCCGCCGCTGATGCGTTCTTATCCATTCATATAAACTCTCTTGAAACCAATTCATCCATCCACGGCATCGAGACTTATTATCAGACAGACCAGAGCCACCAGCTAGCCCAGGCAATCCACAGCGAGCTTGTTGGCAAACTTGAAGCTCCTGATCGCAATATTCGTAAAGCCCGTTTTTATGTAATTAACCACACACCAATACCTGCTGTTCTTGCTGAGGTAGGTTTTATTTCAAATAAAGAGGAACGCTCCAAGTTAATCTCCTCTGATTACCAGAATCAGATAGCCGGGGCACTATCCAGTGGTGTTATTCTCTATCTGTCCAGAAAGGCTGAGATCTCTGGAAAAGGCTCGATCGAAGCTACAAGCTCAAAGATTGCCAGCTCCAGACAGACAGAAATCTCGCCGACAGCTACTTCGTTAGCTGCTCTGGGTAGCAGCGCCGCCAGGGTCACAAAATAAGCTCAGCGGAGGAGGCAAGATTGGAGATCACAACCATCGGTATGTTTGACTCCGGCGTCGGAGGGCTGTCTGTCCTGCGACAGCTGGAACGTCTCAATCAGTTAACAACTGATCGTATGGTTAGATTTATTTATCTTGGCGACACAGCTCGCTGTCCTTACGGCAACCGTGACAAGGACGAGATTGTTCTATTTGTCAAGCAGATTGTCGACTGGCTGCTTAAACTTGGCGCCGACAGCATTGTTATGGCTTGCAACACTTCAGCTGCTCAAGCCGGACCAGCAGCCAAAATGCGATCACCAGTACCTGTTTATGACCTCATCTCAGCTGTGTCATCCTATGTGTCTCAACGTCCAGGCAAAGTGGCAGTACTGGCTACAGCAGCAACAGTTAGTAGTAAGGCTTTCTCTAAAGCTATCACGCGACTTAATCCATCTGCAGAAGTGCTTGAAATTGCCTGCCCTGAATTAGTGCCACTAGTGGAAAGCGGACAGCTGACCAGCACAACAACAAGAAATGTTTTATGGAGTTATCTGAAAGATTTTGAAGCTAAAAAGGTAAAGTCAGTCGTTTTAGGCTGCACACATTACCCTTTCTTGCGTGAGGCAATTGCAGATCTGCTGCCAGCGACAATTGATCTAATTGATCCGGCAGAACATCTTCTCAGCTCGCTCAGACAGACACTCACAGGCAGCAGCTCATATGAATCAAGCACGGATAAGCTGCAGTCAACCAGATTTTTCACCACAGGCTCAGCTGCCACTTTTGCCCAAACGGCAACAATCTGCCTGGCTAGACAGCTACCAGCTGTCGAACACATAGCGCTTGCAGAGCTTGCCGAACCAGACACACATTCAGCACCTGCAACAACGTTTCAAGCAGTGTCTCCAGCCTCATCCTGAGAGCTTTTCACTAGTTGTCAACCCCGAGAAGAGTGACAAGCCAATTCTTAGCTGGAGCTAATTGCAGCCCATGTTATATTGTCAATGACGTGCGGCGAAGGGCATAAGCTGAGCCTGTCGCACCGACAAGTTGAAGCAGGGTTGTCTGGAGCACAAGATGCAGCTTGACCTGGATTTGAAAACTGCAAGCACTGGTGAACATACCTTAGTTCCCTCTTGTGCCGACCACTTTGCCAGTCTAGACCAGACCGCCGCAGCAGCTTCAATCTGTCAAAGATGTAGCTTAAGCCAGACGAGAAAGAGTGTAGTCTTCTGCGACGGAAATCCTGAAGCCAAATTGATGATTATTGGTGAAGGTCCAGGACAGAAAGAAGACGAGACCGGACTACCTTTTGTCGGGCGCGCCGGACAGCTGCTCGATCGAATCCTTGCTTCAGTGGAAATTGACCGCCAGAAAGATACTTATATCTGTAATGTGGTGAAATGCCGTCCGCCACACAACCGCGTCCCAGACAAGAGCGAAGCTGAGGCTTGCCGCCCCTACCTGGATGCCCAGATTGATTTTATTGGCCCGCAACTTATCTTATTAGCTGGTGCCACGGCAGTCGCAGCTGTACTGCAGGTTAAGGATCCTATCAGTCGCATGCGCGGCAAATGGTTTCCTTTCAAGAACAATGCTAAAGTAATGCCGATATTCCACCCATCTTTTTTATTGCGAAACGACTCAAAAGAGGTGGGAAGCCCTAAATGGTTGATGTGGCAGGACATCAAGGCAGTCAGACAAGCACTTGATGCAATCCGCTGAAAACAGGTTCTATCAGGAGATAGATATGGGAAAGAAATCAGACACTCAAGCCGACCACTTCTACACAGATTTGCTCGAGCAGCAAATTGCCGAAGCTATCAACAATGATTTTGGGCGTGCCGTGCTCCGTATGCCAAATCAAGGTATGGGTGAAGTGCGCGAAGAGGTGTTTGTTTACTTCTCAGCTGTAGCAATGCAACAGGTCAACGCCATCGCTTCCAAGCACGGCATAGACGATCCGGTCGCCCTGAACGAGCTGTATCAACTGAGCCGTCTCAATCTCATTCAAGGTTTTCGCATCGGTCAAAATATGAGACATCACTGGCAACCCAGTTAGTTTGCACCAGCGCCGCACTGCGGATCATTTCAATCTGCCAGATCTCATGCTAGCAATCTGTATTGATTACGTAAAGCAGAGCCGCAGCAGAATTGGACAATCATTGTTGATGATGCAATCTCCTTTTTGCATGCAACCGCTCGGCGCCATTTTGTCCTCGCAGTTGTGCTTGTTGCTCTTGCTGAACTCTTGGGACGAGATAGAGATAGCACCAGACAATGAGCAAAATAATATTGACAATCAGTATTATGCGCGGCACTCGCCAGGGAGCGCCAGAACCGCCTGTAGCCATCTTGGTTGCAGTGCTGAAGTCCAGCACTTCCGGCGAACTCTTGAGCGATCTGGGCAAGGTGAAGACTCCCTGCACAAGTCTGAGTTTGGTTATTTCTTGAAGAGAGGGAAGATTGCGCCCGCATTCCAGGCAGAACTTCACAGTAGGTTTTACAGGCGAGGCGCAGTAAGGGCAACAGTCAGGCACCACATTTGTATCAGGCATCCGTTCTTTGGCAGCAGTACCAAATAGAGAGCGAACCGCAGACCACAGGTCAGGTAGCCGCTTTCTGGAGCTGGAAGAAGCTTCCAACTGTTGCTCGGCAGGCAACTGTCCGGCGCCGACAAGCGGAGCTTTACCGGTGGAGCCACGAGGCTCGTCAGGAGATCCGGAAAGCTGCTGGACAGCCAGTTCGTCAGAGAGAGAAAATCTATTCCTGGCAATGCTGACACGCACACCATCACGGTGGACAGCTTCAGCAAGCTCTTTACCCAGCTCACGCATCGACTGCTGTCGCCGCTCCGGCTCTTTCTGTAATGCTTTCATGAGCATATTGTTGAGCGAATCGCACAAGACAAGATCTGGATTAGCAGCCTTGAGCGGTGTCGGCGGCGCATAAAGATGACAGTCAATCATCTCGATAGCCGTCTTGGCCCTAAACGGAAGGCGTCCAGCCAGAGCTTCATACAGGACAACCCCTAAGGCATAAATGTCACTGCGGTAATCAATTGGTTTTGCAGAGAGGCACTGCTCGGGGCTCATGTAAGGCGGGCTGCCACAGACATCTCCTATCCTGGTGATGTTGTACTCAGTGTGCTCCTCCTCATCACGGCTCTTCAATTTGGAGATCCCGAAATCAACTACTTGGACAAAATTAGGATCATCAGCACGATCAGTAAGCATGATATTTTCCGGCTTGAGATCGCGATGAATAACCCCTTCTGAATGAGCGCATGAAAGAGCAGCAATCACCTGTTGAAAAATATGATCAATTCGAGCAATCGGCAGAGGACCATCCTGTTTAATCACCCTCTTGAGACTGGTGCCTTCAATGTAGTCCATGACTATGAAGGGTTGCCCGTCCGGAGTGACACCAAAGTCGTAAAGCATAATTGAATGGGGATGACGTACACGCGAAACAGCCTTGGCTTCACGGTGAAATCGCTTTATAGCATCGGCATCAGCAACCATGTGAAGATGCAGCATCTTGACGGCAACCAGGCGGTCCATCTGCTCATGCTTAGCCTTATATACAACCCCCATGCCTCCGCGTCCGAGAACTGATTGAATCACATAACGCTCTTGCAAGACTGTGCCTATTAACGGGTCTGGCTCAATAGGGTTGAGCGACACACCATCCTCTGGACAAAGTTCAATATCGTCCTGATATTCAGTAAAGCACTCTGGGCAAAGTTTCAAAGTTGTCTCTGGATACCTACTTGAGTGAATCAAACTGTCACGGCTGAAGCCTACCGCTCCTTTCACCATACCCAAAGAGTAGCAGATCTAATTTCCCAATTTGCCGAGATCTCTTTTACATAAACTCAGCCAGTACAAGATTGCTCACCAGCACCCCATGCTGGGTAAGAGTCAACCAGTTGTCTTTTAAGGCTAAGTGTCCGCTGGCAACCAGTCGCTTAATCTGCTCGGAGAACTTCTCAGTTAAGTTGATTCCATATTGCCTGGCAAAAAGAGCTAAATTAATGCCACGGCGAAGCCGCAAGCCAAGAAAGATTGCTTCTTTCACTCGTGTAGCCTCATCAATAACTTCGCTTGTCTCCGCCCCTAAATAGTCACGCATATACCTTTTGAGCGACCGCCAGTTGGAGCTGCGCACTCCATTTATATAACGATGTGCGCCGGCACCAAAGGCAAAATAATCGTCATTTGTCCAATAAGAGAGGTTATGCTTCGACTCGAAACCGGCTCTGGCAAAGTTGGACACCTCATATTGAGCAAGCTCTGCGCTCTGGCAGCAGCTGACTAAATATTCGTACAACTCAACTGCGGTGGCTTCGTCAGGATAAGCTGGCGAGTCAGCCGGGTGGCGTGCAGTAAGGCGCGCGTTTGCTCCCAGCTGCAATCCGTAAGCAGAAAGATGCGGCAGACCTAGGGAGATCGTCTCTCGCAAAGTCTTGGTCCAGCTGTTAAGAGTTTGCCCGGGCAGACCATAGAGCAGATCGGCATTTATATTACTAAAGCCTGCTTGTCTTGCACATTCAATCCCTTCCAGGGACTGCCGCCCTGTCTGGTCCCTCCCGATTGCTGCCAGCTCATCATCGCAGAGAGACTCCACTCCAATTGATATCCTATTTATACCTGAGCGCAGCCAGCTGCGGGACTTATCTAGCGTTACTGTCGTCGGTGTAGTCTCCAGTGTCACTTCAGCTGAGTCACTTATGTTGCAGTGCTTTCTTAAGACAGCAAGCATACGGCAAAGCAAATCAGGATCAATCAAGCCGGGAGTGCCACCACCGAAATATATTGACGCTATCTCGGGTGGATGAGAGCAATGTTGCAACCTCTCAGCAATCTCCTGACAGAGCACCTCCGTATACTCCTGTGCCAGATAGTCAAGTCCAGTGACAGTTGTGAAATTACAAAAATCACACCGGTGGGCACAAAAAGGAATATGAATGTAGACGCTATAGCTTGACACCGGCAGTCTCTCCTGAGCCTATGCTTTTTATACTAGAATACCCGAATCGCACTGACTAGAAGAACCTCTCCCTGGATTGCCAAGCTCAATGACTAAGCGCAATATAGTTGTAGCAGTATTTATCAGTTCACTGCTGCTGCCAGCCTGCTGGGGTAACGCGTCCCGCCATCCGTTTAGCTCACAAGAAGGCAGAGCACCCGGGCTCCAGTCTGCTGCTGGCAGGGAGGATTCGGTGCTCACCCTCTGGGAGAACGCACCGGCGGGTCGCCCTCCTGAAAGTATGCCATCTACAATATCCCCACTGACAGCTGACAAAAGCCACATCCCTGAACACGGCAAGCACTTACTTGATACCGAAACGAACAGTCGCTCTGATACTGGCAGCACAAGATCTGATTCTGCCCAGGAGAACCTCCTTACTCTTGATAAGGCTCTGTGTGATCTCAAGGTGGTAGGAGAGACAATAGTCGCCTTGAGACGCCAGATTACAGATAATGTTCAAGACGGTGCACTCAAGCTGAAGTTGGGTACTTACCTCTTTCTAGCCGGCGACTATGCTGGCGCAGCCTCCGAGATTAAGAGTGCAATTGATATAGCACCTACCAACTCTTTCGCTCGTGCACAACTGGCACAAGTACTTGACTTCGTAGGGGATCACAGTGAAGCTCTAAATCAGTTCAGAAGAGCTGTTGAACTGAATCCTGGCAGTGCAGCCATTCATCTACTTTTTGCTGAATCGCTTATGCGCGGAGCCAATGCCGCCGAAGCAATAACTGAGTATCGTCACTCGCTGGACATAAAGCCAACAGCTACTGCTCTATCAGGTCTGTCTGAAGCGCTTCTGTCGGCAGCAGATTCTAAAGGAGCTTTGAAGTCCGCCAGGCAGGCTGTGTCGCTTGAACCCAGTTCTGCCCGGGCACAGGTAGCTTTAACGTCAGCTCTTCTCAGCGGCAACGACACTCAAGCAGCACTGAGAACAGCCCGACAAGCAAGCCTCCTCAATCCCAACAATCCTGACAGTCATCTGGCACTGGGACGCTGCCTGCATGCTACAGGTGATACAGCTGCAGCTGTCGAGGAATTCAAATACGCAGTAGCGCTCGATCCGCTTAATGCTACTGCTCGCAACGATCTTGGCTACGCATTGTATGGACTAGGAGAGATCACGTCAGCCATCAACGAATACAGGCTGTCCTTGCGCCTCAATCCCCGCTTGACTGAAGCTCGCAACAACCTGGAAGTAGCAATATACAGATTGACATCAGGTAAAACAGGCCAATAAATCTTTGTCAACAGATGGCACCTGGGGGATGTCCAGGGCGTCGTTGATCTTTTGTGACATGCCCTGACCACCCCCATCTTAGCAAGTGCAAAAAGCGACCTCTTCTGGTCGCTTTTTGCACTTTTTGGCCTTTTTTTGCTTGCAAGCATCAACTGGTGGGGTTTT